>PLGF01000045.1:9813-28276 GCA_003138485.1 Verrucomicrobiales bacterium | reverse complement strand
CAAAAAACGAAACGAAGAGGTTTAACCACGGATTTCACGGATGGACACGGATAAAGAAATATCTGCTTTCCCATCCGTGTCATCCGTGAAATCCGCGGTTAACTCCCATTTTTTCAATGGCTTGCGGCGCAAAGCGGGCGTAACGGTTCACGCCACGCGCGCCGCCCTGTGCAGGAACGGGACGCGCCAACAGCATTTCAAATAACAAGCCTGCTTATGAACCGTAACACACGAGGGAGGGACTCCAAGAATTCTTTTGCCCGCAGACCACGCGGAAATCAAACCCAAAACCGGGAGGGTGAGCAGCATCCGCGAAGCCCACGCGCCAGCGTCTGCCCAATAATTTGTTCCATCTCCCGCGAGTCCCTGACTGATAGGAGAAAACAGCCGATCTCGCGCAGAGTCGCAAAGTGCGCAGAGAAAAAATCTATGCTGAAAATGGGGAATTTGAGATGGCACCAAACTTGAACAAGAGGAAACGAAGCAAACGGAGAATATCTCCTCTGTCAGGGGGAGAGGATTAAGGCTTGTCCCGCCATAGCCAGGCGACGGCGGATGAGGCCGAGCCAAATTTCTTCTCTTCTTGGCGCCTTGTTTAAGTACGACCCCAATGGTCTTTTACTGCCCACCAATGAGCTGGCGCGGTTTCCGATGTTGCCGAAACCGTATCCATACTGCTGGCCGGTGACCGGCGTCCAATCCGACCAAAACCGGCTCGCGCCGGTCAATTCGTTGCGATTGTCGTATGCGTGCTTCCAGAGCGAGCCGGAACCCGCGTCGCCTGCTGGCATTGTTCAAATGTTAAATGTTTAAGTACGACCCCAANNCGTTCGCGCCGATCAATGGGAGGCTCTCGGCGAGATAATTTCACAATAAAAGACTCCGGCAAGAACCGCGAGATTTTCGACTTCGCCAATTTTTCCGCCAAGGATTCATGATATGGGGGACTGTGCGGATTTACTTCGATGGTCTTCACCAGGTAAAGAACGCCCGGCTTTCCCATCCCCTTGAAAGCAGCCACGGCCTCGTCTGTCTCTCTGACGGACCCCATATGGTTGAACCAGAAACTGGCTGGCTTGTCGTGATACCGTGGCTCGCGATGCGCCAGCCACAGGCACGCCGCTATCCCGCAAATCAGGATGAACACGACCGATCTTCGACCGCCCGGAATGCGAGCTTTGCCAGAAGCCGGGTTACTGCTGCCCCTGTCGTTGTTTTTCATAGCGGACAATCAAGATTACGCCGAACTGGCTTAATTCCAATGAAAAAGCACGGGACCAGGCGCTCGGACGGGATTAAACCGGACGCGGCCTACGCTACGCTTGGTTTTGTGTGCAGGGTCAGTCCTAGAATTGTGACACTTTGGGCAAGCGGCCGGAAAGGCCATGCAAGTTTCAGTCGTTGATATTTGCACTTTTTGGCATTCCTTTTAGCAGTTGCGCGGCGTGGCCCCAGCGGCCCATCTCCAGTTCTTGCGCCACCCAGGCCAGCGTCATGACACCAGCACCAGCATGTTTCTGGCTCATTTCGCTTTCCGCTCCCGGACTTCCGTTTCAATGATCAGTTCTATCAGGCAGACGCTCGCGCGCGGGGTTTGCGGGCTGCCTGCGCCACACTTCGTCTATGGCCCGGGGAAACCGCCCCATGCGCATGACAAAATTCTTCGTTTNNGCTTCGCCCTGATATTTGGGCGGCGCGGCAGCACCGCCCTACCGACAAATTGGAAGCGGCTTTCGCCGCACTGTGAAATATCCGGGTTAGAAGGCCGACGCGCCCCCTCACCGCTGGCGCGCCAGCAGGACCAGGGCGGTCCCGCCGCTGACGATGTTCGGAAGCCAGGCGGCCAGCACGGGGGACAGGGAACGGCCCACGCCCAGCCCAAATGTGATGCGCTGTAAAATGAAATAGCCGAAACAGATGAAGATGCTCGCGGCCACTCCCACAAAAACGTTCCGCCGCCCGGTCCGCATTCCGAAGGGCAGCGCGATCAGGACGACCACGAGGCACGTGAAGGGCGCGGCGAGGTTGCCTTGCAGTTGCGTCGCCAGCATGGCCTGCTTGTCCGGGTCGATTTGCGCGTGCAGCCGCCTGTAGTCAAGTATTTCACGGATCGAGAGCCTCAGGCCTTTGGCGGCGTCGGTGGCGGTGAGGTTTTTGACCTTGATTTCGCTTTTGATCCAGGCCGGCGTTTCCGGAAAGGGGACCGTGAGCACGGCGTTGGTCGCCCCGTTGGTGGGCCAGGTTGGGAGGTAAACCGGCACTTTGACGGGCCGCTCCCAGACGTTTGCGCCAAAGAAAACCCACTGGCCATCGCGGTAAACGCCGCGCTGGGCGTCAATCTTCCGGCTCGAACCGTCCGGCAGGTCCCAGGTAATGCTCGGTTGGATCACTTCCTTGGTCAACGTGTTGAAGTGTTCGAGGATCCATTTGCGGCGGGCCGACTCATTATTGAGGATGAGGCGGGGCGTCAGATCGCGCTGGCCGGGCTGGGCGAGGCGCCGCTCCATGATGAACTTCGCGCGGTCCCCCGCCAACGGCAGCCAAAGCTCGCTGATGGCCAAGACCACTCCCCCGAAAACCGCCCCCACCACCAGATAGGGCAGCGCCAGCCGCCACAGCCCCACCCCTGCCGCGCGCATGGCCGTCAGCTCGTTGTACCGGCTGTGATTGGTCATCGCGTAGAGCAACGCCAGCAGGAGCGACACCGGCAACACTTGTTCCACCAACAACTCCGGCAGCGTCACCACGTAGTACTCCACTATGTCCATTGCCAGCAGCCCGTTGTCCTGGAATCGGCCAATCTGAAAAATGAGGTCGAAGGCGACGTAAAACACCAGAAACCCGCACAGACAATAGCCCAGCGGCACGAGCAACTCGCGCAGTAAGTAGCGGTCCAACAAACGCACCGCCGCCATTCTAGCGGGCGGCGGCGGCTTGACTAGGCTATTATTGGCCGCTTTTTTGTTCCCCACCGGCGGCTCGAATGAACCGCGCGAGGTCGTTTTTCAGCGCCACACGGGACTCGCTGTTGACATACATCATGTGGCCCGCTTCATAGTAGCCCATGGTCACGTTGCTCCGGAGATTGGGAGGCAGGCCCGCATGATCGAAGGTGTAGCGCGTGGCCAGATAGGGCGTGGCCAGATCGTAATGCCCGTTGGCGGCGAAGACCTTCAAATACGGGTTGTGCGTCATCGCCTGGCGCAACGTCTCCGCCACGTCCAGGTAATGATTGCGCGCGTCGCTGAAATCCCACGGCTGCACCTTCCCCGTCAGAACTTCATACGGCAGGTCGCTCTCGAATTTCAGCTCGCCCCGCACATAGGCGTTGAACCCGGCGGCGAAAGGCCCCAGCACCGAGGCGTAGCTGGGATCGTATTCGGGCGACTCTCCCACCGCGTCCAGGTCCTGGCCTGTCAGGCGGCTGTCGTAACGGCCGACGGTCAGGCGCTCTTTGCGCAGGAGCTCCTTCATAAACTGGCCCGATTCCACCCGCAGATTGGCCTGGTCCACATATTCCGGCGACAGCCCGGTCAATCGCGCCAATTCCTTGACAATAGCGGTTCGCTCGGCCGCCGGGAGGAGGGCGCCTTTCATGAGCGCGCGGCTGTAATCGCCCTCCGCGAACGTCTCCGACTCCGCCAGCGCTTTCTTCTGGTCTCCTTGCAGATCGGGCGGAAGCTTCTTGTGGAACCACGCCGTGGCCGTCTCGGTGGGCAGATACAGGATATAGGGCAGATCGTTCCCGGCGTTGAAACTGATCGTCTGGAAGTCCAGCACCGAGGAGACCAGGACGATGCCGTTGAGATACAGCCCGAAGCGGTTCTCCAAATATCCCGACAAACCCGCCGCGCGGGTCGTGCCGTAACTTTCGCCGATCAGGAACTTCGGCGACGCCCACCGCTCATAGCGCGTGGTGTAAAGGCGGATAAAATCCCCCACCGATTGCAGGTCCTGATCGACGCCGTGATACTTGCCCGCCTCTTCGCCGGGGATGGAGCGGCTGAAGCCGGTGCTGACCGGGTCGATGAATACCAGGTCCGATTCGTCGAGCAGCGACTCATCATTGTTGACAAGCCGGAAAGGCGGCGGCGGCAGCCCGCCGTCCTCCTTCAGGAAGACCCGCTTTGGCCCCAGCAGGCCCAGGTGCAGCCAGACGGAGGAAGAGCCCGGGCCGCCGTTGAAGGAGAAGGCAACCGGCCGTTGCGCCGCGTTGGTCGCGTCCAGCCGCGCATAGGCGATGAAGAAAAACGAGACGCGCGCCTTTCCCTCCTCGTCCTTGATCACCATCGTGCCCGCCGTCGCCTTATACTTGACCTCGACGCCGTTGATCGTCACGGCGTTGGTCGTTTCTGAAAGCTGGTCTTTCGGCTCTTTTTTGGCGTCGTCCGATTTGGCCTCGGCCGTTTTCTTCTCCCCCGCCGGGGCGTTGGTGGCGGCTGCCGATTTATCCTCGGCCCCCAGGCAGGCCAGTGACACCAGCGCCGCCACCAGCGCGGCGGCAAAATGTCGATACGTCATTTCATTTTCCTTTCCTTCTCCAATTTGCGATTAAACGCGACCGCATCTTCATAGCGGACCCCGTGTCCGCCGAAAATATCCAGCGCCGAGCCAATGGTGAGGTCGATTTTCCCGCCGCCCACGCGCGTCACCTCATCGAGGTCGCGCAAGTTGTTGGCGCCGCCGGCGTAAGTCGTTGGCACGCCGGCCCATCGGCCCAACTTCTCCACCAGCTCCAAATCCACGCCGCGGCACAGCCCCTCGACATCCGCCGCATGGACCAAAAACTCGTCGCACCACTTCTCCAGCCGCGAGAGGGTTTCGGGTTCCATTCGTGTTTCCGTAAACTTCTGCCAGCGGTCCGTGACCACCCAGTAAGCCCCTTCCCGCTTCCGGCAGCTTAAATCCAGCGCCAGCCGCCTCTTGCCAATCGCGCCTGACAATTGCCGGAGCCGGTCCCAATCCAATTGCCCTTCCCGAAAAACCCACGATGTCACGATGACGTGCGACGCTCCGGCATCCAGCCACGCGGCCGCATTCTCCAACCCGATGCCTCCGCCCGCCTGCAAGCCGCCTGGGAAGGCCGCCAGCGCCTCGCGCGCCGCCCCCTCGTTGCCGGGACCCAGCATGATGACATGGCCCCCTCGCAAACCGTCCCGCCGATACAACTCCGCGTACCAAGCCGCCGGGCGCCCGGAGACAAAATTCGTCCTCAACGCCGCCGCGTCGCCCGTCAGGGTTCCCCCAACAATTTGTTTGACCTTCCCTTCATGGAGATCAATGCACGGGCGAAACATGGTTCACCCCTGGCCCAGTTTGCGGGACTTCTCGGCGGCGGCCCGGACGGCGTTCATGAAGACGCCGCGCACCTGCCCCTTTTCCAATTCGTGCAGCCCCTCGATAGTCGTGCCCCCCGGACTGGCGACCATGTCTTTGAGAGCGCCCGGATGCAGGCCGGTCTCCAAAACCATCTTCGCGCCGCCCAGCACCGTTTGCGCGGCGAGCCTGGTCGCCACCTCGCGCGGCAGCCCCGCCGCCACGCCGCCGTCGCTCAACGCCTCAATCACCAGGTAGATGTAGGCCGGCCCGCTCCCGCTCAACCCCGTCACGGCGTCCAGCAAAGATTCTTTCAATTGAAAGGCCAGTCCGACGGCGGAAAAGATCCTTTGAACCAGCGCGGCGTCCTCCTCCGTGGCCGCCTTGCCCAAAGCGTAGGCCGTCGCGGAAGCGCCCACCAGCGCCGGTGTGTTGGGCATCACGCGAATGACGCGGATTCCCCCGCCCGCCGCTCCTTCCAATCGCGCCAGGGGAACTCCCGCCGCGATGGAGATGAGCAGATGCTCCGGGCCTAACGCCGGGGCGATTTCCCCCAGCAACTCCTGGACATGGCCCGGCTTGACCGCCAGGACGAGAACCTTGGCGAAGCGCACGACGTCCAGATTCGATTTCCCAGCTTTCGCTCCGGTTTCTTTGGTGAAAGCCGCGCGCGCGCCGGGCGCCGGATCGCTGGCCTGGATTTGCGCGGCCTTGAACAGGCCCGCCAGAACAACGCCCTTTGCCAGTGCGCCGGCCATTTTGCCGGCGCCAAGAAAACCGATGGTAAGTTGATCAGCCATGGGGTTTTTCTAACAGGTTGGACGCCTGGGCGGAAGGATGAAATTTGTCATGCGTTGGTCCATCAACCCTTTAGAAAAAATCCCCGCTGCTTGTCGGATATTCCCAACCCCAGTTTCTCCATCACCTGCAGCATGTCTTCCCACACTTTGCGCTTCTCGCTCATGGCTTGGTTTCGCAATAGATAGGCGGGATGGAAAGTCGGCATGAGCGGGATGCCCCGGAAGACCTGGAATTTCCCCCTCAACTTGCCGATGCCCTCGGTCTTGCCCAACAAACCCTCGATGGCCGTGGCTCCCAGCGCCACCATGATTTCCGGCCTGATCAACTCGATTTGCTCCAGCAAATAGGGCAGGCAGGTTTTCATTTCGTCCCCGCTCGGCTTCCGGTTGCCGGACGATTGACCGGGCGTATCGGGCCGGCATTTCAAAATGTTGGCGATATAAACGGTCTCCCGGCTCAACCCCATTGCCTTGATAATGCGCGTCAACAATTGGCCTGCCGCTCCCACGAACGGCTCTCCCGCCTGGTCTTCGTCCGCCCCGGGCGCCTCTCCGACAAACATCAACTTCGCGTTGATGTCGCCGACCCCAAAAACGACGTTCTTCCTGCTTCCAGCAAGATGCGGGCATTTCTGGCAAACCATGGCCTTTTCCCGAAGCTCCCTCATGGCGGCTTCTTTGTCCTTGGCCGGTTTCAAACCCTCTGGACTGGCGATCACCACCGCTTCCTCGACACGAGCCGCGGCACGGATAGGCTCCGCCAATGGCTGGTGAACCGCCAAAGAAGCAGGTCTGGCCACAGGCTCGTGCAGCCCGGCCAAGGTTTCAGGTTGGACTCCCAAAAAGCGAATCCCAGCCGCTTTCAGGGCTATCAGGTGTTGTTCAGTCTTTTCGAGAACGCGCTCGTAGTCAGTCATCGCGTTCCAACTTTAGCGCGCCTCCAACCCGGAGCACGACAATGTTGTTAATTGTTGCTCACCACCAATTCACAGCCTTCCTTAACTCAGGCGCATGGGCATGACGACGTAGAGGAACGGGCCGTTAATCTTTAAGACCCCCGGGCTTAATTCGTCGATCAATTCCAGAAAAACTTCGTCTTCCGTAAGCGCGTTCAAAGGCTCAATCAGATACGCTGGATTGAAGGCGATCGCCATATCCTTCCCCTTGTAATTGATAGCCAGACTTTCCCGCGCTTCACCGACTTCGGGGGAATTGGCCGTGATCGCCAGATTATTGCGGCTGACGGCGATTTTAACGGAGTTCGCCTTGTCGCTGGTCATAATCTGCGCGCGCCTGGTGGCGGCGAGCAATTCCTCCCTCGGCAGGGCGATTCGTTCCTTCGTTTCGCTTGGTATGACCTGCCTGTAATTGGGATAATTTCCCTCCACGAGCTTGGACAAAATAAGGATCGAAAAACCCTTGTCATCGTTGAGGGTGAACGACGCCTGATTTTCTCCAATCCGAATCTCCAAATCGCCCTTCTCTCCAAGAAGCCTGCTCAATTCGTTGACAGTCTTTGTCGGAATGATGAATTCGCCCTGGCTCGACTCCGGTATATCCACCTCCTCATCAACCAACGCCAGCCGTCGTCCATCGGTGGCGACCATCGTGATCTTGTGCTCCTTGAGGCTGATGAAAATTCCGTTCAGGACGTAGCGCGACTCGTCGTTGGAAATGGCGAAAGAAGTTTTACGCAGCATCCCTTTGAACTTCTCCTGGGAAATCGTTATTTTTTTGTCATCTTTAAGCGTGGTAACCGGCGGAAATTCATCCGCGCCAAGGCCGTTTATTTTGTAAAATGACGCCCCAGCCCTGATGCTGCAGGCATTCTTTTCATCGACTTCCAGTTCAATTTCAGGGCTGCTCAACTCCCGGACGACTCCGAAAAACCTCTTGACCGGCACGGTGCTGGCCCCCTTTTTCTTGACGTTCGCCTCCACCGAACAGGCAATCGTGACGTCCAGGTCGGTCGCCGTGAATTCCAATTTGTTTTCCCCGGTCCTCAGCAGGACGTTGGAAAGAATTGGAAGGGTGGTTCGCGTGCTGACGATGTTTTGCACCGACTGCAAGCCGTGAATCAATTGATCTTTTGCAACGCTCAGATTCATTCTGCCCTTTAATATATTCTTTCTTCCTTGAAAGGAAGACTATTATTAAAGCCTGTGAATAAGGCAAACAACCGCCTATGTCAAGGCATACTCAAGCACTTCCAGAAGAAAAATTTGTTAGCAAGTTGGCGGTTTTCCGCCGGGAAGTCCCAAAACCCAGCCTTATTCTCAATCGCAACAGTCTATTCACCGCCAAATCATCACTTTGTGGCCCGTTCCCTCACCCCCCTAAGGACCTCAACCACCCGATCAACATCCTCCAAGGTCGAGTCCCTTCCCAAGGAGAAGCGGACGAGAGAATTGGCAAGGTCAGGTTCGACGCCCATTGCCAGAAGCACATGAGAAGGTTCCAAAGAGCCTGCCGAACATGCCGAACCGCTTGAGGCGCAAATACCTTCCATGTCCAAACCCGCCAGGATCGTAATGCTGTCGGAACCGCTTATCGTAAAAGAGGCCGTATTGGCAAGCCGAACCGATCTCGACCCACGAAACTCGACGCCCTGGATCGCCCCGGCCGCCGATATGAGATGATCAGTCAAACGCATCAGTGCATCCCTTGGAAAAACTGGAGGCTTCAGGAAGAGTTCTGCTGTTTTGGCTAGACCGATTATCGAAGCCAGGTTTTCCGTTCCAGCCCGGCGCTCGTTCTCATGGGACCCCCCAAAGGCAATGGGTTCAGGATGAAGAGGCGACTTTATGAAAAGTGCGCCAGCCCCTTTGGGTCCATGCAGCTTATGCGCGCAGAATGAAACCAAATCCGCGTTGAATTGTTGAACCCGTTCAAATGGCTCCTTCCCAAACCACTGGACGGCGTCCGTGTGAAAAACAACGCCCTTTGAGCGGCAAGTCTCCCCAATGCTCTCGATGGGCTGAAGTGACCCGGTTTCATTATTCGCCGCCATGATCGAGACAAGGATGGTATCGGAACGAATGGACTTCGCCAGATCATCAGGATCAACAACGCCTTCGCTGTTCACCGGCAAATAGGTAACGTTAAAGCCCTCATTTCGCTCCAAATGCTGGAAGCATTGGAGAACGGAATGGTGTTCAATTGTCGAGGTGATCAGGTGACGCCCTTTGCCCCGAAGATGGCGGGCGGTTCCGAAAATGGCCAGGTTGTTGCTCTCCGTCCCTCCACTGGTAAAAACCACCTCGCTCGCCCGGCAACGCCAGCTTGTCGCCACGCGCTCTCGCGCGTCATCCAGCATCGCGCGCGCCC
This sequence comes from Verrucomicrobiales bacterium, assembly GCA_003138485.1. GTDB lineage: Bacteria > Verrucomicrobiota > Verrucomicrobiia > Limisphaerales > Palsa-1400 > PLGF01. The sequence continues at coordinate 18,833 of PLGF01000045.1, read as the reverse complement.
GCCGCCCAATTTGGTGAATACTGGACGGATTCCCGTAAACCTCATCAAGAAACGGCAACATCGCCTCGCGCACAGCAGGGTCAACGGCCGTTGTGGCGTTGTAATCAAAGTAAATCGTCTTCATGCCGTGATTGAACGAGGGCGCATCTCACCTTTGTCGAGTTGTCCTGTGTTTGAAAGCGGCGCTGTCGCGCAGACGGAACAAATTGTTGGGCTGCACCGCAGAGCGGTGCTGCACTCAAAACCTGTCGGCGCAACGGAAGCGTACCCTGAACGCGAAGCGTCTTGGAGTGCGGCGCGACAGCGCTGCTTTGGCCAAGAGCACAGGAAGATCTCCGCAAAGGTGAGATGCGCCTCTGGAAAAAAGAGGCTCTCTTTCCGGTTTGACAATGAAAAGATCGGGCACACATTCGCTCTCGATACAGATTCAACTGGAATACTGCAAACATGACTTTGGCCCAGGCAACCAGGCGACATGCGGAGCTGGCGGCGGAAATCCGGCGGCACAACGATCTCTATTATGTTCAGGCGCGGCCGGTGATCTCGGACCAGGAATATGACGGCCTTTATCGCCAGTTGGGCGATCTGGAGAAAGAGTTTCCAGTTTTGGCGGCCCCCGATTCCCCCACCCAGCGCGTCGGCGGCGAACCCGCCCGCAGCTTTGCGCCGGTGACCCATCTGTCGCCGATGCTCAGCCTGGACAACACGTACTCCCAAGCCGAGGTGCGCGCTTTCGTCGCCCGTGTGCGGAAAATGCTTCCAGGGGAAACTCTCCAATGGACCGTGGAGCCGAAGGTGGACGGCCTGGCGGTCAATTTGCGCTACGAGAAGGGCCTCCTGGCGGTCGCCTCGACTCGCGGCGACGGCGTGAAGGGCGACAATATCACCGCGAACATAAAAACCATCCGCAGTGTGCCACTGAAAATCCCCTTCAAGGGAGAAGTCTTGGAGGTGCGCGGGGAGGTTTTCATGACGCTGGACGGGTTCAGAAAACTCAACGAAGAGCGGATGGCAGCGGGCGAGGAGGTTTTCGCCAACCCGCGCAACGCCGCCGCGGGTTCGCTCAAACAACTTGACCCGCGCATCGTCGCCAGGCGGCCGCTCGGCGCGGTCTTTTACGGCTTGGGCCTGGTCGAGACCGGCACGACCCCGGCGCGGCACCATCAAGTGTTGGAGTGGCTGGGCCAACTGGGTTTCAAAACCCCGCCGAAAGTCTGGCTCTGCCATTCCGAAGACGACTTGATCCGGGCGATTGATGACCTGGAAAAAATTCGCCACTCCTTCGAATACCAGACCGACGGCGCGGTCGTCAAACTGGATGACGTCGCCTTGCGCGAGCAGGCGGGCTATACCGCCAAAGCTCCGCGCTGGGCCATCGCCTTCAAATACGCCCCGGAACAGGCCCGCACGCGCCTCAATGGCATCACCATTCAGGTCGGGCGGACCGGCGTGTTGACACCCGTGGCGGAATTGGAACCCGTTTTCCTGGCGGGCAGCACCATCAGCCGCGCCACCCTCCACAACGAGGACGAAATCCAGCGCAAGGACATCCGCATAGGCGACACCGTCACGATTGAAAAAGCGGGCGAAGTCATTCCGGCGGTCGTGGGCGTGGTCCAGGAGATGCGGCCGGCGGCGGCGCGGCCGTTCGACTTTGTCAAACATATCTCTGGAAAATGCCCGGTTTGCGGCGGTCCGGTCCGGCGCGACCCCGAATTCGTCGCCTGGCGATGCGAAAACATCCAGTGCCCCGCCCAGGCCACGCGCAGGGTCGAGTTCTTCACCGCCCGCGCCGCGCTGGACATCGAGGGCGTCGGCGGAATCGTGGCGGACAAACTGGGCGAGCGCGGCCTGGCGCGGGAGCCGCTTGATTTGTTTAACTTGACTGTCGATAAACTTGGGGAGCTGAACCTCGGCACGGAGGATGCCCCCCGCGTTTTCGGACGCAAAAACGCCGAAAAAGCCTGTCAAGCCCTCCAACGCGCCAGGACAGCCCCCCTGGGGCGATGGCTTTTTGGGCTGGCCATACCGGAAGTCGGCAAAACGACCGCCGGCCAGCTTGCCGCCTTCCACGACACGATCGAAGACGTCGCGGCTTCGCCGTGGTTGCGCGACGTCATAATCTATCACGATAAAACACGGACAAAAGAGGAGCGGGAGGAGGCGGCCCGGCGGCTTCTGGACGCGGGCTTCGCCCAAAGGAGCCAGAACAAGAGCGAGCGGGAAACCGCGATTGTGACGGAACTCGGCCCGGTCGTGGCGCGCAGCGTGCTGGATTATTTCGCGTCGGAGGCCGGAAGAAGGGTTCTGCGCAGAATGGCGGAGATGGGGATCAAGCCCGCAAGCCAGAGAGGGATCAAAAAAGAAGGCCAGCCGTTCTCCGGGAAGACATTTGTCTTGACTGGAACGCTGCCAACGATGACGCGCGAGGAAGCCGGCGCGCGCATCGAATCGCTCGGCGGAAAAGTCACCGCCAGCGTCAGCAAGAACACCGACTTTGTCCTGGCCGGCGCGGAAGCGGGGTCGAAATTGCAGAAAGCCGCGGCGCTGGGCGTGAGGGTGATCGACGAGGGGGAATTTCTGAAGATGTGCCAGGCTTCGGTTCACGGTCGCGCCCAATAGCGGTAATTGACATTGGGAAAGAGGTTGTCCGTCTGCTCAACCTGGCTGAGCCAGGCCTCGTCGATCTTCTTCGCTGTCAACTGTTCGTGGAGCGCCAGGAAGCGCGACAGGTGCTCTTTGACCCGGCGGCTGGCATATTCCGGGCTTGTGCCGGTGCGCAGAATGAAGGGCCAGTCGCTGGATTGGGCCAGCAGCAGTTCGCGCGCGGCTTGTTTGAGGGCGCGCTCCGCGACCCCCGTTACGCCCGAAAACTGCTCCGCCAGCTCCGTCATGCGCGATTGCGCGATGCGCAGATGGGGATAAATCCATTCGTTCTTTTCGTTGAGCCAGACTCGCCAAAACCCCTCCTCGCCCCAGCTCGATGCCGCGGGCATGGCCACCTGTTGGGTCGGGTAGCGGCGCAGATAATCCCCGGGCGTAACGAGCGTGAAGGCCTGCTGGTCGTAATAGGCCTTGCGGATAAAGTAATTCAGGAACTGCGGCCCCTCATACCACCAATGGCCGAACAGCTCCGCGTCATAGGGCGAGAGCACCAGCGGCGGACGGTCCAGGATCGCGCCCAGCTTGGTGAATTGCTCCACGCGCGCCCCCAGAAAGTGGCCCGCGTGTTGATCCGCGGCCTGGCGGGCGGCTTCCTGATCGTAAATCTGTTTCTCCTGCGTGTCCCCGGTGATGCGGTGGTACTTGATGCCCGTGAAACCGCGGGTGCCAGGCGCGGGAAAAAAAGGTTTGACGTAGTCAAAATCCAGGTCGAACCCGATGTCCCGGTAAAAATCCCGGTAACGCGGGTCCCCGGGGTACCCCTGTTGCAGGCTCCACACCTGCTGCGCGGAGTCGAAATCCCGCCCGAATGCCGCCACGCCGTTGGGCGTGAAAACCGGGGCGAAAACCCCGTAACGCGGACGCGGACGCGCGTGCAGCAGCCCGTGCATTTCCGTGACAAACCATCGGATGTTGGCTTCCTGAAGCGCTTTCTCAATCCCTTCCACGTACGCGCATTCCGGCAGCCAGATGCCGCGCGGGTCGCGCCCGAAACACTCGCGGTGATAATCCCGCGCGACGAAAATCTGCGCGCGCAACGACGGCGGGTCGTCCGCCAGCAACGGAAGCAGAGCGTGAGTCGCCGCGCATGTGGCGATCTCCAGCAGCCCGTCCTCCTGCAACCGCCGGAACGCTCCGACCAGGTTGCGCCCGTAGTCAAAATAAGTTTCCCGCACCCCCGTGAACCGGCGGTGATACATCCAGGCCAGCTCCCGAAAGGGTGCGTCCCAATGCGTCCGGTCAATCTCGTTCTCCGCCAATTGAATCAGCCCGTCCAGGTGGCGGACATAGCGATCCTGCAATACGGGGTCCAGCAGCATCGCGCACAGCGTCGGCGAGAGCGACAGCGTCAGGCGCGCCTTCATGCCGTCGTTCTGCCAGCCTTCCATGATCTGGACGAGCGGCACGTAAGTTTCGGTGATGGCTTCGAAGAGCCAGTTTTCCTCCAGGAATTTTTCGTGTTCGGGATGCCTCACAAACGGCAGGTGCGCGTGGAGCATCAGAGCGAGGTGGCCTTGCATTGGGGATTAGTTCAGGTCCTTGGTTAAACTCTCGGCGAGAGACCGCCCTTTCCAATATAGAACCCCGCCGGCCAGGATGGGGACGCCTTTGAGCGCCAGAACGAAAACCCCGCTGGTGGGATGGGCCGCCTCATGCGAAACAAGCAAATAGCCAAACTCATCGGCGTACAGCGTCAAGCTCACCAGGATGCAACCCAGGGCGAGGATATGAATGCCCGCGAGGACAGCTTTGGCTGAGGGAGTCATCTGGGATACAGGAAAAAGGGCAGGTCCGAGCCTGCCCGATCACCTCAGGACACGGCGCTCACCAGGGGCGGCTTCAAATTCTTGTCTTGCGGATGCGTGCCAACGTCCCCTTCGTAGCGGGTGTCCCGGCGGAAGCTCAACGCCGCCCGCCGCGTCTCCTCGCCATCCGCCGACCGGGCCGCCGCCGGCAGCGCATAATCCCCGTCCGGCAGCGCGAAGCGGAAACTGAATGAGCCGTCCGGTCGCAGTTTGATCGTCCGGTCGCCGATCGTCACCGTGGCGTCCGGTTCGGTCGCGCCGTAAATGATCAACTCGGCGTTGACATTGAACCAAAAGCCGCGGGGCCGCGCCGCGCCGCCGAACGGGCTGGAGACACTGGAGGGCACTCCCCTGGCCGAGGAAGGCAGGCTGAACTGCCGCGCGCCGGCTGAGGAAACCTGCTGTTGCAACTGGCGCCGTATCAATTCGGTGATTTCCAGCGAGCCGATCCACACCCGCCGCACCTCGTCCATCGAAACAATTTCACCCAGCGCTTTTTCCTGCGCCGGCGTCCACTCGGATTTCACTTGGGCGGCGGAGGGGAGGTTTTTGAATCCCGCCTCCCGCATTTGCTGCAGCGCCTCCACCAACGGTAAATTCTCGCGCAACGCCGCCTTCACCATCGCCAGCAATTCCCCAAACGGCACCTCCGGCGGTATCGTCGCGAACTTCACCGACGTGTCGTCCGACAACCGGTCCGGCGGCGTCAACGTCGCGCCCGAAAGGGCGACGCTGACCCATCGGCCGGCCGCGGCGCGATAGCCCAGGTCCGCCAGATATTTGGCGCCCGCTTCGGGAACCGGCACAAACCAGTTGCGCGAATCGGGATGCACGTGAATCTGCGACAACGGCTCGCCGCTCAAAGCGCCGCGATAAATCCGCAAGACCAAATGGCCGTCGGCGGAAAGCGAATTATGCTTCTTGAGCTGCTCGCGCGTCATGTCCCAATGCGCGTAAAGCCAACGCGGATCGCGCGCCGTGAGGAAAAGCTGCTGGGTTCCGTATGCCTCCGGCAATTCCACCTCCGTTTGAGAGGCGGGCAGCGGCTGGGCCTTGGGGCCAAGAGCGTAACGTTGTCCCGGCCCGCTGACGGGCGGAGCGGCGGGAGCGTCGCCTTCGAGCAGGATCGGGGGAATCTTCAAACCAGGGGCAGGCGCCGAAGCCTTGGGTTTGGCGGCGACGGCGGGGGCGGTGATCGGGGCCGCCTGGCCTTTGGCAACCAGCGCGGCAACTGGGGCGGCGATAGATGGCGCAGCTTTGGCTGCGGCTACAGGGCCGGGCGTCGGAGTCTTGGGCTTGGCGGCGCCGGAAGGAACGGAGATCGGGGCTGCTTGGGCCTTGGCAACCAGCGCGGCAACAGGGGCGGCGATAGACGGCGCAGCTTTGGCTGCGGCTGCAGGGGCGGGCGTTGGAGCCATCGGTTTGGCGCTGGCGGCAGGAGCGGAGATTGGGGCCGCCTGGGTCTTGGCAACGGGAGCAGCCACGGCACGTCCACTAAGTCCGCTATGTCCACCCTGGCCACCCTGTCCACTCTGGACCACCTGGCTTCTGGCAAGCGGCGCGGCAAGCGGCGCGGCGGTAATCGGGGCCGCTTTGGCTTTGGCGATGGGGGCGGCTGGCGAAGCAGTCTGTGCTTTGGGGGCGGCGGAGGTGGTGGCGGCTTTGGCTTTCGCCATGGGCGGAGCGACAGGAGCCGCGGAGGACGGCAAAGGCTTGGCTTTGGCCGCGGCGGCGGCGGCTTTCGTAGTGGCGGCGGTAGTGGCGGCGGCGCGGGGAAGGGCTGTTTTCCGAGCGGACTTGCTCCGGGCTTCAGGAATTTTTTTCATAAGGCTTCAATCGTGCGAAAGGCACGGCAACGTTTCCACCGCTCAGTATGGCCGACATCCCCCCTCCGCGCAAATAGAAAGAAAAGGGCTGCCAACCCGGGTGCCAGGGGGGACGCTTTTCTTTCGCAACAACAAATGCCGCCAGAACGCCCACATCCTGAGCGTCACCAAGAACGTCCCGGCGGATGTGCTGGACCGCAAAGTTGAGGAAGTCTGGCGCGGCAAAATGGCGGCACTCGCCAGAGTGCCGCTACATCCGCGTAGCGGCGAACTGGCGTTAGCCGCATTTTTTGGCAGTGACCTGGTTATCGGGAGCCTCTCTCGTTAGCGGTTCGCTTGTCTATTGAAGTTCATATTCTCGTCTTTCATATCGGCGGCGGACGCCAGTCCGCCGCTACGCGGGTTGAGGCTCGCGTTGTTGCTCGTAAAACTTCCAGAAGTCGGGCCAATAATCGCATAGCAGGGCTCAACCCACGTCTTGGTGGACTTGGAAGAACGACTTGCAAATCCATGAAGAAGGACGAACATGAGCAAAATAGAAAAAAGGCCCCACGCCAGTCGTGGGCAAGACACCAAATGGGAAATCTCCGTTTAGCATGCTGGATGCTTGGGTCTGCATTGACCGTTTTTGGGCAGGACAATTGGCCGTCCTTTCGCGGTCCTGGCGCCTGCGGCATTGCGGATGAGGTCACGCCGGCCGTCTGGAATGTCACCAACTCGCGGAACATCGTTTGGAAAACGCCGCTCCCCGGCCTGGGCCATTCCAGCCCGGTGATCTGGGGGGACAAGCTATTCGTCACCACGGCTGTCAACGGAAAGAGAGATCCGTCTCTCAAAGTGGGTTACTATGGCGATGTGGCCTCCTCAGATGACTCTGAAACGCAGCAGTGGAGGGTTATCTGCCTCAACAAGAAGAGCGGCCAAATCCTTTGGCAGGCCACCGCTCATGAGGGCATGCCGCACGTCAAGCGCCACCCCAAAGCCACGCACGCCAATTGCACCGCCGCGACTGACGGCACGAACCTCCTGGCTTTTTTCGGTTCCGAGGGCCTTTACTGCTATGATCTGGAAGGCCATTTGCGCTGGACCAAGGACTTGGGCGTGCTGCGCGCCAATCCCTCCGTCTATAATGATCGCTGGGACACCAACCTCAACCAATGGGAATGGGGTTTTGCCAGTTCTCCTGTCATTTATGCGGGCCGGGGCTTTGTGCAGTGCGATGTGCTGGGCCAGGGCTTCGTGGCCGCTTTTGACATCCACGACGGCCGCGAGATTTGGCGCGCGCCGCGCAACGACACCGCCACCTGGAGCACGCCCAACGTCTGCGTGGCCGGTCTGCGTCCGCAATTGGTGGTCAATGGCTGGAGGCAAATGGCCGGTTACGATCTCCAGACGGGCGGGGAAATCTGGCATTTGTCCGGCGGCGGCGATTGCCCGGTGCCCACGCCTCTTATGTGGAGCAACATCATTTTCCTGACAAGCGCACATGGCCCGCGCAAGCCGGTCTTTGCCGTCAAGGCCGATGCCGCGGGTGACATCGCGCAGCGCGCTGGCGAGCATATGCTCTGGAGCACCAACCGCGGCGGCGCCTACATGGCGACGCCCATCGTGTGCGATGGCCGCCTCTACACCTGCGACATGGACGGCCTTCTTCACTGTTTCGATGCCGCCACCGGCCGGCTCTTCTATAAGGAACGCCTCGGCGCGGGCGGTGATTCCTTTACCTCGTCTCCCGTGGCCTCGCGCGGCAAAATATATTTCGCCAGCGAGCAAGGCTTGGTCTATGTCCTCCAGCCAGGCCCGCAATTTAAAGTCATCGCGACCAACCGCCTGGAGGAATCCTGCCTGGCCACGCCGGCCATTTCCGAGGGAACTCTCTTTTACCGCACGCAAACCCAAATCATAGCCATAGCGGAGAAACAACCTTCCCCTTGACCCGCAGCTTTTTGGCCACGGTGGCAGGTTCGCCTAATTGAGAACGGGTCATTGAAGATCTTTTATTGGTCATCGGAAGACGTGGATCCGGCCGGCAACGTGCCGGCCCATGCGGGTGTCCGGCAGGGCGTGCATAACGTTGTATTGACCACCGCGGTTTTCATGTGAGACTAGTCTCTGACTAGTTTGATTATGCCCGCAACATCCAATCGTTCCCGGCGCTCACGCGCCTTTGTCGGCACGTTCCAAGCCAAGACGCATTTTTCCCAACTCCTTGAGCGTGTCGCCAAGGGGGAGGAAATCACCATCACCAAGCACGAGCGGCCCGTAGCCCGCCTGGTCCCCGCCGGACGCCCCACTCGGGAGCGCGTCGCCAGCATCTTCCAGCAGATGGATGCGTTGCGGCAGAGTCTCCCAAGGTCAAAGGACAAAACCAGCCTGAAGGACTTTTGTTTCTGGTGAATGCCCTGCCGTTTGAGGAAGAGGATGAAACCGGCGAACAGATGCCGACCCGGATTATCACCCTGGCACGCACGCACAACCTGACAATTTACGCCGCCGCCTATTTGGAATTGGAGCAACGGCGCGGGGCGATAATAGCCACTTTTGACGCGCAACTGTTGAAGGCGGCGGTGAAAGAAAAGATTCCCACGCCATAGAGTAAAACCAATTCAGTTGAGTTGCATGGGCGCCTCGATCCTGAATGAGATTCTTATGTATTCTTCGGGCGAAAACTCTTGCGATTTCTCCCCGGTGTATTACATTTCATAAGCAGGCTTGTTCTTTGAAA
>PLGF01000045.1:0-9780 GCA_003138485.1 Verrucomicrobiales bacterium | reverse complement strand
TTACGGTAGTTTTGTTGCGGCGCGAGCGACCGTGCGAGAACCGGAATAGCCCCTCCGCCACGCCTGGGACGGCGCGGGCATCGCAAGTGCTTGAGCATGAACCCGTTCCAGCGGGAGCGGCACCGCGAAAGCGCCGGTTTATGCAGGCTTGTGCACCCTTGTGCACCATAAAAAGCGCGGGCGATGGAGTTTTCCCGCGGCGCAAGCGGGCTTTCGGAGCCGGGCCGGCCCCTCGTTGCGGGCGGGGGCGGTGATTCTGGAGAACTCCGTTGACACCCGCGGGACGATGCCTAGGCTTGGCGGAGTGAACTTCGGATGAGCATGAAAGCCTTTTGGAATGAGAAGGCGGAGACGATGTCGCGCGACGAATTGGCCGCCTGCCAGTCGGCCCGCCTGCGCGAACTGGTCAAGAGCACTTTCGAGCGCAGCCCCGCTTTCCGCGGGAAGATGGACAAAGCTGGCTTGAAGCCCGCCGACATCAAGGCCGCCGAAGACTTGGGCCGCCTGCCCTTTATGAGCAAGGAGGATTTCCGGGTGCAATATCCGCTGGGAATGCTTTGCGCGGAGCGCGAAGACCTGCGGGAGATGCACATGAGCTCCGGCTCCACCGGCACACCGGTCGTCATGGCCTATACCGATGCCGACCTCAATCAGTGGGCCGAGTGCGTGGCGCGCTGCTATTTCATGGCGGGCATCAAGGCGGGCGACACGATCCAGATCACTCCTTCCTTCGGCCTGTTTAACGGCGGGTTTGGATTTTATCACGGCGCCCGCAAGGCGGGGTTGTTTGTCATCCCCGCCGGGGCGGGCAACACGGAGCGCCAGCTTCGGCTGATGAAGGACTTCGGAGTCAAGGGGCTGATGGGTGTCGTCTCTTACGGCCTCCGCATCCTTGATGTGCTCCAGCAACAGAAGACCGCCATCCCCTCGCTCAAAATCGGCATCTTCGGCGCGGAGACGTTTTCCGAGGGGATGCGCGAGCGGATTCAAAACGGGCTTGGCATTGAGGCTTTTGACATTTACGGGATGACCGAAACCGGCGGGGTGGGGACCACCGGCATGGACTGCCCGTTTCATTGCGGCATCCATGTCTGGGAGGACCAATACATCGTCGAGGTCGTGGACCCCAAGAGCGGCAGTCCGCTTGAGGACGGCGAGTGCGGTGAGGTGGTGTTCACCTCGTTGCAGCGGCAGGCCATCCCCATCATCCGGTTCCGCACCGGGGATTTGACGCGGGTGCTGAGTCGAAAGCGCTGTGAATGCGGGCGCACCAGCCTCCGCCTGGACCGCATCACCGGCCGGGTGGATGACATGCTGATCATCAAGGGCGTGAACTTTTTCCCCAGGCAAATCGAGCAGGCGCTGATGGAAATTCCCGGCGTGCTGCCGCATTATCAGATCATCGTCGAAGAGAACGACGGGGTCCGTGATTTGCGCGTCAATGTGGAAGTGAGGCCCGGCGTCACCGGGTTCATGGTGGAGAAGCATTTAAAGGAGCGGCTGGGTTTCAGTCCCAAGGGCGATGTCTTCCCCGCCGGCGCGCTGGAACGGCAGGAAGGCAAGGCCAAACGAGTTTTCTTCGGCAAACCCGGCTGACGCGGGGGTTCGTCAGAATTTCATTATGACAACACAAACCGAACTGCTCTCCGGCAATGAGGCGATCGCGCGGGGAGCCTACGAGGCGGGTGTCACGGTGGCCACCGGCTATCCTGGGACACCCTCGACGGAAATCCTCGAGGCCATCGCGGCGTTCAAGCCTGATATTTACAGCGAATGGTCGCCGAACGAAAAGGTCGCCCTCGAAGTGGCCGTCGGCGCCTCGTTCACCGGCGCGCGCTCGATTGTGACGATGAAACACGTCGGATTGAACGTCGCGGCGGACCCGCTGATGACCTTCGCTTGCATTGGCGCGGTGGGCGGCCTGGTGATTTGCGTGGCGGACGATCCGGGGATGCATTCCTCCCAGAACGAACAGGACAGCCGCCATTACGCCCGCTTCGCCAAAATCCCGATCTTTGAGCCGTCGGACTCCGGGGAAGCCCGGGATTTCACCGCGCTCGCCTTGAGTGTCTCGGAGCAATTCCAGACGCCGGTGATCCTCCGCACGACCACGCGGATCAGTCATTCGCGCAGCCTGGTCGCCCTCCGCGAGCGCGCGCAACCCGCCAAGCGCGCCGGTTTTGTCAAGAACCCGCCGCGCTACGTCCCCATCCCAGTGTGGGCGCGGGCGATGCGGCGGACGGTTGAGGAGCGGTTGCCCAAACTGAGCAGCGCCGCGTGCGGGTCTCCGGCCAACCGCATCGAGATGCGCGATCCGGGCCTGGGCATCATTACAAGCAGTGTCGCCTACCAGTATGTGCGGGACATCTGGCCGGAGGCCTCCGTTCTGAAACTGGGCTGGGCCTACCCGTTTCCCGATGAGTTGATCCGCCGGTTTGCCAGCCAGGTCAAAAAAATCCTGGTGGTCGAGGAGTTGGATGATTTCCTCGAAGAACACATCAAGGCCCTCGGCATCGCCTGCGACGGCCGCAATTTCATCCCGGGCCTGGGCGAGCTTTCGCCGACCGTCATGCGGGCCGCCCGCGCGAAATATGAAGGCCGTCCGCCGATCGCCGCGCCATCGCGCGCCCAGACGCAGGACCTGCCGTTGCGCCCGCCCGTCCTCTGTCCAAGCTGTCCTCACCGCGGCATTTTTTATGCCTTGGCGCAGTTCGATGTCGTTGTCACGGGCGACATCGGTTGCTACAGCCTGGGCGTGTTGCCGCCGTTGAACCGGATGGATACGATACTGTGCATGGGAGCGGGGGTTTCGATGACCCAGGGATTCGAGAAGGGCGGCGAGCCGAAACGTGTCGTCGGAATTGTGGGCGACTCGACTTTCTTCCATTCCGGCATGACCGGCCTGCTGAACATCGTCTATAACGGCGGCTCGGCGGTGATCATCGTGGTGGACAATCGCACCACCGCGATGACCGGACACCAGCCCAATCCCGGATCGGGCCAGACGCTTATGGGCGAGGGCGCCCCCGCCGCCTCGATCGAGGCGATTGCCACGGCCTGCGGCGTCAAACGCGTTATCACAGTCAATCCTTACGAATTGCAGCAGACCATCCAGACGCTCAAGGAGTCCCTGGAGGCAAAGGAGCCGACCGTTATCGTCTCGCGCGCGGCTTGTCCTCTCGACGAGGGCAAGCCGGTCGGTGAAGCCCTGGCCATAAATACGGATCAATGCCAGCAATGTTATGAATGTTTGAGCCTGGGCTGTCCGGCGCTGGAGCGGGACGAAGCCCACGGCCTGCGGATCAACGATCTCCTGTGCGGCGGCTGCAAGATGTGCCAGCAAATCTGCCCCGTCGAGGCGATCTCAACCAAGGAGGCTGTGCAATGAGCGCCAATCAGACCATCAATATCGTCCTGGCTGGCGTCGGCGGCCAGGGAATCCTGCTGGCAAGCGAGATCATCGCCCGCGCCGCCATGGCAGCCGGGTTCGCGGTGAAGACCAATGAAGTTCACGGCATGGCCCAGCGCGGCGGATCGGTGCTCGCCCAAATTCGTTACGGGCAGGAGGTCCACAGTCCGCTCGTCGAGCGCGGCGCCGCCCAGGTCCTGGCGTCGCTCGAACGCATCGAATCGCTCCGCAACGCCGATTACCTCGCCCCGGACGGCCTGGCCGTGGTGTCCAGCCAGATCGTGCTGCCCGTGACGGTTTCCAGCGGACAGGCCACTTATCCCCAGGACGCCGAAGCGCGGATTCGGACTGCATTTCCGCGACTGATCTATCTCGACGCAATCGGAATCGCCACGGGAATTGGCAATGCCAGATGTTCCAATTTGGTGATCCTGGGCGCCCTGGCCAAGGGCCTGGTCCTGCCGGCGGAGGCCTGGCGGGAAGGCATCCGGCAGTCTGTAAAACCGCGGTTCCTGGACATCAATCTCCGCGCCTTCGAGGCTGGACAGGCGCTTTGAGACTTTTTTTAAGCGCGGCGAGGCAGCGCTGGTTCTCGCGCGGCGTTCCGATGGAGACGCGAAGCCACTCCGGCAGACCGTAGCTGGCCATGGGGCGGACGATGATGCCCGCGGCCTGCAATTCCTCGAACACACGGCGGGCGTCGCCCGCGCGAAGGAGAATGAAGTTGGCCGAGGAAGGCACAAATTCCACGCCCATTTCACGCAAAACCGTCTCGAAAAGTTTCATGCCCTCGAGATTATTCTGGCGGGTCTTCTTCAGGTGCGCAGCGTCGTCCAGGGCGGCCAGGCCGGCGGCTTGCGCCATGGAATTGACGTTGAATGGCTGGCGGATTTTTTCCAGAGCGGCGATGAAATCGGGATGGCCGATGCCGTAGCCCAGGCGCAAGCCGGCCAGCCCGTAAATCTTGGAAAACGTCCGCAGCAAAATCAGGTTCGACTTTTCCCCGCGCCGGATCAGCGGAACCAAGTCCTGGGGATTTTCCAGGAACTCGATGTAAGCTTGATCGATCACAATCACCACCCGCGGCGGCGTCTCATCGAGCAGTTGGCGAAGCTCCTTCCGCGAGGCCAGCGTGCCGGTGGGATTGTTCGGGTTGCCCACGAAAATCGCCTTCGTCCGCGGCGTGATAGCCCGGCGCATGGCGGCCAGGTCGTGTCCGAAATTGCGCGCGGGCACGATGATCGGGTTGGCCCCCAGCAGGTGCGTCACCAGCGGATAGACCAGGAAGCAATACTGCGACATCACCACGTCCACGCCCGGCCCCAACAAGGCGTGCCCCAGAAGCTCCAGGATTTCATTGGAGCCGTTCCCCAGGATGAGGTTGGCGGGGTCCACCGACAGTTTGGCCGCCAGTTTCTGTTTGAAGTAAAAGGCATTGCCATCGGGGTAAAGATGCCACTGCCTGGCCGCTCCTTTGAGCGCCGCCAACGCGGCCGGCGAAGGGCCGAGCGGGTTCTCATTCGACGCCATCTTGATGATGCTGCGCGCGGGCAAACCCAACTCGCGGGCGACCTCCTCAATCGGGCGTCCGGGTTGATAAACAGGCAGGTTCTTGAGCGCCGGGTTTAGTGCAAAAGGCAGATTCATGTTATTCGCAGCCGCGATCCTAACCCCACACTTCGCGCTTCGGAAGCACAATTTTGAGAAATTATGCTTGCTTTAGAGCGCGGGATGTGACAGATTCCGATTCGTGTGTCAACCAATTCAAAAGCAAAAAAGAGCCTTGTTCGTTTTTGGATGGCTGGTTTTGAGCCTTTCCGCGGCATACGCCCAAACCTTTTATACGAACACCGACGGTCTTGTGTTCACCACGACGAATGGCACCGTCACCATCACCGGCTATATTGGTTCCTCGAACGCGGTGGCGATCCCCGCTGCCATCAGCAACATGCCGGTGGTCAGCATTGGCGACTATGCGTTCTATGATGGCGACTTGCTTGGAAATCTGACCATGACAAGCGTTACCATGGCCGACAGCGTTACCAACATCGGGGACTACGCGTTCTTTGGGTGCCGTGCCCTAAACACCATCGCCCTCAGCGGTAATCTTGTCAACATCGGGGCGTCGGCTTTCAGCACCGACGCTTACTTTCCCGATGTCCGCTACGGATACTATTATGATTCGGCCTGCGAATTATCGAGCGTTGCCATTCCCGACAGCGTCACGAATATAGGGTCCGCCGCATTTGCTGGCTGCTGGGCTTTGAACAACGTCTCGATTGGCTCTGGCCTTTCCAGCATCGAAGACGCTGTCTTTTTTGGTTGCGGCATCACCAACCTTATTATACCTGACACTGTCGTCACCATCGGACAGGAAGCGTTCTATGACTGCCAAAGTCTGACCCACATCACCCTTGGCAGCAACCTCGCCAGTATTGGCGTATCTGCATTCAGTGGGTTAACGCTTAACCTAGGTTACCCACCGGGGTCACCAAATTACGCGTGTGCGTTCTCCAACATCATAATTCCTGACAGCGTCACGAACATAGGGGACTTCGCATTTTACAACTGTTGCAATCTGACCAGTGTTACGATCGGAACGGGCGTGACTGCCATTGGTGCGGGGGCATTCAGCGGGGATAATTCCATGATGGGGAATGGTCCTTTGGCGACAAACTTCGCCTGCTCGCTCCGCAACGTTTCCATCACTAATAGCGTCACCTCCATTGGTGCTGCTGCTTTTTACGGTTGCCAGTACCTGACGAATGTCACCTTGGGCGGCAACGTTGGCAGCATTGGAGATTCGGCCTTTAGCGGTCCAGTCACCAGTCTTTCGGCAGGCCAGGGGTGGCCCCCGGGGCTGAATGATGCCTGTTCTTTGACCAGCGTCGTTATCCCCGACAGCGTGACCAACCTCGGGAATTACGTGTTTTATAATTGCAAGAACTTGACCAACGTCATGCTCGGCCACGGAGTCGTGAACATCGGAACGGGACTTTTCAGCGGGTTAACCTCCGCGTGGCCGTGGGGAGACGTCTCGTCGGTATGGAATAACGCGTGTGGCTTGACGAGCATAGTGATTACGGACAGTGTCACGAACATCGGGGATTCCGCGTTCTACAACTGTTCCAACCTGGCCAACATCACGATGGGGACCAACGTTGCCAGCATCGGCGATTCAGCCTTCAGTGGGGATTTCTATACTTGGTACGTGGAAGCGCCTCCGACTGAGCCGGACACAGCATCTGTCAATCTGGCCTGCCCCCTGACCCATATTTTACTTCCTAACAGCCTCATCAGCATCGGCAACAATGTCTTCTATGACTGCAAACAACTTACCAACGTGACGTTCGACGCCAGCCTCGCCAGCATCGGATCGAACGCCTTTGGCCAAAGCGCCCTGGTCAGCGTGGCCATTCCCGGTGCCGTCACCAACATCGGACCCGCGGCGTTTGAACTCAGCGCCCTGCGCCATATCGTGATCAGCAACAACTTCATTGCACCATACGAGTTCGATGGCTGCACCAACCTGGCTAGCGTGACCATTCCCGATTGGGTCACAAATATTGGGGCTTATGCGTTCGACAGTTGCAGCAATCTGACCAATGTTACCATCGACAGCGGAGTAACCGGCATCGAATCTTACGCGTTTAGTGAGTGTCCATTGATCGGAGCTTATTTCCTGGGCAACGCTCCGACGGCCGATAACACTGTGTTTAAGGGCGATAGCGGTTCCGTCGTCTTTTATCTGCCCGGAATGACCGGCTGGGGAACGAGCATTAGCGGGCTTCCGACGAAGCAGTGGACGCTGCCAAAGCCGATGATCTTGGCGGACAGCCTGAGCGTGGGACCCGCCAACGGGTTTCATTGCACCATTTCCTGGGCGACCAATGTAACGGTCGTCGTCGAGGGATGCGCCGATCTGGCGAACCCGGTCTGGCAGCCCTTGCAAACGAACGTTTTCACCAACGGCGTGCTCTATTTCAGCGACCCGCAGTGGACCAATTATCCGGGCCGTTTCTACCGCGTCGCTTCGCCGTGAGGTTCGGAAGCGGCAGGCGCCGATTAGATGGAACGAGAGAATGGTTGTTCCTTTTTTTGGCGCAAATCTATTTTTGGCCAAATCCATCCTTGCCGGGCCACCCTCACCCCGGCCCTCTCCCGCTGGCGCGGGAGAGGGAGAACCATCCGCCGTCCGCTTGAGATTCGAGCGACTGCACTGGCTGGCCACGCCTGCGCAAAACCAATGCCGCGCGATTGCGGTTCCTCCCGGGGGGAAGGATGAAGGCGAGCCAGTCACAAAAACAGATTTGCGGCCGCTGTAGTCAAGGGGCGGTTCGTGCGCGATAGAAGAGATGAGCGTTGGTGGCGGAATGGGGATCGTTGAAGTGAACGGCGTTGGAAACACAGTTGTTCGTGGAGAAAGCCTGCCAGTCTCCCGGCAATAAATCAGCGCTGCACTCGGCGACCACCGTTTGGCCGGCCGGGGACGTAACGTCACAACTAAAACCGCCGGTCTTGCTCCAGGCCACGTTTGTCAACACCAACGAAACCGCCGAGGCCGTGGTGGTATTCAGGGTGAACTGAGTGATGGTGCCGCGGTACATCAGAGAGATGTAAGAGCCGCCGTTGGTTGCCAGGATCAAATGATAGAAAGTGATGGAGCCGGGATAAGACTGGTTGGGCTGAAATGTGTTGGCCGGGATGAGGACCGATGTCGCCGTTCCCGGCAGCGCCCCGTTGGTGCCGAAAGCCGGCGTCTGGAAGAGGCTTCCGACTTCAACATAGATACAGTCGGCCGTCGTACCGCCGGAAAAGGGGTCCCAGCTCAGAGTGAATGCTTGCGCCGGGTTGATCGCCTGGCTGGCGGCAAAGTTGGTCAAATGAGGGGCAGGCGGCTGCGCCAGGGCGGAAGGAAAGGTGAGAGTGACCTCTTGGTTGGACTGAACGGATTGAATGCTGAAGGTATAATTGCTATTGGCATATACGGCATCCAACGCCGCTGGGCTTGCATAATTGTAATCCAGCAGAGTCAGATGCCCGGGAATGGGTGTTGCGCCCAGGTTCGGAGTTGCGCCTCCGGGCAACTGGAGGCTCACGTTGGTGGCGTCGCGCGGGCAGGGAAGAGACATGCAGGCCAGAAACCCGTAGGGCGAGGTCGTGACGAGCGTGGGCGCGGCCGGGGAAGTCTGGTTGTACAGACAGCCCTTGGAGAGTGTGAGCGAGAGCATTGTGGTGTTGGTATCGCAGCCCGTGTCCGACGAACCCGCCGTGAACATCCCCGCTGGTTCCCCGCCAAGTGGTGTCCCGGATGGAGTCGCCCCGGCCACGGTCCAAACGATCATGTGACTGGCCGGCCAGGGTGTCAGGGGGGTGCAAGTCAGCACCGTGCCGCCCGCGGTCCATGCCGGAACTGTTGCCATTATCTGGTAGGAGGAGACATCAATGAACTGCGCCGCTGTCGCAACGGGGTTCATTGGCTCACTGAAGGTGAAGACAACCGGCGTGGCGCCGGAAACCCCAACCGCCAGATTGGCCGGGACCGTCGAGACGATAACCGGCTGGGCGGAAACGCAGTGTGAACCGACAAGGGAGGATGCCACGATTAAGAACCGGGCGAAGCGGACGCCAAGTGGGAAAGGTCGATAATGAAGTTTCATAATTGTATTGTATCCAGAAAACGCAAGAGAGAGAACCTCATGGCATAAAAGCCCGGTAGAAGCGGTTGGTGTAGAAATTGGTCGCGGCGCTGTCAGTGATGGAGGTCAAGGTGGAGGCGCTCACGAAATTGGTCCATGTGGCCCAGTTGCGCGCGACCAGATTGGTGCAAAACTGGACCGTGTAGTTGGAGCCGAGCGGGCCGGAGATCTGCAAGTTGAATCCAATGGTTGTCCAAGCCGGCTGGGGGACCACCATCGTGACATTGGTTGGCGCGGCAAAGTTGACGGCCGAGAGGGTGAAAGCCGTTGAGCCATAAGTTTCCTGCCAAATGATCGCCGGGGGCAAATTGAAGGCGCCAAACTGGCCCGTTTCCGATCCGTAGGCAACCAGGGCATACGTATCGCCAATTTGCGGCTTGTAGCCGGTGAAAGTGACTCCCAGCGCGCCGGCCAGCGCGGCGTTGCCGGACAGATTGAGTGATCCGTAAGAAGCCGGGCTGGTGATGCCAAAATTGAGCGTGCTGCCGGCAAGGGAGTAAGCGCCGGTCAAACTGACCGCGCCGCTTTGGATGTTCAGCGTGCCGTTGTTATTGAACGTGTCGTCGAACGTGGACGTGCCCGATCCCGTCATTGTAATGGTTCCGTTATTGACGAAAGTTCGCATTCCACCGTAGTTCAGGGTGGCGAAACCGGCCGTCAGATTGATCGTCG
>PLGF01000144.1 GCA_003138485.1 Verrucomicrobiales bacterium | reverse complement strand
TTCCGCGCATAGGCTTCGGCCAGAGTTTCCAGGACCTTGATGTTTCTTGGGGCGTGGACCAGGAGCGGCTCAAAGCGGTTGATGATCGTCTCTGGCGAGACAGGCTCAGGTTGGGGTTCGAGTGGCGGGGGNNGGGGGGGTGGGACGGCCGATTCAGCTGGAGCATGGCCGTTGACTGCCGAGTGAGCTTCCTCCCCGGCATGCCGGGCGAAAACGCCTTTCAGCGCGCCCCACACGGTGCCCCCTTCTGAATCATCGCCCTTCAATATACATCATAAAGCCCCTTTTTACGACTCCGTCCAGCGGTCCAGGATGCGGCGTTCCTTTTTGGTGGGCCGGCCGGCGCCTTTTGGGCGGAAGGCGACGGGGCGCGCGGCGTTTACGCGCGCCTTCTCAAATTCTGAAGCCGGGGTTTGGTCTTCAACAAACTCGCGGGCCGCCGACGCGCCGACTCGGCGGTCCAGCGGCTGCAGAACTTTGAAGGTGCGGGTCAGTGTATCCTTGAGCACAACAACCAGGTCATTGGCTCTGACCTCGCGCGACGGCTTGGCGGCCTGGCCCGCGATGGTGACGTGTCCCTGACGGCAGGCGGACGCGGCGAGGCCGCGTGTTTTGAAAACGCGCACCGCCCACAGCCACTTGTCCAGACGCACGGACGGAGGATGGGCTTCGGGGCGGGGCGCCGGGCTATCGGTGGGGGACCGTGTCATGGGAGCTGATCTTCGATTGCCCATTCTCAATTTTCAATGACCAATTTTTTCAGCGACATTCTGCTTTTTTCTGCTTGCGCCGGGGGCGGATTTCTTATATTGCTGGAAACAATATGTCAAAAGCATTTCCAGAAGTATCGGCCATTCAATATGAAGGGCCAGGAACGAAAAACCCCCTGGCCTTCAAACACTATAACGCCAGCGAAATCATCGACGGCAAAACCATGCGCGATCACCTCCGTTTCTCGGTGGTGTATTGGCACACCTTCCGCGGACGCGGCCTCGACCCGTTCGGC
Organism: Verrucomicrobiales bacterium; assembly: GCA_003138485.1. GTDB lineage: Bacteria > Verrucomicrobiota > Verrucomicrobiia > Limisphaerales > Palsa-1400 > PLGF01. The sequence continues at coordinate 7,740 of PLGF01000144.1, read as the reverse complement.
GCTCCGACCATGATCCGCCCGTGGGACGACTTCAGCGATTCCCTGGATAACGCGCGTCGGCGCGTGCGGGCCGCCTTCGAGTTTATTGAGAAGCTGGGCGCGCCGTTTTACGCCTTTCACGACCGCGATGTGGCGCCCGAGGGCACCACCTTGGCGCAAACGAACAAGAACCTCGACGCGATTGTCAAGGTGCTCAAAGAGGAGCAGGAGCGGACCGGGATCAAGTTGCTGTGGGGGACGGCCTGCCTGTTTGCCCATCCGCGCTACGCCCACGGCGCGGCCACCAGTTGCAACGCGGACGTCTTCGCCTACGCCGCCGCCCAAGTCAAGAAGGCGGTGGAGGTGACGCACGAACTGGGCGGGGCGGGCTACGTTTTCTGGGGCGGACGCGAGGGCTATTCAACGCTGCTCAACACCGATTTGAAGCGCGAGTTGGAGCACCTGGCCAAATTCCTCCACATGGCGGTCGATTACAAAAAGAAGATCGGCTTCAAAGGCCAGTTTTATATCGAGCCCAAACCCAAGGAGCCGACCAAGCATCAATACGACTCGGAAGCGGCGGCGTGCCTGAATTTTCTGCGCGAATTCGGCCTGATGGGCCACCTGAAGTTGAACTTGGAAACCAATCACGCCACGCTGGCCGGCCACACCATGCAACACGAGCTGGAAGTCGCCGCCGCCGCCGGCGCGCTCGGCTCGGTCGATGCCAACACCGGCGATTTGATGCTCGGCTGGGACACCGACCAGTTCCCGACGGACATTTACCTCACCACGCAGTGCATGTTGACGATTCTCAAGGCCGGCGGGTTCACGACCGGCGGTTTGAATTTCGACGCCAAGGTGCGCCGCGAGAGCTATGAGCCAATCGACCTCTTCTACGCCCACATCGGCGGGATGGACGCCTTTGCGCGCGGCCTGAAGATCGCCTCGGCCATCCGCAAGGACGGCCGGCTGGCGGAATTCGTGCGGGAGCGCTACAGCTCCTGGGACACGGGTCTGGGCAAGGAAATCGAGTCCGGCAAGAGCAGTTTTGAGGCGCTGGACAAGTACATTATGAAGAAGGGTGAATCGTCCCCAACCGGCAGCGGCCGCCAGGAATTCCTGGAGAACCTGATTAACGAGTTCATTTAAGCCCGGCCCGGCGCGGCGGCTCAAGAAGCGGCGGGAACCGTGGTTCAAATCGCCGCCGAGCCGCAAATTGCCGGAACAGCGCGAACAGTAGTCCGCCAAGTCCCGTCAAAGCGACGGGACTTGGCCAAGGAGCCGTCGTCGGAGAAAAGGAGATGTCGTCGAATTCGGTCTATCTCGCTCCGTCTCCGATGTGCGCGGTGCGAGGTGATTGCTTGGTTTGGCGGTTACCGGTTGGTCCCGGCGGCGGGGGCATTTGTCAATTGTAATAATCCACCGGCGGCGGGAGGGGCCGAGGCGGCGGGCGGCGCGGTGGTTTGAGAAACGCTCGCCCCGCCTTTCTTGATCAGTTTCTCGGCGAGCAGGGCGGCTTCGCTTTTGGATTGATGGGAGGCCATGATGGCCATGATGAGGGCCAGGCCGAAGAAGATGCCCGCCGCGTATTTGGTGACCTTGGTCAGGACATTACCCGAACCGGCGCCAAAAAGGGCGTCGGTCGCCGCGCCGCCGAAGGCCATGCCCGCGCCGGCCTCTTTTTTGGGCAACTGCAACAGGACCAAAAAGACGAGGATAACACAGTCCAGAAACATCAAGATGCAAAGGCTGATATAGATAAAGTTCATAACTTCCCGTTAAATCGAGTTCTTGATTATATCAGAGAAACTGCGGACGTCCAGTGAAGCTCCGCCCACCAGAGCGCCATCCACATCGGGCTGCTCCATCAATTCGCGGGCGTTGGAGGGCTTGACGCTGCCGCCGTATTGAATGCGGACGTGCCGCGCCACGGCGGCGTCGAACATGCCGGCCAGGAGCGAGCGGATGAATGCGTGGGCCTCCTGCGCCTGCGCGGAAGTGGCGGTCTTGCCCGTGCCAATCGCCCAGACGGGTTCGTAGGCGACGATGGTTTCGCGCATCTGGTCCGGCGTCAGACCGGCCAGGCTGCCATGCACTTGCCTGGTCAGGACGGCTTCGGTCTGGCCTCCTTCGCGCTCGGCCAGCAGTTCGCCGACGCAGACGATGGGTTTGAGGGAGGCGGCGTGTACGGCGCGGGCTTTGCTGGAGATGAGGGCGTCGCTTTCCTTCTGGAACTGGCGTCGCTCGGAGTGGCCGAGGATGACGTAGCGGACGGAGAATTCCTTGAGCATCCCCGCGGCGATCTCGCCCGTGAAGGCGCCGAAGTTGTTTTCGCTCATGTTTTGGGCGCCCAGCCGGATGATGGAATCCATGATCGCTTTGGAAACTTCGCCCAAGGCGGTGAAGGGCGGGCAAACGACAACATCGACCTCTTTGATGTTGGCCAGCTCCAGTTTAAGCCCTTTGACCAAAGCCAGAGCTTCGGCCACCGTCTTGTTCATCTTCCAGTTGCCCGCGATAATTAATTTACGTTCTTTGTTCATGTGATGATGCCTTGGGACGCGCTAATTGTCCGAGAGTGCCGCCACGCCCGGGAGGATTTTGCCCTCCAAAAATTCCAGGCTCGCCCCGCCGCCTGTGCTCATAAAAGTCACTTTGTCGCCCAGCCCGGCCTGCTTGAGAGCCTTGACGCTGTCGCCGCCGCCGATGATGCTCTTGGCGCCGCGCCCCGTGGCGTCCGCCACCGCCCGGGCGACGTAGTTGGTGCCCGCCGCGAAACGAGGGTCCTCGAACATCCCCATCGGGCCGTTCCACATGATGGTCTTGGCCGAGCCGAGAATCTGCCCATAACGCTTGGCCGTTTCCGTTCCGATGTCCAACCCCTCCGCATCAGCGGGGATGTCCGCATCGTTATTGACCCGCGGATTCTGAATGTCAATGACGGGCTTGCCTTTTTTGTTGAGCTTGCCGGTATCGACGGGCGTGCCGATGACGTTGTCCGTGGGCAGCAGGAACTGGACGCCGCGCGCCTTGGCCTTGTCCAGCGCGGCCTTGGCGACGTTCGTCTTGTCAGGCTCGGAGAGGGATTTGCCGACTTTGAACCCTTGCGCCAGCTTGAAGGTGTAGGCCATGGCGCCGCCGATCAAAATGGTGTCGGCCTTTTCCAGGAGGCGGTCGATGACGTTGATTTTGTCGGAAACCTTCGCGCCGCCCAGGATGACGACAAAAGGATGGAGCGGGTTCTCCAATTCCTGGCCGAGGAACTTCAGTTCGCGTTCCATCAACAGGCCCGCCGCGCACTTGCCGCCGCGTTTGGCGATGATGCGCGCTATGCCTTCGGTGGAGGCGTGGGCGCGATGCGCGGAGCCAAAGGCATCATTGACGTAGAGGTCGGCCAGGCGCGCCAGCTTTTCCGCGAAAACGGGATCGTTGGCCTCCTCCTCATTGTAGTAGCGAACATTCTCCAAGAGGAGCAATTCGCCCGGCTTGAGGGCGGCGGCGGCTTTCTCCGCGGCGTCGCCGATGCAATCGGCGGCAAAGGCGACCGGGCGCCCGATGAGTTCGGAAAGTTTTGCGGCGACGGGGCGCAGGGACATGGAAGGCTCCGGTTTGCCTTTGGGCCGGCCCAGGTGGGCGGCGAGGATGATCCGGGCGCCCTTGTCGATGAGGAGGCGCAGAGTGGGGAGAGTTTCCTGGATGCGGGTGGCATCATTGATGACCATTTTCCCGTCCTTTTCCTCCATAGGCACGTTGTAATCCACGCGCACGAAAACGCGTTTGTTGTTCACGTTCAATCCATTGACGCTTAATTTCTGCATAGGGCGACAAGGCTAACCAGAGAGGCAGCCCGGTTTCAATGAAAAATCCGCATTTTGATCAGGTGACCACCCAATCGAGGATGGCCTTCTGGCAGTGGAGCCGGTTTTCAGCCTGGTCGAAAATGGTTTGCGCGCGCGCCTCGAAGGTCGCTTCGTCAATCTCCTTGCCCCGATACGCCGGCAGGCAGTGCATGACCAGCGCGTCGGGCTTGGCGAGTTTCACCAGCGCGCCGTTGATTTGATAGCCGGCCAGATCCCGGAGCCGCTCGGCCGACTCGGCCTCTTTGCCCATCGAGACCCAAACGTCCGTGTAGAGAAGGTCCGCGCCTTCGGCCGCGCCGCGGATGTCCTCCGTGCAGACGATGTTCCCGCCCGCCCGCCGGAGCACGTCGGCCGGGGGTTGGAATTTTCTGGGCGCGGCGATGCGCAGCTCAAAGCCCAGTTTGGCCGCGGCGAATATCCAGGAAAGCGCGACGTTGCACGCCCCGTCGCCGACAAAGACCACGCGCCTGCCTGAGATCGGTCCGCGTTTCTCCTGGTAGGTGAAAATATCGGCCAGGATTTGGCAGGGATGCTCCTCGTCAGTGAGCGCGTTGATGGTCGGGATGCGGGCGTATTGGGCGAATTCCTCGACGTCGCTTTGGGCGAAGGTTCGGATGACCGCCCCGTGGATCATCCGCCCCAGAACGCGCGCAGTGTCTTTGATGGGTTCTCCGCGGCCCAACTGCGCCTCGCTGGCGCTCAGGAACAGGACTCCCCCTCCCAATTCGCGGATGCCCACCTCGAAGGAGACGCGGGTCCGCGTGGACGACTTGGTGAAGAGCAAGGCCCAGGTTTGGCCAGCCAGCCGCGCGGACGGGCGGCCGCGCTGCGCTTTCATGGCGGCGCTGGCCGCCAGGATCAGCTCCACGTCTTGGCGGGGCAATTTTTCCAGACTCAATAGATGTTTCATCGCAAAATCTGTTCCACGACCGACTCGATGATCCGCACCGCCTCGGCGGCTTGGGACCGGCTCAAATTCAACGCGGGCAGCAGCCGGACGACTTTCGTTCCGGCGGGAATGGCCAGCAGTCCCGCCCGGTGGAGGGCGTTGATGAATTGAATTGCCGGCGCTTTCTCGCTCGCCGCGAATGCCGGGATGTCTCCCGCCAATTCAACGCCAATCATCAGCCCCAGGCCGCGCACCTGGCGGATGGCTTGCGGCCGCGCTTGGGCCAGCCGCGCCAGTTCGGAGAGCAAAAAACCGCCCGTCGTCCGCGCGTTGGCCGCCAATCCGTCCCGCTGAATGACTTCGATCACTTTCAAGGCGACCGCGCAGGCCAGCGGCGAGCCGCCATAGGTACTGCCATGCGTGCCCGCTCCGAGCAAGTCCGCGTAGGGCGCCCGCACCCAAAACGCCCCAATCGCCAATCCGCCCCCCAGCCCCTTGGCCATCGCAATCCCGTCGGGCAGGAATTGCGAGGCGCCGTCCGCCGGGGCGTCCTCAAGGATTCGTTGGTAGCTCTGGAAACAGCCGGAGCGGAAATGGCCGCATTGCACGGCGTCGAACAACAGCAGCAAATTCTTCTCGTCGCACAGGCGCCGCAGGCCCAGCAAATAATCGGGCGTGGCGGCCGTGATGCCGCCTTCCCCTTGGACGCCTTCGATCATGATTGCCGCCGTGGCCGGCGACAGGGCCGCCCGCGCCGCGGCCAGATCGTTGAAGGGGATGTGGCGGAATCCGGCCATCATGGGTTCAAATCCCTTCTTGACCTTCGCCTGGCCGGTCGCGGCAATCCCGGCAAGTGTCCGGCCATGAAAAGAATTCTCCGCCGTCAGGATTTCAAAGCGCCCCTCGTCGTGGCCGAATTTGCGGGCGAGTTTGAAAAGCCCTTCGCTGGCCTCCGCGCCGCTGTTGCCAAAAAACAGCTTGCCCGGCCCGATGAGGCCGACGAGCTTTTCGGCCAGCAATCCCTGCGGCTGGTGGTAGTAAAGATTGGAGGTGTGGACCAGTTTGCGAGACTGCTCCACCAGCGCCGCCGTGATGTCAGGCGACGCGTGGCCCAGCGAGCAAACGGCGATGCCCCCGCCCATGTCCAGGTAGCGTTTCCCGTTGACGTCCCACACATACGAACCCTCGCCGCGCTCCAATACGACGTCGAAGCGCGCATAGGTGGGGATGACGTTTTTCTGAAAGCGCTCCTGGACGGATTGGACTTCGTTCCGCACAACCGCCGGAGGGTCTGGCAAAATTTCTTTCATTTAATCAGCCTTCATCGGGCGCCACTTTGGCATGTTTGTCCAGCATCTTCAATCAAGGCGCCAACTCCGTGCCGAATCCTTCCCGGGTGAATACCTCCAGCAGAATGGCGTGCGGCACGCGCCCGTCCACCAGGGAAACCCGTTCCACTCCCCCCAGCAACGCCGCCACGGCGCTGTCGGTCTTGGGAATCATTCCCTTGTCAATGACACCCGACGCCTTCAGCGGCGCCACTTCGGCGGCGCGCAAACACGAAATCACCGACGCGGGGTCCTTGGGATCGCGCAGGACGCCTGGAACGTCGGTCATAAAAATCAACCGGCACGCCCGCAGCGCGATGGCCGTTTGCGCCGCGGCCGCGTCCGCGTTGCAATTGTAGATGTGTCCGTCCACCCCGCGGGCCGTCGGGCTGCACACCGGGGTCACCCCGGCGCGGAGGCACTCCAGCAGCGGCGCGGTGTTGACGGCGGCAACCTCGCCCAGGAATCCGGCGTCGAGCTTCCCGCCCGCCCCGGCGTCCATCCAGAGTTTGCGGGCGGAAAAAATGTCCATCCCGGAAAACCCTTTGGCGTGACCGCCCAGGCGGCTGAGGGCGGCGGTGATTTCCGGGTTGATCTCCCGCGACAAAACCCGCTCGACGACCTCCGCCGCCGCGGCGTCGGTGACGCGCAGGCCCTGGATAAAGGTCGCATGGAGTCCGGCCTTCTCCATCGCGCGCGTAATCGCTTTTCCGCCGCCATGGACGATGACGGGCTGAATGCCCACTGCGGCGAGAAAAACCAGGTCGCGCGCGACGCCTTCCCGCGCGGCCGGGTCCGGCGCGTCCATGAAACTGCCGCCGTATTTGACGACAAAGGTCTTGCCCCGGTAGCGCTGCAAATAAGGCAGGGCCTCCAGGAGAGCCTCCGCCTTGGAGATCAGGTCTTTCACTCCCATGAAGAAGACGCCGCGCGCCCCGCGCTGGCAAGCGAAAAGGGCGCCCCCAAATCCTCGCCTAAGGAATTTTTCTTGAACCGCGAACCACGCGAACCACGCGAAACATCTGGATTTTTCGCGTCGTTCGCGTGGTTCGCGGTTCACTCGGTTTTCTATATTGGCACAGATATTGAAGGTACTTGTCTTGCACGGTCCTCTTTCCGGTTTGCGGTCGTTAAGCGAGGATCAGGGGCGCCCTCAGCTTTTGGAAACGCCCGGCTCGCCAGGAGTCTCGCCCTTGCCATAAACGCCCCGGTAGGGCGACGCTCCCGCGGAGCCGCTCCCTTTTCCCCAAAAACCTCTCTTTTCGAGCTGTTTGCCTGCCATCGCTCAAAAACTTCCAAGTATCGAGTTGCATGTCTTTGATTATCAATGCTCTCAAGCTCGCCTGGCCTGCGGGAGAACTCCAGCCCCCGCNNGCATAAACCGCCGAAATCTCCGCGCCGATCGCCCCCTCCAAAACCAGACTCCCCGTCAATTTAAGCCGTAAATAGGCGTAAATAGGCGTAATTTACCGTAATTTCCGTAACCAGCGAACTCCGGCCCCGTCGGGGAAACCTCCCCACCGTCGATTTAAGGTGCAAATAGCCGGTCAAAACCTCAGGCGAAGACATTTAACCACGGATTTCACGGATGGACACGGATGGGAACTCTTTATCCGTGTTGATCCGTGAAATCCGTGGTCAAGTCCCCTTCATCCAGCGGGCGGGCCGGAAACGGGGCCAG
>PLGF01000148.1:15235-15809 GCA_003138485.1 Verrucomicrobiales bacterium | reverse complement strand
ACGTGGCCCAGGTGCGCGTCGCAGCGGGCGCAGAGTATTTCCACGCGCCTCATGCCGAAAGCGTGGTCTTCGTTCGTGGCCACGTTTTCCGCCGCCACGGGCTGGAAAAAACTCGGCCAGCCGGTGCCTGAATCGAACTTGGCTTCGGATGTGAACAACGGCAGTCCGCAACAAACGCAATAATAGATGCCCGGCTTGTGTTGATCGTAAAAGGCGCCGCAAAACGCCGGCTCCGTCCCTTTGCCGCGGGCGATCTGATACTGGTCGGCCGTCAACTGGCGGCGCCACTCGGCGTCGGTCTTGGCGACTTTGGGAGTTGACACCAGCGGGCCGGGGAGTCCTTTGTCATCCAGAAAGCGTACTTGGACCATAGAGATTTGGTTGGTGGAGGGAGGCTTGGCGGGTGGCGTGCCCGCGGTGGGTTGGGCGCCGCATCCGACGACGGTTGCCGCCAGCGCGCCAATCCATATTAACTTCGAACCGATCATGGGCCTATTGTACGGCCATTCAGCCCATTTTTCAAGATCGAGGACGCCTTCCCATGACGCATCGGCGCAAATCTGTTTTTGGCCAA
>PLGF01000148.1:0-15222 GCA_003138485.1 Verrucomicrobiales bacterium | reverse complement strand
AGGTTAGGATGAGGGCGATCCCTTCACAAAAGCAGATTTGCGCCCATGACGCATCGCGGACTTGCGTTGCGGGGGGCTTTGACATAGAAGGACTTATGCAGAAGGAACGCGGGCTGTGGCTCGCCTTGGCATTTTCTGTGGTGGCCAATGCCGCGCTGGGACAGATCGATCCCCAGCAGCGGGAGCTTGTCCAATTGGGGTTTTCGCAGGCGGTCCAAGGGGCCTCGCCGGTGGGGGCCTACGCCTATTATTATCTGAACGAGCCGAATTTTTTTGGCACGAACATCACCCTGCGTCTGGCGCTGGCGCCCGTTTACCTGGACTCGGAGATCGGATTCGCCCATCTGCTGGGCCCCAACACGGACTTGGGCGTGGGGCTGGCGGGAGGTGGATTCGCGGACAACTATTACGAGGTTCGCCAGGGGAAGTATGTGCCGTCCGAATCGTTCACCGGCGACGGGGCGGAAGGGTCCATTTCGGTGTATCACCTGTTCAATCCGGGGCAACTGATTCCGCTCTCTGGATTGGTGCGGGTGAAGGCCCGGCTATCCATGTATCAAGGGAACGATGAACTGGCGCCCGGGTTTGAGCTGCCGCCAAACCATTGGACTCTGGGATGGCGGGTGGGCTTGCGGCTGGGGGGGCGGGAACCGTTGCTTTGGCCGGACCTGGCGATGGAAGTTTCGGCGTGGTACGAAGGACAGTTTCGCACCGAGTCGGGCGCGTATGGGCTGGAGGACGACCGGGAGTTGGAGGCGCGGTCGGATTTGTTTTGGGGGAGGGCGCTGCTGATATACACGCTGCCGAAATCAAAGCAGAGTATGGACGTGTCAGTGACCGGGGGCGCCAGCGTGAACGCGGACCGGTTCAGCGCTTATCGGCTGGGGGGGGATTTGCCGCTGGCATCGGAATTTCCGCTGGCCATTCCGGGGTATTTTTACCAGGAACTGAGCGCGAGCAGTTTTGCCGCGCTGACGGCGCGCTACACGGTGCCGCTCAACGACGCCAAAACATGGAGTCTCAGCCCGGTCGGTTCGGCCGCGGTGCTGGATTATGTGGAGGGATTGGATCAGCCGGGGCATTTCAATTCCGGCATCGGGCTGGAAGCCGGCTACCGTTCACGCAATGGCGTGTGGCAGGTGGCGGCAACATACGGCTACGGATTCGAGGCGATCCGGTCGAACGGACGTGGCGGGCAAAGCGTGGGGATACTTTGCCAGATCAATTTGGGGGCGCGGAATCCGGGCGCTGCGAGCCAACTGGACCGGGTGATCGGATATTTTCCGAGCCATTTCTAGGAATCAAGGGTGGGGCCGCGTTGGTGGCGGCGTTGGCGATGGCCTGGTTCAAGTTGCGCGTGATGGTCTTTTTGACGGCGGCGTAGGTGGCGTCGGTCACGGCGTTGAGACGGTCGCGGGCGGCGTCGAAGTTTCCCAGTTTGAGGTTGATGCGCGCCAGATGGATGAAGACGCCCTGGCGCTCGACATCGTCGTGGGCGATTTTCAGGGCGTCCGTCCAGGCTTGGAGGCCCTCCTTCCAGCGGGGCGGGTTGGTGCCGTAGAAGCATTGGGCGTAATCGCTGTAAAGCACAAAATCATCCGGGGCCAGCTCGATGGCCTTGCGATAGAGGGCCAGGGCTTTGTCAAAGACCTCGTGCTCGGTCAGGTGGTAGTAGTCGCGGGCGTCGGCGCGGAACAGATAAACGGCCACGGCCAGATTGTGGTAATAGACCGATTGGCGCGGATTCAGTTCGATCGCTTTGGCATAATAGGCGAAGGCGTTTGTGACCGGGCCGCTTTGGCCGTACAAGTTGGCCAGGTTGTTCCAGGCCGCGGGGTTGTCGGGCGCCAGCTTGCGGGCCGCCTCCCATTGCGCCATGGCGCCGGCAGGGTCGCCGGTGTCATTGAGGAAGCTGCCGAAGGCGAGGCGGGCGTTGACATGGCCGGGGTGACGTTGGAGGAACTGGTCGTATTGCTGGCGGACGCCCTCAAGCCGCTGGCGGATGCGGGCGCGCAAGGTCAGCCTTTGCGCATCCCCGCCGGCCTGTACAAAGGACTGGACGTCGTCTGTCCATGCGAGGATGTCCTTTTCCGCCGCGTCGTCCGCCAGGAGGACTTTGTAATAGTCGTTTTCGGCCGGGTCATTGGTGTTGATGACCGGAATGGCGATGCCGGTCTTTTCGGCCACGAAATTGCTCACGGCTTGCGGAGAATTGGTCGAAAGGGCGGCGCTCAAGAGGCCGGCTAATAGATCGCTCACGCCAGAAAGTTACTTGCGCCGGCGATGGGCGCAAGGGGCAAATTCACACTGCCTTGACCACTCCCCAATGGACGTCCAGGCGCTTGGAAAGATAGAGGCGGACGGCTTTGAGAAGGGTTCTGGATTCCAGGCGCTGGCCGACGGCGACGATCTGCTTGAGGGTGGCGTTGGAAGGTATGGGCGCGCTGGCCTGGGCGATGATGGGACCTTCATCCAGACGCATGCTGACGAAATGGGCGGTGACGCCGATGAGTTTGACGCCGTATTCATAGGCTTGGCGATAGGCCTGGGGGCCGGGGAAACTGGGGAGGAGCGAGGGGTGAATGTTGATGATCTTGTTTTTGTAGCGCCAGACGAAATTGGGCGAGAGAATTTTCATGAAGCGGGCCAGGACGATGAAATCCGCCTGGTGCTTCTCGATCAATTCCAGCGCCTGCGTTTCCGCCGCCGCCCGGTTTTCCCAGGGAATGAAAACATACGGCAGCTTGTGCTGGCGCGCCAACCCCGCCAAGTCGCGCCGGTTGGAAAGGAGGATGGCCGGATCGGCCCCGAGCCGGCCGGACTTCCACGCCTCCAGCAGGGCTTGGGCGCAATGCGTCTCGGCCGTGACCATCAGGGCCAGGCGCTGGCGGCGGCGGGGATCGAACCAGCGGACTTTGATTTCCATGCCCAGGCTCTGCGCCAGATTGGCAAGGCCGGAGGCCAGGCCGGCGTGATGGACGGCGGGGCCGGACCAGGATGCCTGAAGGGTCATGCTGAACTGGCCGCGCGTGACCTGTTCTTCGAGGGCCTCGATATTGGCGTGTTGCTCGAAGAGGAAATTGGTGATGCGCGCGACCACCCCTGTCCTGTCGCGCCCGATAACTGTCAAGACCGCATATTCTTTCATCGTTGTTGCCCGCAGCCCATAAGTGCCATCACGGCCCGCATGCCGCAAGAGGGAAGGGGACTTTTGCAAATTGAAATCGGGCGGGCGATGGGTGATACTCGCAGCCGGTGAATATGTCGCGCGCAGTTTTTCTGGATCGTGACGGGACGCTGATCGAGGAGAGGGAATATCTTTCCCGCCCCGAAGGGGTGGCGCCGTTGCCCGGGGCCGGCCCCGCTTTGCGCTCTCTGCGTGAGGCCGGTTTCAAATTGTTCGTCGTTTCCAATCAGTCGGGCGTCGGCCGCGGCTATTTTTCGCTGGAAGACGTCGTCCGCGTCAACGAACGGATGACGGAGATGTTTGCGGCGGAGGGCGTGCGGTTTGACAAGATTTATATCGCGCCGGAAGCTCCCGATCAACCCAGCCGCGGACGCAAACCCGCGCCGGGGTTCCTGTTGGAGGCGCGCGATCAGTTCAGCCTCGACCTGCCGGCCAGCTACGTCATTGGCGACAAATTGAGCGACCTTGAATGCGGCTGGAACGCGGGCGCGGGCCGAAGCATCCTTGTCCGGACGGGCTTCGGGAAAAAAGTGGAAGAGGCCAACCAGGGCCGTCTGGGCGCGGCGCTGGTGGTCGATGACCTGGCGGCGGCGGCGCGATGGATTCTGCAACCCACATGAAAATCATTGGCATCATCCCCGCCCGTTACGGTTCGACGCGCTTTCCCGGAAAACCGCTGGCCCTCATTGCGGGCAAGCCGCTCGTGCAACACGTCGTCGAGCAATGCCAGAAGGCGCGTTCGTTGAGCGAGGTCATCGTGGCGACCGACGACACGCGCATCTGGGAGGTGGCGCAGGGTTTTTGCCGCGCGGAAATGACCGGGCCGGATCATGCCAGCGGAACCGACCGCATCGCGGAAGTGGCGCGCAACCTGGCCTGCGACGGCGTGCTCAACATCCAGGGCGACGAACCGCTGATTGATCCGAAAGTGATCGACGCGGTGGCGGGGGCGCTGGCCGGGGCGGAAATGTCCACCGCCGCCGCGCCGCTGGAGGAGCTGCGGGAATGGGAAAGCCCCAATGTTGTAAAAGTCGTTGTCAACGGAGCGGGCCAGGCTCTATATTTTTCGCGTCGTGCCATTCCGCACGTCCGTGACGCCGCCACCGGCGCAGAGCAGTTGGCGGCGTTTCCGTTTTTGAAACACGTCGGCATATACGGATACCGGCGCCAGACGCTCTTGCGGCTGGTGAAGTTTCCGGTGTCGCCTCTGGAGAGGGCCGAGAAGCTCGAACAGTTGCGGGCCTTGGAGAACGGCATCCAGATCGCCGTCGTGCGCGTCCGGCACGGGAGCGCGGGCGTGGACGTGCCGGCGGATGTCAAACGGGTGGAGCAACTGATGAGAAGAGGCGGCGGCTAAGAAAATGAAATTTATATTTGTCACTGGCGGGGTGGTCAGTTCGTTGGGCAAGGGCCTGACGGCGGCCGCCCTGGGAACATTGCTGGAGAACCGGGGCCTGAAGATCACCCTGCAAAAGTTCGATCCCTACCTCAACGTCGATCCCGGCACGATGAACCCCTACCAGCATGGCGAAGTGTACGTGCTGGACGACGGGGCGGAAACGGACCTGGACCTGGGCCATTACGAGCGGTTCACTCACGTCAAACTCGGCCGGATCAACAACCTGACCAGCGGCCAGGTGTACCAAACCGTCCTGGACAAGGAGCGGCGCGGCGATTATCTGGGCAAGACCGTCCAGGTCATCCCGCACATCACCGATGAGATTCAGCATCGCATCGACGCCATTGCCGACCAAACCAAGTGCGACGTGGTGATCACGGAAATTGGCGGGACGACGGGGGACATTGAGGGGCTGCCCTTTCTGGAAGCCATCCGCGAATTCGCGCTGCGGGTGGGCTACAACAACGCCATATTCATGCACGTCACCTACGTGCCCTTCATCAAGGCGGCGGGCGAGTTGAAGACCAAGCCCACTCAGCAGTCGGTGGCCAAGCTGCGGGAAATCGGCATCACCCCGCACATTTTGGTGTGCCGGTGCGAAATGCCGCTGGGCCGGGAATTGCGCGAGAAGATTTCCATCTTTTGCAACGTCCCTTACGAGGCGGTCATTGAGGAGACCGATGTCGAGCACAGCATTTACGAGTTGCCGCTCATGTTGCAGCGGGAGCGGGTCGATGAACTGGTCTGCCGGCTGCTCCACCTGGACACGCCGCCGGCGGACATGTCGCACTGGCAGGAGATCATCCGCAAACTGCTGGCCCCGCGGCATCGGGTTCGCATCGCCGTGGTCGGCAAATACATCGAATTGCACGACGCCTACAAATCGGTCTATGAGGCCATTACGCACGGCGGCGTGGCCAACGATTGCGGAGTGGAAATCGAGAAGGTGGAAGCGGAGGCGATTGAGAAATTTGGGGCGGAGAAAATGCTCAAAGGACTGGCCGGCATCCTTGTTCCGGGCGGGTTTGGCGAACGGGGCATCGAGGGGAAAATCCAGGCCGCCCGTTACGCGCGAGAAAACAAGGTGCCCTACCTGGGGCTGTGCCTGGGGATGCAGATCGCGACCATCGAATTCGCGCGCAACGTCCTCAAATTGGACAACGCGCACTCGACGGAATTCAACGCCGCCACCCCGCATCCGGTCATCGTGCTGCTGGACGAACAGAAGCAAATCACCTCCAAAGGGGGCACGATGCGGCTGGGGCGGCAGCCCTGCCAGTTGTCGGTGGGCAGCCAGGCCAACCGGCTTTACGGGGCCTTCGTCATCAATGAACGCCACCGCCACCGCTACGAGTTCAACAATGAATACCGCGACGCCTTCGAGAAGGCCGGCTTCCGCTTCAGCGGCTGGTCGCCTGACGGCAAGCTGGCGGAGATGATCGAAATGCCGGGCCATCCGTTTTTCCTGGCCTGCCAGTTCCATCCGGAATTTCAGAGCAAACCTGACCAGCCGCACCCGCTTTTCAAAGGGTTCATCGGCGCCGCCAACGCCTACACGAACCAAAAAACGCCGCGCTAACAGGAACGGGACCCAGGGAGTTTTCCGCTCTTGAAACAGAATGGGGTTATGAGACCCTGCACGGCATGAGATTCAGCCTTTTGCTCGCCATTCTTGGGGGCGCCTCCTGCCTTTCCGCGGCTGTTCTGCCGCCGGATTCTGTCCAGACCGCCAACGGGGTGGTGCAGGGGGTGATGGATGCCGCCACTGGCATTCGCGCCTTCAAAGGCATTCCGTTTGCGGCGCCGCCCGTCGGCGGCCTGCGATGGAAGGAACCGCAGCCGGTCAAGAATTGGAAGGGCGTGCGCCAGGCCGCTAGATTTGGACCGCGCGCCATGCAACGTCCGATCTACGGCGACATGAGGTTCCGCTCGGACGGGGTGAGCGAGGACTGCCTTTACCTGAATGTCTGGACGCCCGCCAAACCGGGGGGGAAGGGGCTGCCGGTGCTGGTTTACTTTTTCGGCGGCGGCTTCCTGGCGGGCGACGGTTCCGAGCTGCGCTACGACGGCGAAAGCATGGCGAAGCTGGGCATCGTGTCCGTGACAGTCAATTACCGGCTCAACGTTTTTGGATTCCTGGCCCATCCGGAATTGACCAGGGAATCCCCCCATCACGCTTCGGGCAATTATGGATTGCTGGATCAACACGCGGCCTTGGAATGGGTGCGGCGCAATATAAGCTCCTTTGGCGGCGATCCCAGGAAGGTGACGATTGCCGGGGAGTCGGCAGGATCAATCTCCGTGTCCGCCCAAATGGCCTCGCCATTGTCAAAGAAATTGTTTGCGCGCGCGATTGGCGAGAGCGGCTCTCTCATGGGCGCGTTTACGCCCGTGCCGCTGTCGAAAGCGGAGGAGAACGGCGTGAAATTCGCCGAAAGCCTTGGCGCCAGGTCGCTGGCCGAATTGCGCGCGATGTCGGCCGAAAAAATCCTGGCCGCGACCGCCGGCCGGGGCGGTTCCAGGACGTCCCTGGCGGTCGAGGGCTGGTTTCTACCCAAAGATCCCGTGTCGATTTTTGCCGCGGGCGAACAGGCCCATGTTCCATTGCTGGTGGGATGGAATTCCGAGGAGGCCAACCGCTTGGCGGTGCTGGGACGGGATGCGCCCACCGCGGAGAATTTAGGCAAAGCGATTCACCGACTTTACGGCGACAATGGCGACGCGCTGGCCAAAGTCTATGCGCCGGGGCCGGAGGAGGACGCGGCGCAAGTGGCGACGGATTTGGCGGGCGACCGGTTCATCGCCTACAGCACGTGGAAATGGTTTGACCTGCAGCGCCGGACCGGCGGCAAACCGGTGTATCGCTATTACTTCGCCCGTCCCCGCCCGGCTGAAAGCGGCGGGGCGGGCGGCAATCAAGCGCACGGCGCCGTTCATTCCGCGGAAATTGAATACGCCCTCGGCAACCTGCCCGGCAACAAGGTGTACGACTGGACGCCAGACGACTACAAAGTGTCCGCGGCGATGCAGCAGTACTTTGCCAATTTCGTCAAGACCGGCAACCCCAACGGACCCGGCCTGCCCGAGTGGCCCGCCGCCAGCGCCGCCCAGCCGGTGGAAGTGATGCGGATCGATGTCCAATGCCTGGCTGCTCCTGAGAAACATCCGGACCGCTACCAAACGCTCGACCAACTCATCGGTGTCCACTGAGGAAGAAAAACGTCGTTGTCGGCTGTTTCAAAAGGCGCGACTATCCAGCCGTGACGATTCCGGTTGAATTGCTGCAACGGCTTGCCGGCGCCAAGAGCGTGACCGTTCTGACAGGCGCCGGCGTTTCCGCCGAAAGCGGCGTCCCCACGTTTCGCGATGCCCTGACTGGGCTGTGGGCGAAATTCAGTCCCGAAGAACTGGCCACGCCGGACGCTTTCCGGCGCAACCCGCGCCTGGTTTGGGAATGGTATCAATGGCGGCGGAAGCTCGTTGCCGGCGCGGAGCCAAACCCGGCGCACCTCGCGTTGGCGGAGTTGGCGACTCTCTTTCCGCGATTCCATCTCATAACGCAGAACGTGGATGGTCTGCACCAACGCGCTGGAAGCTGGAACGTGATCGAACTGCATGGCAATATCACGCGCACGAAATGCTCCGATGAAGGCACGATTGTTTCGGCCTGGAAGGACACCGGCAATGTTCCGCCGAAATGTCCCGCCTGCGGCGCCCTGTTGCGCCCCGACGTGGTCTGGTTTGGCGAACCGATGCCGGCGCCGGAGATGCGACAGGCGATGACAGCGAGCACGCATTGCGACTTCTTCTTCTCCATCGGCACGTCCACGGTCGTCTATCCCGCGGCGGCTCTGCCGTCGGAAGCGTTGCGAAGCGGAGCGACCGTGGTGGAGATCAATCCGCAGCCCACGCCATTCACGCCGCAGGCGCATTTCGCTCTGGCTGGGGTGGCGGGAGTAGTGTTGCCCGAATTGGTCAAGGCTCTCAAGGCCTGCCGCCGCGCTTGAAAATGGAAACGACTCGCCGCTGTCAGCCGGTAGTGTTTGACAGCATGAAAACGACTTCTCCGGGCTGTATTATTTCAACCCGGCGGACTCTCGCTGCGCTTCTGGATTCTTGACATACCGCCGCTTAATGCGGTTGAGGTTCGCTTTGAATGGGCCGTCGTTCAGAGCGAAAGTCCTCACGATTGGATCAACCGCTTGGGGATATTCTTCCCTGGCCTTCTTGTAATCCAGGCTCAGTTTCGCCAATTCGGGGGATAATACCTGGCGCAACATCGCTTCAACTTCGAGCTTCGGACGCAAATCCAACAACTCGAATTCAAAGCAGGGGCGGGGATTGCCCCCCGCGTCTTCCTCCAGCGAAATGGCGAAGCCATTGATGCTGCCGGCCAGAAGGGGAACGGAGTAAATGATGCTTTCCACATCTTCGGGATAAATGTTTGCTCCCATAACCGACACCGTGCTGTCTTTCCTGCCGTAGATAAAGAGAAACGGCAGATACCAGCGGGGGTAGGCACATTTTCGTTCCAATTCCTCCAAATCGACGCCATGCAACCCAAGCCTTTGTTTCATCTCGTCAAAAGTGAGCATGCCGCCTTCGTCCTTGATGTTATACCGAATGCGCGGGGAAAGGGTCCAAGGCTTGCTGATGGTCACAACCACCTCGTGGTCTATGATTTCGACCAGATGGTCCAGTGGGTTGTACTGAAAGAGCATCGGCAGGCGGTGTTCGTCTCCGAAGATGGTTTTCCTCAAGGACATATCCTTGAAGCAGAGTTTTCGGATCATCACCGTCAACGGATTCTCCCCCGCCATGCCAATTTCCAGGTCCGACGCGCCGTAACCGGAGTAAACGGTCTTGGCGTACTTGAGCAGATAATCGCGCAGTCCTTCTGACATTCCCTCTCCGCCGACGAGGCCATGGATCGTGTAGGCCCGCCAATTGAACCCTCGCCGCTCTCCTTCGTCGAAGAGGTATTTTAAAAAGGGCGGATAACCGTTGAGAATATACGGGTACTTGCTGCCGAGGAATTCAAGGGTGTGGAGGATTTTGTCCACATCAGGGCCTGTGGATTTCACGACGCCCAAGGATTGGGCCGCCAACGCCATGTTGAAACCCGTAGCCCAGGCTCCCATGCTGAACATGTTCAGCACGATGAACCTTTTGTCGCCGAAACAATACCTCAAGTAAACGCCGATCAGGTTCTTGACGATCTCGCGCTCGGTTTCGCTCCGCACCCAATTATAGGGAATCCCCGTGGCCCCGGAGGACTCATCCACGACAACACCTTTGGAAAAGAAACTCCCGTCCAGGCATCTTTCCTCAGTGCTGTAAGCCAGGATGTAATCCGATTTATCCGTCAGAGGCAGGGACCGGAGAATCTCTTTCGGGTCGGTGGACGCGCAGGACCAACCGCGCTTGCGCAGGAAATCGCCGTAGGCGGGAACGCGGTGACAAGCAATCAGGAACTCTTTGAACGCCCTGTAATAGCAGGCGTCCGCGCCGAGCTTCTGCGGAGCATAGCGGACGATAAAAGAAAACGCGGCATAGTTCTTCAAGATGCTCCCCTGAATCAGATCGACAAACCGAATCAAAAGAATGAAGGCTTTGCTCACCAACCCAACCCGAATTGCTTTGTCGGTTCTCATTTACGGTTGAATTCAAAGCTGGCCCGTAAATTCATCCACCGTGATTCCCGCCGAGCGAATCAAACTGCGCAATGTCCCTTTGGCGACTTCCTTGTGGTCGGGAATGGAGAGGGTTGTGATTTCACCCCCTCGCACCATGATGATGTGACTGCCGCGTTGGCGGGCGACCTGCCAACCAAGCCTTTCAAAGGCCCGAACGGTCTTGCGCCCGCTTAATACCGGGAGAGCAGGCATCAGACGAGCACTTCGACTTGGCGCGTTTCAATCGTGAGCGGCAGCCCACGCTCGGCCCTGACCTCCAAACAAAGCGCGATGGCCTCTTCAATATTCTTAATGGCTTGCGCCTTCGTCTTCCCTTGGCTGACACAACCCGGGATGGACGGGCATTCAACCACCCAAACCCCATCCTCATCGCGATCAACCGTAACCGAAAGTTTCATGATTAGACATTAGCAGCGCCCGGCGCCTTTTCAAGAGATTTCCCCGTTCCGCGTTTAAATCAAGCGCGTCTTCTGGCTTGTGAAGGGCGGTAAAACCTGATGGACTGGCGGGGCTGTGGTTGAACGAAATTCCGCCGCCCTGAAATGGCTCTTGTGCGCCTTTGTGCTGGCGCTGGCGGTTTACCAATTCTCCGAAAATACCGCCGACCCTGATCTGTGGGCGCATACGCTCTTCGGCGAGCATCTGCTGCTGACGGGCAAAATCCAGGCGGTCGAGCCTTATTCCTGGACAGCGCGCGGCACGCCGTGGATCAATCACGAGCTGCTGGCCGAAGTTGCGCTGGGAGCCGCTCACAGGCTGGCGGGCGGAACGGGAATCCTGCTGCTCAAAATCCTGGCGGGCCTGGCGACTTTCGGCATCGCGCTGCGGCTGGGCTGCGACGATTTGCCTTGGCCGCGCCGCGCCGTCGCCTGGGCGGTCGGCGCGCTCGCGGTCGTTGAGATTTCCTATGGATTCGCCCCGCGCCCGCAGATTTTCACGGCGCTGGGAATGTCAATTGAACTGTGGCTGCTGCGGCGCGTTGCCCGGGACGAAGCGCGCTGGGCGGCGGCGCTGCCGGTGCTGTTCGCCTTGTGGTTCAACACTCACGGAGGCGTCCTGGCCGGAATCGCCGTGTTGCTGGCGTCGGCGTCGGCGCTGACGGCGCAGCATTTTTGGGACAGAATTCCGGCCCTGGCCGCGCGAGTGCCGGTGGAGGCGGCGTCGGCGCGGTCGGCCGGCGCGTTGTGGGCGGCGTGCGCGGTTTGCCCCGCTGCTCTTCTGGCAAACCCTTACGGATGGGAGTTCGTCCGGTGGACGTTCAGCGGCGTGGCGGCGATGCATCATCGGCCGGAATTGACGGAATGGAACCCGCCCGAGCTGGGCTGGGACCATGCAGCGCTCTTCATTTTAGTGGCGCTGGCGCTGGTCGCGTTTGTGTGGACCCACCGCAGGCGCGCGTTGTGGGAGATGGCGGTTTGCGCGGGGTTGGCCGTGTTCGCGCTGCGCTCGGCGCGCCACACGCCCTTATTTGCCATCGCGGCGCTCGCGTTTGTTCCGCCGCATCTGGCGGACATCCTGGCGCGACGCCGCCAATCCTTCGCGCGTTTGCAGGAAATGACCCGCCATCCTGCGGCGGCGGTTCTATTGGCCCTGGCTACTGCGGGAATCGGCGTTGCCACGTTCACGTTGCACAAGGAGAATCCGCTGACGATGGAGGCGCCCCGGAGCGAGTATCCCTTGAGCGCGATCGCCTTCATGCGCGCGCGCGAGGTGCGCGGCAACTTGCTGGTCTTCTTCGACTGGGGCGAGCTGTGCTTGTGGGAGCTGCCGGAGTGCGCCGTGTCAATCGACGGCCGGCGGGAAACCTGCTACCCGGCGGAATTGATCCGGGAACATTGGAACCTGTACAACGGCGGGCCGGTGGACAAGAATATACTGGACATCGATCGGGCGGACCTGGCGCTGCTTCCCGCGAACCTGGCCGGGGCGGAGGCGCTGTCAAAGCAACACGGCTGGCGGGCGGTGTATGTCGATGATCTGGCGGTGGTCCTGGCGCGCCAGCCGGCTGGATTTCCCAAACTGGCCGGAGAGAGATTGCCGGTGTTGGGGCCGCCCGGCGCCACGCGCGGCCGCGCCCCATTCCCGTCCGTGCCATCAGCCCGGCTGCGGCAGTGACGCTCACCCTGTCGAAATCGTGGTTGGGCGAGGCTCCTGCCGAGCTGGGGGCGTCTCTTTGGGGAAAGGGATGGCTCCGCGGGAGCGTCGCCCTGCCGAGCGGGTGTTTTTTCGATTGGTTGAAAATACGTTCAACATGCTCCCGTTAGAGAAGGTTGGCCAGTTTGACGAAGACTTGGGCGTTGCACTGCGCCCACGTCTTGAAGGCTTGCAGCAAGCCGTGTCCGGTCAGCAGGGGGACGGCGGCGAGCAGCACCAGGGCGTTGCCCAGGAAGATGATGACGCCGGAGAATAGCCAGCCCTGGCTGGTGATGTCGGTCTGGCGGGTTTTCAAGATTTCACAGGTCAGAGTGACGTGAAAGGCGTAGGCGGCCCCCAGCAGCAAATGAAACCACGGCGCATAAGCGTGCCGCCAATTCCACACCAGGTCCCCAAGGACAAACACCAGCACGATGAGCACGGCGTAGAACGGGAAGAAATACGGGGCGAGCGTGATGAGGAAATTGCTCTTGGTGGTGATGACGTGGCCGCCGGTGGAGGCGGCTTTGAAATGTTTAACTTTGCCCCCGAAAATCCACGTCCAGATCGCGTGCGTCGATTCGTGCCCCAGGACATAAAGCCACATCGGTTTAGGCAGGAGCAGGAAGACGACGATCCAGCAGGACGCCCCGGCCAGGAGAGGGAGCCAGACCCGGTCGAAGCCGCCGGCGCGGGCCATCTCCAGCCAAACCGCCTTGGCGGTGCCGAGGCAAACCGGGAGGAGCAGAATCCCGGCGCACATTTTCAGCCACTTTGGCATGAGGGCAGACTGGTCAGATCGCCGGATTTGTCAACCCTATCGTTCCGTCTTACTTCGCCCGGAGAAGGAGGACGGGGACGCGGATGTTGTGCTGGACGCGGGTGGCGGTCGTGCCGAGAACCAGGTCGGCCAGGAAGCGGTGTCCGTGCGTGCTCATGGCGACCAGATCGCAGCCCTTTTTCTCGACCCACTTGACGATCTCGCCGGCCGGTTCGCCATAGGCCAGTTCGGCCTCGGCGGGAATTCCGGCGGCTTGAAACTCGGAGCGGACCTTTTCCAGATAGGCCGTATCCTCGGTGATCTCGGCGCTGATGGCATCCGGGCCATAAGTGCGCGCCGCCCAGCCGTCGGCCACATGGAGCAAGACGACCCGGCTGTTCGCCCACTTGGCGAGGGGTTTGACGTGCTCGATAATCGCGCGGTCGGTTGGCGTGGCGTCGAGGGTGACAAGAATTTTGTTGTACATGGCGGCGATATTGTTCGTCAGTGGCCCGCGATCACCTTCCATGCCTGACGCAGGGCGTCGGGCAGGCTGTAGAGATCCATGACCGTGATGAGAATGGCAGTCCCCCAGCCGGTAATCAACAGGAACCAGCCGTTGCGCCATTGGCCCATGCGTTTGCGCGAACTGGTGAAGTGCAGGAGCGGGAACATGGCGAAGGGCAGTTCCAGACAGAGGACGACCTGGCTGAGGTTGACCAGATCGGTCACGCTGCCGTTGCCGCGGACGCTGATGATG
Organism: Verrucomicrobiales bacterium; assembly: GCA_003138485.1. Taxonomy (GTDB): domain Bacteria; phylum Verrucomicrobiota; class Verrucomicrobiia; order Limisphaerales; family Palsa-1400; genus PLGF01. The sequence goes on along the minus strand of PLGF01000148.1, from coordinate 1,287 downwards.
AGGATGGCCGGTATGATGGCGAGCATCCGGGTGATCAGGCGGCGGACCCACGGGCGGATGCGCCACTTCATGAATCCTTCCATCACCACCTGTCCGGCGAGCGTGCCGGTGATGGTGCTGCTTTGCCCGCTGGCCAGAAGCGCCACGGCGAACAAGGTGCTCGCCAGCGTCGTCCCCAGCAGCGGCGCCAAAGTGTAATAGGCGATGCGAATCCAATCGCTGTCCGGACTGAATTGGACGATCTGGCCGCCCGCCACGGTGACGCTGGTCTTGCCGTAGAACACGATGGCCGCTAGGACGAGGATGGCGGCGTTGACAAAAAACGCGATGACCAGGGCCACGGTCGTGTCAATGGTGTTGAAGCGGATGGCGCGGCGAATGGACGTTTCGTTCTGCTGCAACTGTCGGGTTTGCACCAGGGCCGTGTGGAGGTACAGGTTATGGGGCATGACTGTCGCCCCGATGATGCCAATGGCCACGACGAGCATGCCGGCCTGGGCGAAGTCGGGCCGCATCATGGCGCGCCCCATTTCCATGAAATCAGGCCGGGTCTGCGCCAAGCCGAAGATCTCGATGGCGTAGCAAACGCCGATTGTCAACACGAAGACTGCGACCACCGCCTCGATGAGCCTCATGCCAAAACCTTGCAATGCCAGCAACAACAGCACGTCGAAGGCGGTGATGATGATCGCCCACGTCATCGGGATGTGAAACAAGAGGTTCAAGGCGACGGCGCTGCCCAGCGCCTCGGCGAGGTCGGTCATGCCGATGGCAATTTCCATGGACAGCCAGTTTGGCCAGCGGGTCCAGCGCGGATACCAGTCGCGGCAGCACTGGGCGAGGTCCTTGCCGGTGGCGACGCCCAGGCGGGCCGAGATGACTTGCAGGAAGATGGCCATCAAACTGGCCAGGCCGACCACCCAGAGAAGTCCGTATTTGAATTGCGCGCCGCCTTGCAGATCGGTGCCCCAGTTGCCGGGGTCCATGTATCCGACGCTGATGAGGATGGCCGGTCCGACGAAGGCCCGCCAATTCCGCCAGAAGCCGGCTTGATAGGATGGCACGGCGACGCTGCCGTGCATGCCTTCCAGCGAGACGGAGCCGGGGGGCGAAACTACCGCGCCGGCGTCCTTGGCCGGTTCATTGGAATCAGCGGGTTTGTTGTCTGGATTCATACCTGGTTTGGGTTGGGATTTTGTCGCGGCACATTTTCAGTAATCACCCGAATCTTTAGCCCGCATATTTCATAACTTGGCAGGGCGACGCTGCAGACGGAACTGGATAGTC
>PLGF01000191.1 GCA_003138485.1 Verrucomicrobiales bacterium | reverse complement strand
CTACTTTAGGGACAGGCTCTACGATACCATGGTCGAATTCAGGAATATACTCGTCATGAGCAATGACGAAGTGCTCTACCGGAGTGATTTTGAAAAAAAGGGCATGACGGGCTGGCACGCCGCTGGGGGAAGCTGGTCTGTCTCCAACGGAGCGCTGCGCCAATCTGCGCGCGATATTAACTGCCTGGCGACGTTCGGCGATACCAACTGGGCCAATTACACGCTCACCTTCCAGGTCCGGAAAACTGCGGGTGACGAGGGGTTTATGGTTTTTTTCGGCTGGCGGAACGACGCAAACTACAACCAGTTTAACGTAGGCGGCACGGGAAATAGGTTCGCCAGCATTGCGGAATGCCTCAAGGGCCGCTTAATAACCGTCACCCCAGGGCGTCCCCTCAGCGTTGAAACAGGACCGTGGTATGACGTTCGGGTGGTCCTCCGCGGAAACCGCTTTGATTGTTATGTAAACTCGGAGCTAATTCATTCCGCGGTGGCCCAAATGGTCGAGTCAACAACCGCCGAGTACCTCGGCTCTTCCCGCACCCCCGACGGCCACAACCTCAGATTCAGGTCCGGCAACCATTTCTTCGAAGCGGAACTCGATCGGGACCGCGGCGGGCCGCCCGCGCTGGAATTGGGGAGTCTTGTGCAAGTGACTGGAAATTTGGAACCCGCAGGCGGCCCAGCCAACCCCCTCAGTGAAGAGATCGGTCTGGAAATCTTCAATCCCGACGATATCGTCCTGATCCGCGCCCCCTCGTGGTGGAGTTGGCGGCGTATCTTGTGGCTGTGCGGGGGTTTTCTCATCGCCGGCATCGTCGCCGGCGTCTGGATTACAATGATTTTGCGCAAGAATCGCTCCCTGACCGTGGCGAAGCGGGACCTCCAGAGGGCCAACGACGAACTCGAGCAACGGGTCAGAGACCGCACCGCTGACCTGGCCTTAGCCAACGCGGAGCCCCAGCGCGAACAGGCCCTGTTTCGCACGTTGCTGGACACTGCATCCGACTACATCTGCTTCAAGGACCTGGAATCGCGATTCGTCCGGTGCAGCGTTTCCATGAGCAACTGGAGGAACCTCAGCAACGGAGAAATTGTGGGCAAAACCAATTTTGATCTATTTCAGGAAGATCAGGCGCGCGCGGCGCTGGCGGAGGAACAGGAAATCATCCGCACCGGGCAGCCGCTCATTGGTAAAATCGAGAAAGAGACGCAGCCCAATGGCCGCGTCACCTGGATGATGACCTCCAAGATGCCCTGGCGCGAACCCGATGGCAAAATCATCGGCACCTTTGGAATTTCCCGCGACATCACCTCCATAAAAGAGGCTGAAGCGGAGTTGAAACGAGCGCAAAACCAATTGCTCGAAGCCTCCCGCGCGGCGGGCATGGCGGACGTGGCGACCGGCGTCCTGCACAACGTCGGCAACGTTCTCAACAGCGTCAATGTTTCCGCCACGTTGCTGACCGATCAGATTAAGCTGTCGAAGGTCAAATTGGTGGGGCGGGCGGCTGACCTGATGAAAGATCATGCCGCAAACCTCGGGGAGTTTCTCACCAAAGACCCCCACGGCCAGCGGATGCCCCAATACCTATCCGAACTGGCCGAGCATCTGGCGCGGGAACAGGCCCACGCCCTGAAGGAACTTACCGGTCTTCAAAAGAACGTTGACCACATCAAGGAAATCGTCGCCATGCAGCAAAGTTACGCCACCGTGGCGGGCATGAAAACGATCGTGAATGTCACCGAGTTGATTGACGACGTGTTGAGGCTGACGGAACCCGGTTTCGAACGCCACGGGATCAAGCTGGCAAAGGAATTTGACACGCGCCTGCCGGAAATCAGCGTGGACCGCCACAAGGTTCTGCAAATCCTCATCAATTTGATCCGCAACGCAAAGCAGGCCTGCCAGACTTCGTCGCATCCCGACAAGCGGTTGACCGTCCGCGCCACGGCCGCCGGCGGCCGGCTCAACATCTCCGTGATCGACAACGGGGTCGGCATCCCCAAAGAGAACCTGACCCGGATTTTTTCGCACGGATTCACGACCCGCAAGAACGGCCATGGATTTGGACTGCATAGCAGCGCCCTTGCCGCCAAGGAGCTTGGCGGAGCACTCTCCGTCCACAGCGACGGCCCGGGAAAAGGCGCCACCTTCACACTCGTATTGAACTTGAACCGGAACAATTGAGTTTCCGATCGAACCCATTGCCTGCCCCCTTACTGAAGGTTCTGCTGAGACTTTTACTGAAGCTTTTTTGGCTCACGCCGGAATGTAACGTCCTGATTTTCTCGTGCCGACACGGCTCACCAACCCGGCATCCAGCAACGGCTGCATCAATTTGATCGCGCCTTGCCGGGTCACGCCCAGGGCATCCCAAATTTCCCGTGGCGTCATGCTTTTGTGGTCGCGCAATAGCTGCAACAACAGTTCCTGTTTTGGGCGCGGCACCAGTTTTGTCCGGGTTGAACCGGCGGACAATTTCTGCACCCGTGCCCAGACGCGCTCCAAGGCGAGTTGCAAGCCTTCGGCGGTGTATTCCAGCCAGCCGCTTAAATCATCGCCCTCGTGCCGCACGGCGTCCAAGGCCGCATAGTAGCGCGGGCGGTTTTCCCAATAAAATTCGTCCACGGAAAAAATATGGTGTGTGTCAAATCCGCGCCGGTAAAGCCCCCACAAGGCCAGTGCGCGGCCTGTCCGCCCGTTCCCGTCGGCAAAAGGATGGATGGATTCAAACCGATAATGGACGATGGCGGAACTCAACACCGGCGATATTTTGGCGGCTTCCTTGTTCCACCACGCCAGCCATTCAAACGTAAGTCAACTTATTAGACAACCGCTTTTGAAGTATGGCACTCGCTCAATGCTGTTCCGAAGCCGAAGGCTTGCAGACCTGCTTCGTGAATTCCTTGATCATGTTTTGAAAATCGCCCGGTCAGGGGACCGGGACTGCAAAACACCGGAATTGCGGTCGTTTCCTGCGGGCCGCGCCGGCCATCCGTGGCCAACAGATTATTTATCTTGCATAATGCAATTTCTGTGGTATTGTGGCGGCAGTGGCTGAGGGCGGTTTGTTCTTTGAAAGGCCGCGGATCGGGGCGTTTGAGCGGTGAACCCGTTTGAACCACGCCATGCCCCGGTTGTCGCGGCTGTGCGCCATGCGCCACGGCGCGACAAGCCCGCCCTTGCGCGGGGTGCCGGCCCCGTTTCCGGCCTGCCGGGGCGCTGGACAATAAAGACCGAGTTAACCACGGATTTCACGGATGGGAGTTCTTTTATCCGTGAATATCCGTGAAATCCGTGGTTAAAACTCTTCCTCTGCGGCTCTGCGACTCTGCGCGAGACAGGTTGTTTTGCCTTGGGCTGGTCTTTGGGAATTTCACCCTCTGGCAAGCTCTGGCAAGTTAAAAAATCCGGGGGTTTGGCCGCTGTTTGCACCTATTTGCGCCTATTCGCGCCTATTTGCACCCTAAATTGACGGCGGTGAGGGTTCCCCCGACGGGGCGGAGTTCGCTGGTTGCGAAAATTACGGTAAATTACGGTGGTTTTGTTGCGGCGCAAGCGATCTTGCGGGCGCCGGGCCGCCCCCCCGGCTTCACGCGCGGGAGCGCCCAGGGGCCGCAAAGAAGGTTTGGCCTGTTCACAAGAGTCGGGAAGCCGCTTGTTGCGCGTGATCCCGCTGTGCGGCATATTGGTGCGCGCGTAAGAACATTCCAATTGACGAACGAAAAGACGATGCGACGCGACGCGGATAGCGCTCCGGCAATGAGCGTGAATTTGAGGAGTTTGGAAATTTGACTGTCCACGATAAATCCAGTTTTTTGGCTGCCACGATGCGGGCGGCCGGGGCGCGCCTGAAATGGTCGCTCTTGCTGGTGGGGGCGTGCTGGTGGCTGGCGGTGTGTCTGGGGGTGCTGCTGCTGCTGTTCGTCTTTGACGATCTGCTGAGTCTGCCGGCGGGATTGCGCCTGCCGCTGGCGCTGGGCGGGGCGGTTTGCAGCGGGGTGTTTCTGTTTCAAAAGGTGCTGCGGGTAGCCTGGCGCCGGCAAACACCCGAACGCACGGCCCTGATTCTCGAAGCGCGCTATGGCATCCGCGACAACCTGCTCATCAACGCCATTCAGTTCCAGCGGCAGACGCTCAACGCGCAGGAGGCGCCTTTCGCGGCGCGAACGGTCGCGGCATCGGAGGAACTGGCCGGCGCCCTGCGGGTCGGCGAGCTTTGGGACTGGCCAAAGCTGCGGGCCTGGGGCGGGGCGGCGGTCGCGGTGGCGCTGGTTTGGGCGGCCGCCATCGCGTTCTTCCCGCGCCAATTCAGCGCCGCGGCCGCGCGTTACGCCTTGCCGTTGAGCGATGTGCCGCCGCCGGGCAGTTTTGCGCTCAAACTGAACCCCGGCAACGATGTCACGGTGGCGGAGGGAGAGAACCTCGAAGTGAGCGTTGAATTTGAGAAAGCGGCCAACCCGGGCGCGCTGGCGCCGCCCTTGATCGCCTGGCGCGAAAAATCCGATTTCATCCAGCCGTCGCCTGGAGGAGAGCATTCGGTGATGGAGCCGCTGACACAGGCCGGCGGGGAACCGGCGGGGCCGGGGAAGTTTGTGCATGCGTTCGCCAACATCCAGACGCCCTTCGCGTTCCGCGTCTTTGCCGGCGACAGCTTCACGCGGAGCGTCGCGGTGAAAGTACTGCCGGCGCCGCGCCTGCAGGACGCGGTCTTCCGCGTGACGCCGCCCGCCTACACGGGGCTGAAGCCGCACACGCTTTCCGGCCCGCCCGCTCCGCTGGCGGCGCTGGCGGGGTCGCAGGTGGAGATTTCCTTTGGCATCCAGCCTCCGGTGCAGTCTGCGACCTGGAACTTCGGGGGAAGCGCGCGGGCGTTTGAAGGCGGCGGCTCGCTCTGGAAGGCGGTGGCGTCGGTGAGCAACGCGGGCGCGTACGAAATCCAGGCGGCCTACCAAGCCGGGGGCAAATCCCTGACGCTGGCGCGCGGCGAGGTGCAGATCATCCCAGACAACCCGCCAGAAGTGGATTTTATCACCGAAGACCGCAATCGCCTGGTGGAGTACGGACAGACTCTGAGCCTTGAGATACAGGCCCGGGATGATTTCGGCCTGGCCGGGATTTCCGTGGTTTCGCGTCCGACGGACAAAGACGAGGCGGGGCGCGAGATCAAACGGTGGACTTACCTCGGTCCGCCCGGCAATCCGGGTCCGGTCCGCGAGACGTTTTCGTTGGCAATTGATCCGCGGCTCTTCGAGTCCGGCGCGACCTATTACCTGGAAGCGCTGGCCGGCGATTATCGTCCGGGGGGCGCGCCGGCGCATTCGCGTCCGATTCTGTTGCGGGTGAAATCCGCCGATGACCTGGCTTTGCGCGACGAGGACCCGCTCAAGGCGGCGTTCGATGAGCTGAAACGGGCCATTGAGTCGCAGGACAAGGCGAACCGCCTGACGGCGAACCTGCGCACCTACCTTGAGGACGTTCTGAAAAAGGGAAGCCTGGCGGGCCAGGTGGGCGCGTTGAGCGGGCCGCAAACCGAAGCGCGCACCCGTGGCGCCCAAGCGGCGGCGCTCTTCGGCCGGCAAACCGACGGGAAGCCTTACGCGGAGACTTTGACGGCGCTGGTGAAGGGCGACATGGCCGGGGCGCAGGACGACCTGGGCGCCCTGAACGGGGCCGGCCCCGGCGCGCTGCCCAAGCTGCTGGCGGGCCTGGAAAAGCGGCAGGGTGAAATCCTGACGCGTCTGCTGAGTTTGCTGGGGCAGATCGCCGACGCGCGCACGACGCCGCTCAACCCCGCGGCGGATGGAAAGACCTCCACTCAACCGCCGGCGACGGGCGAGGAGCGGGCGCGGGAGATGATGGATGACATGAAGAAATTCGTGGCGGACCAGGAGCGAATTCTGGAAAAAAGCCGCACGCTGGCGGACAAGGCGCCCGAGGACTTGACGCAATCGGACCAGGCGGTGTTGGGGGAGATGTCGCGGGAGGAAGACAAGTGGGCCAAGTTCCTGGAAGAGAAACTGACCGATTTCAGCAAATTGCCGAAGCAGGACTTCGCCGACGCGACCCTGGCGCAGGAGGTCAACCAGGTGTTTCAGGAGGTGCAGGAAGCCGCCGCGGCGCTGACGCAAAAGAACATCGAATTGGCCGTCCCCACCGAGCAGTCGGGCCTGGAGAATGCCAAACAGCTTGTCAACAATCTTGAACGCTGGCTGCCCGACGTGCCCGACAACATCAAGTGGAACATGGAAGAGCCGCTGACGCCCGCCGACATCGCGCTGGCCGAGCTGCCCAAGGAGCTGGAGGATATCGTGGGCGAATTGCTGGACAAGGAGGAGGCGATGACGCCGGAGGTCGAAGACGTGACCAGTTCCTGGCTGGATTCCGCCGACAAAGGGGCCGGCTGGGGCGCGCGCGACGGCCCGATTTCCGACATGAGCGCCAAAGGCGTCACCGGCAATCTCCTGCCCAACCAGAATGAGGTTGGCGGACGTTCGGGCGAGGGCCGTTCGGGCCGCAGCCACGGACAAATGGTCGCCGACACCGCCGAGGGAAAAGGCGGCCGCGAAACGCCGACGCGGTTGGACCCGGAGCCTTTTGAACAAGGCAGCGTCAAAGACTCCGCCAGGAATGATCCCGGCGGCGCGACGGGCGGAGGCAAGTTGTCCGGGTATGGCGGGGAAGGTTTGCGCGGCCCCGCCGCGCCGGCGTCCAACCAGCGGCTGCCGCGGCTGGCCGACGCGCAGGCGACCATCCGCCAGCAGGCCGAGGCGCTGGCGCTGCAATTGCGCCGGTATCATCTTTCCGGCGGCGAGTTGGAAACGTCGGTCAACGCCATGAACCGCCTCGAACAGGCGGCGCGCAAGGACGACGGGTTGGGAGTGCGCAGGGCTTTCAGCCAGGCGGTCAGTTCCCTTGGCGCGGCCAAAGGCACGGTGCAAAGCCAGATCGCCGTCCAACGCGAGCAGGACAAGCTGCCGCCGTGGGTGCGGGAGCAAATGCGCGCCGGCGTTCAGGACGGCGTTCCCAAAGGCTATGAAGAGATGGTCGCCGCCTACTACCGCGCCCTGGCTGAAGGAAAAAGCCCATGAAACGAACCGCCCTTTTTGCTTTTCTTATATTCGTGTTGACAACCGCGCGCTGCGGGGCGCAGGCGAATTCCGTGCTGGCGCATGGCGATTTCGAGCAGGCCGACTCCCGGGACCCCGCCCGGCCCGCGGGCTGGGACCGCGTCGATGGCTTGGGCGTGCAATGGACAGCCGCCCCCGACGCCGCCCACGGAAAGGCCATCCGCATGGATACCCGCGTCAGCGAGCAGGCGATGCAGGCGCAATGGATCAAGACGGGGCTGACCAACTTGTGGAACATCCCCAAGCCGGAGAAGAACGCGATTGCCGAAACCTACGGCCTCTCCCTCTATTCGGACCCGATCCCCGTCAAGGCGGGCCAGGCCTATCGGATCACCTTTGATTATCAAGGCCCCGATGGCGGAGCCAAGGTCTGGGTGCGCGGCTGGGGCATGTTCCAGGGCGAAAAGCGGCGGCGCTGGGAAACCACCGTCACCTGCCATTGCAACAACGGAGCCTGGACCCCCTGCACCCAGGTCTTCCATCCCACGCGGGCCCGTCCCGAAGTCACCGAAATGCGAGTCATGCTCTTCGCGTTTTATCCCGCGGGAGTTTCCTGGTTTGACAACGTCCGCATCGAACCCGTGAGCGAGCCGAATAAACCAAAACCGTAGTCTTCAACAGATTCGAGGCAATTGCTCGCCGCTGGGCATCTCCAAAATGCGGCTCGGGCCAAGGGCCGTTTGCAACGCCACGACCGCCGGCATTTCAGCGGCCACTTCGCCGATGCGGGCGGCGCCAGCCTGGCTGCGCTGAAGAATGGCCAGCGCGCGCGCGGCGTCCCGCGGCGCGACAAAGGCGGCGAATCTTCCCTCGCACGCCACCAGCAGCGGGTCCAGTCCGAGCATCTCGCAGGCGGCGTGGACATCATCGCGCACCGGGATGAGCTGATCCTCGAGGCAAAGCCGCAGGCTGGCGGCTTGGGCAATTTCGTTCAACGTGCTGGCCAGACCGCCCCGCGTCAAATCGCGCAAGCAATGTATCTCGATGCCCGCCGCGAGCATTTCCAGGATCGGGGCTGCGACAGGGGCGGAGTCGCTTTGCAATGTGGCCTCGAAGCCCAGGCCCTCGCGCACGCTCATGATCGCGATGCCGTGGCGGCCCAAGTCGCCGCTGACCAGGATGGCGTCGCCGGCGCGGACGCTGTCCGGTGAAATGAGCAGCGGGTGTTCGAGCACGCCGATGCCCGCGGTGTTGATGAACAGGCCGTCGCCCCTTCCTTTGTCAACAACTTTCGTGTCGCCGGTCACGATTTGCACCCCGCAACGATCCGCCGCCGCCCGCATCGAGCAGACGATCCGCCAGAGCGTTTCCATGGGCAGCCCCTCTTCCAGAATAAACCCCGCGCTGAGGTGCAGCGCCCGGGCCCCGCTCATCGCCAGGTCGTTGACCGTGCCGAAAACCGACATCGAGCCAATATCGCCGCCCGGGAAGATCAGGGGCTGCACGACATAGGAATCAGTCGTGAAAGCCAGCCGGCCCGCGGGCATCGTCAACACCGCCGAATCATGCTGCGCGCGCGGAGATGGATGGCCGAAGCCTTTCAGGAACATCTTCTCGACAAGCTGGTGCATCAGCTTGCCGCCGCCCCCGTGCGCCAGTAGAATCCGCGGATACTGCTGGATCGGGATCGGGCAGGCGCCGGTGAATTCCAAGGAGTCGGCCATAAGCGCTATTGCGTTTCGCAAGCCGCCTTGACCGCAGCCAGGCCGCGGTAGCGATAGTAGGCCGCGCAGGCGCCCTCGGAGGAAACCATCGTGGCCCCCAGCGGATGTTCCGGCGTGCAACGTTTGCCGTAAGCCGGACACTCCGGCGGCTTGATTCGCCCCTGCAACACCAAACCGCTCAGGCAATCGGCCGGCTCCTCGACCGTGTGGCGCGACAGGCCGAATTTCTTCGCCGCGTCGAACCCCGCGTAGGCATCCCGCAGCCCCAGCCCGCTTTGCGGAATCTCTCCCACCCCGCGCCATTTCCGCGGCACGACGGTGAACACCTGCCGGATCAGTTCCTGCGCCGGCTGGTTGCCGGTCTGGCGCACCGCGCGCGCGTACTGGTTCTCCACTTCCGCCCGCCCTTCCTCAAGCTGGCTGACGCACATGAAGACGCCCTGTAAAATATCCAACGGCTCAAACCCGGTCACCACGATCGGCACATGATACTTCGCCGCGATGGGCTCGTACTCCGCGCAGCCCATGACGGCGCAAACGTGGCCCGCCGCCAGAAAGCCCTGCACCCGGCATTGAGGGGAGGACAAGAGCGCCTCCATCGCCGGCGGAACCAGGACATGCGACACAAGAATTGAGAAATTCCCCAACCCCTTCCGGGCCGCCTGGTAAACCGACATGGCGGTCGCGGGCGCGGTGGTTTCAAAGCCCACGGCGAAGAAGACCACTTCGCTGGCCGGGTTTTCAGCGGCGATCTTGACGGCGTCCAGGGGCGAATAAACGATCCGCACGTCGCCGCTGGCGGCTTTGACGGAGAGCAGATCCGCGGCGCTGCCCGGCACGCGGAGCATGTCGCCAAAGGAGCAGAAGATCGTGTTGGGCCGCGCGGCAATCTCCAGGGCCTGATCGATCAATTCCAGCGGCGTGACACACACCGGGCAACCCGGCCCGTGGATCAGAGTCACCCCTTCGGGCAGAAGCTGATCGAGTCCGAATTTGAGGATGGAATGCGTCTGGCCGCCGCAGACCTCCATGATGTTCCAGGGCCGCGTGGTGACGCGGGCGATTTCACGCGCGTATTGGCGGGCGCCATCGGCGTCGCGGTACTCGTCCAGGTACTTCACGGGCCGCCCTCCTTGAAGCCGGACAGCTCCTCCATTTCCCTGAGGTATTCGAAGACTTGCTTCGCCTCGCTTTCATCCACCCGGCTCAAGGCGAACCCGACGTGAACGATGACGTAATCGCCAATCTTGACCTCCGGCACATAAGCGAGGCTGACTTCCTTGAGGATGCCGCCAAAATCGACCTTGCCCGTGCGCCAGATCGGGTCATCGCCCTCGATACTGGTCACTTTGCCTGGAATAGCCAAACACATCGTCAAAGAGCTTACCGCCTGAACCGGCGCGTGGCAAGGTTCGCTTGAGAACCAGGCCGCCTTTTGCGCAGTGGAGCGCAATAGTTGCGCGCTTGCGTGAGTTTATTGGGCGGGAAATCCACCTTTTACCGGGCAAAGCGCCTGTTCATGGGGTTGGCACGCCAATTGCATACGTGTGTGGCGGGTGATGACACAGAGGTGTAAATGAACACCAAATCACCCTGAATGGGACAGCCAATGAATACGAGTATAATGAATTATCCGGGTTTTCAAACCTTGCCAAAGGGTGTCAGGCAGATGCTGCTGGTGTCCGAGGCGCACTTCTTCGATCAACCCGTCTCTCATCGCCAGCCGCAAACGGCGCCCGCTCAAGAGCCGATTGCCTTGACCATTACCCTGACCAGCGCGGCGGTGGTCCGCTCGTTTTTCCAGAAGCTATTTCGCCTCCGCCCGCGCGCATTCACCACCACCGTGCGGATTTTGGGAGGAAGTGATTGGAAGACGCTTCGCGTGGGCGCCACGACGGCGTGACTGCGGGGGGGCACGGTTTGGCCGACGCTCGCCCCGAATCAGCGAAAAAATGTCTCACATCGCTCAATCCACGCCCTAAAGCGAGGGCAATGAGCCTTTAACTCAGGCATGCCGATATCCTGAAGATGGCGGAATCCGTCGATTTTCCGATACGTCGGGACGTGGGCAAGGATGCGGTGCGAAGGCCAAGTCGCTTTATCATCATTGATGTCTTCGGGCGTGTGAAAAGGCGCGCATTGCCTGCCGAGTTGGTCAATGCCGGGAGCGTGCTCGGGATAATACTCCTTGAGGGTTAACGGGCGCGTAAGGATCAAGGCCTCGAACTCATGGACTTGGATGTAGGGGAAGAAGTTCGCATGCCCGACATCCGCTTGCCACGCCTGCTCAATGTGTTGAGCCTTTCCGTACCCGGTCAGGCCGCTCGTGTTTGCCGTCTCATGGCCGGGAAAAAGCGCGGGCAGCGCGTAGAGATCTATAAGGGTGGTCAGCACGTCGGCGGCGTTAATGTCGCCGATGGCGAATTGGTTGACGATGTCTTCGCGTATCGAATCGTAATTCGTCACACCGCCAACCGTGATGTCCGGGTCATTATCGCCACCGATGCGAAAACTTGTCGCAGCCAGAATGGGTTTTTGAACCATGACATCGAACTGACGCAAGTGACCGCGCAGCATCCGGTTCACAAACATCTCTTCCTCCTGTCCTTCAACGTAGATGAATAGGTTCATTCGGGCCAGCCCCCAAAGACGTTCTTTCGCCAAGCTTCGCCAAGTGTGTATCGCTGCAACCAGTGTTTGAGCTTTTCGTCTTCGAGACGATGGAACGTCGAGGCTCCATCGTGTATTTCGGTCACAACGACTTCGTTTGGCTTGAAGTGATCAACGAGCGTCGCCGATTGCGTGCTCAGAAGCACCTGTGTCTGTGTTGAAGCGCTGCGGACAAGCGAGGCTAGATACGCTTCGGCCGCGGGATGCAAGCCAAGTTCCGGCTCATCGAGGACGATCATCCACGGCGCCATCTCCTCAGGCAGATTGAAAAGCGTCACGAGCGCGATCATCCGCAACGTCCCGTCCGAGAGGTGTGCCGGGCCGAACACTTCCGCCGGGTTACTCGTCGGCCGCCAGCGTAACAAGAGGCCCTTTCCGCTGGAGCCCGTGGGATCAAGTTGGAAGTCTTTCATCTCTGGAAAAACCGTGTTCACGCCGGCAACGACGCGCCGATAGTTCGCGGGAAAATGATCGCGCAACCGTAGCAGGACAGCCGCGAGATTGCCGCCTTCGGCGCGCAGATAAGGCGCGTCGTCCTGGTCGCAATAATTGCGCATCCGCGACGTCATGCTCGTATCGTGGAAATGGAAAACCCGCGTCTTATCCAAAAACCCTTTGATGAATAGGTGGGTCCTCAGATTGGAAGCCAGATACCGGCTCAACGCGCTTTCCACCGGTTCGTTGTTCTCAATTGCAATTGTCTGCGGGTGAAGCCCCCCAGCGCGCTGAAATTTCAATTCTTCGCTGACAAACATCAAACGATCGACCGCCGCGAACGTCAATTCGCACCGATACGTGTTTATCCCCGCATCACTGTGGAAAGTCAGCGTCGCGCTGAGGAAGCGCGTTCGGGCGGGACCGAAGTGAAGGAAGTTCGATGCGCCGTTGCCGTTTTGCAGAAATGTCTGCAATCCGCCCTGCATCATGTCGTTCATCATTCGGAAGAAGCCGATGAGGTTCGATTTGCCGGAGCCATTCGCTCCAACGAGCACGGTAATGGGACCAAAGGTGAAGTTATCCAGTTCCTTGATGGAGCGGAAACCTTGGAGGCTTAATGTCTCAAGTGAATGCATCGTCTATTTGTGGCCGATTAAAGCAGATTGCCCATGTCGTTGTCCACACCAATACATTTCTTGATCCAGCCGGATGATCAGTTGATCGTCCATGTGCCCGCTTACAGGTAGGCGCTGTTATCGAAGGCGAATTTCAACAAACTGTGCGTTCCGTGCAGTTTTAATTTATCGCAGATGTGCTGCCGGTGGTTGTCCACGGTTCGGACGCTCAAGTTGAGGAGGCTGGCGATTTCTTTGCTGGTGTAGTCTTCGCCGACGAGCTTGAGGATGCGCCGCTCCGCCGGCGTCAGCGACTCGATTTGCGGTTTGCTCAAGAGCAGTTCCCGCACCCGATCACTCCGGCGTTGTCCCGCCGCATGCATGAAGGGACTCAGAAAAACTTCGCCGCGATCCACTTTGTCAAGCGCAATCAGGATATCGTTCGCGGCGTTCTCTTTCAAAACATAGGCCTTCGCCCCCAAATCCATCGCGGCGTTGAACATGTCCTCTTCGTTATACATCGTCAGAATGATCACCTCAACCGGGAACGGCAGTTGTCGAACCGCCCGAAGCGTTTCCAGGCCATTGAGACGGGGCATGTCAATGTCGAGGATAATGATGCGGGGTTTCAGGCCGGCCAGTTGCCGCAGCGCATCTTCTCCGTCGGACGCCTCGCCAACGATCTTGAAGCGCGAGTTGTGTCCGATGACATCGCGCAACCCGTGACGGAGGAGCGGATGATCATCGACGATCAGCACTGTTACTTCCTGCTTCATATTCTCGATATGGGAAACGGAACCACCACCGTCATACTGGTGCCTTCGCCGGGTCTGGAATCCATCTCCAAAGTCCCCCCGAGAATGCGCACCCGTTCGGCGATGCCGTTGAGTCCGTAACCGAGGTCGTGAGGTTCGGAGGACGGTTTCGCCGGATTGAACCCGCGGCCATTGTCCCGGATTGCCAGTGAAACAACCGCGGTCCGTTTCTTGATCACGACCGCCGCTTCCGTGGCTGAGGAATGCTTGACTGCGTTCGTGATGGCTTCCTGCACGATTCGATAAACATGGATTTCGGCGTCTTTATCGAACAGGCCGTCTATGTCTTCCACCCGGCTGGCGAATAGAATGGCGCTGTTCTCGGAGGCCCGGCTGACCGAGGCGCGAATTGCCTGGGTCAGACCCAGGCGATCCAATTGATAAGGCCGCAAGCCATGAGTAATCCGCCGCACCTCATCAATGGCTTGGGAGGTGGCGCCGGAAATCTCATCCAGACGGTGTCGCAACGCCTGTTCTTCCGGGGGACGTTGAATTGCCAAAATGGCGTGGTTCTTGATGACCAGCAGGGTTTGTCCCAAACTGTCGTGCAAGTTGATTGCGATTCGACGCCGTTCATCTTCCAGCCGCTCCAGAACTTGCCGCGAAAAGGCGAGTTGAGCCGCCTTTTGTCGCTCCAGCCGCCGCTGCAACAGTTGAACCCGCAACAACGTTACGGCCAATATCGTCAGCAGCACCCCCACCGACGTTGCGATTTTTCTCCACGTCCACCACGGAGGCCCGCTCAACACCGCCACATCTTGCGGGCTGCGCAACAGGATGTTGAGCGAACTCAGGAATTGCGCCCGCGGAGGCCTTTCGCCCACCCGCGATGACGCAGTCAGCGCGTCGTCGCACACTCCCGTGACCCAGAGACGGCTTCCCGGGGCGAAGTCCGGCAGGCGGCCCTGGCCCGCCGCAAGCGTGGCAACGAATACACGGTGTTGCTCCTGAAGCTCCAGCACTTGTTCCATCCCATTAGTCTGCTGGGCCAGCAGCGTGGCCCCGACATGAACCAGGGCGCCATTCTGCTTGGAAGATAACGCTTCGCTCAAATCCAGGTTCTTGGATTGGATGCTCCTGACCGGCTTGGCCGAACGCACCACGGCATCGGTCAAGGTATGGACGAAGCCGCTCTGCGCCGGAAAGGCGAGGACCTCAACCGTATTGCCTGGCTCGACCGCGGGCAGGCCGGAGGTTCGCACACGGATGCCACCCGAAGCATCTTCAATGAAAAATGATTGCGCATCCCGATAGGTAACCTCGCCAATCACCCGGACACGGTGTGCCCACGACGCTACCCCGCCTTCCGAAAGAAGGCTGGCAATTGAACACTTGGGCGTGCCAAAGGGATCCTCCGGCGCCTTCTCTTCCACCTCGACAAAATTGCGGGATGGGATCAGCAGTAGCGGCGCATCCAGCATGGTCAGCATGAGCACCCCCCGGGCGCGCAATTTTGCGTCCACGTAATCGCCCAGACAATTGGAGGGTGTTTGCCCCAGCCAGAGGTACGCAGCCCCATCTTTTCCCACCATGGAAAGTGTGCCGTTGGAGTTCACCGAATGCGCCACGCCTTCAAGTTCGCTCCATTTACCCTCCCGATTTCCTGAATCCGGCAAACCAAGGGGCCGCGCGATGGGCACGGGCATGGAATGCCATCCGTAATCTATGACGACCAACGGCGTGATGACCGGAACGTATTTGCCCGGTTCCAGCGCGCCGCCAACTTCAACATCCTGCCCCACATTCAACTGGCTTTTGAAAGCGGGGATTCCAGGATGAACCAGCACTGGGGTCTCGTCTTGCTGAACGAAGATGTAATCCTTGTCAAAAACCCGATCGTTGAACGTCACGACTCCGCGGGCATTATAGAAGCCCTGCATGGCCGGGTTGGTTGCAGTCGTTGACAAAATGGGTTGGTCGCTTGCCGTGGTCACTGCGTTTGCCGCTCCAGCCTCCAGGAGCGAAATGCTGTCTTCCGCCGAAGCCCAAATCAGCCCTGGCACCATCAGCTTTTGGTCATAGACTCTCTCACAAACCCCCTCAACCCGGACGGCAACGTTGGTTAAATTTCCCAACATTCGCAGGCTCCAGTGCAACGCGCGCACCTGGATCAGCGACTGCCCGTCCGACAACTCCAGAAACGCCGTGTCGCCGTCAGCCGCCATAAACTTCACCACCCCCTCCACTTGCACCCAACGATAGTTTTCCTCCTGCGGCAATTCCTGATTCAGCGCGATCCGGCCGGGTGTTGGCAATTCGCCGCGCCCATGAATTTCAATGCCAATTTCCTTGACCGTCAAGGCCGACTCAAATGGGCGTGCTCCTCCCATGCCGGTCAAATTTCCATCAAAGTAGTTGGTCCAGTATTCGCGCAGTATCCCATGGGCCGCGGTGTTTGTTGCATCGCGGTCTTCCTCCCACGGAGTCAAATAAGGGCCGTCGATGACTGCTATCGCCGATTCGCCCGGCAAGGGTTGCTGCCAGCCGATGGAGAGGTAGTCCCCTCCAGTGGTTTGCTCTTGCAACGCCTCGATGTAATAGGTCCCGCCCGCCTTCAATTCAATCAACTCCGAACGTTGCGACGGATATTGCGACCATTCAGGTGGTTGCACGTAGCCGAAACGCGGGATGGAGGCAATCTTCCTGGCATTGGACGGGTTGGCATCCGTGCTCAGCCACAGTTCCGACGAGTTATCGCTGGCGGTCCAAAATCTGTAATTGCCGGTGACCTGTGGGTGCAGCCAGCCCCGCATCCGCGTTAAATAATACTCGCCCCAGTTCTTCGGCGCCTCGAATGAAGGACAGATATTGCGGCCCGATGGGCGGTATGGATAATCTGGGAAACTCGAAAAAAGGGGACAGCAATTGGTGCCATCCAAAGTAACGAGTTGCCCAACCCGCAGCCCCCGATCTTCGATTCGGAAGCTCAGACCCACGGCTCCGGTGGCGTCTTGCAGCACCACCAACTCACGATTTGTATCCACCAAAGTGATCACCCCGGTCAGATGAAAATCGCAACCGGCAAGGTTATCCGCGCCGGAGAGAGTTCTGAACTGCGCGACATTCGTCACAACATGGCCGGATTTCCCAGCGGGGTTGGGTTCGATGTTTCGGGTCGGAAGTTCCCCGGCGCCACACGCCGGCGGGTTGGCCGTTGACAAAAGCAGAACGATGGATGCTGCAAATCCTCCCATTCCAGTAAAGTTGAGCCGCCTCCGCTCAGGCCGGTGGTGTGTGTGGGGCTGAAACTCAAGTTCACGTTGGATGATCATCAGAATAGTCGCTTCGTTGGCACAGTATTTCATATCACTTTGCTCCGTTGGAGCAAGTGAATTCCTCAGACAATGCCCTCCGTCCCACTTCGCCGCGCCGTGGGCCATAAGCGCAATCGACCTTGGGCCGGAGAAGCCGGCGGAATCCGCTGGAAACGTCGAGGAACGCCTATCCGCGTGCTATCCACCTATCCTCCAAGCACTTCTGGATGGCATGGGAGAGGGGGTTCAATGGTCTCTTCCGACTCAAGGGCAGGTTTTCGTCCCATGCGTTCGGTCCCTCTTCCCGCCGAACCAGCTTCCGCGCCCATTGCTGAATGGGCCGTTTCCGCCGCCATCCCGGATGAGTATTGCTGCTCATAGACCAATGAGCGGAAGCTGCCTATTGTCAGTCAGATGAGCCTTTATGCCAATGTTGCACAGTGTACAGAACATATCACCAACAGGAGAAAGACAACTCTTATGAGAAAAACAATCAAAACGATATTATTGATCGCCGCGATGGGCGGCTTGACTACCGCGACCTATGCGCAAACCATTGTCGTCGCGGGGGACAACTTCGATGCCGATCCACTCGGCGGGTATGGCCAGGTGGCGTACGACTTTGGTCCTCCTGCTGGTTTTAGCCCGCAAATAAGCATCTCCACTGACAATCCCGAGGGGACAAACACTCAGAATTGCGCAATCACATTCAACTGTGTCGCTGGCGAAACCCTTAACTTTGGGTTGGAAACGGCTCAACTGACATGCACCAACAACACCAACATCAACCTCTACGCTTACATCCTCGAATTCGACCTTGCGGTCCAGGGCGTTTCCATTCCTGCAATCGGAGGATATCAGCCTGGCGCTACGATTGGACTTTTCGCAAACGGCGCCGATATTTATTATCCCCCTGGTGGCGGCACCGCGGAGACCAATCTTCCTGCCTCCCAGTTTCCGGCCGCGGGGACGGGATACAAACACTATTCGATTCCCGTGAGCCAGATGATAGCATGGGCTGAACCCCTGCTTGTTCCTACCAATGCCACTATAGCTTTTGCCATGGGCTTCTACATGGGTGGCATCACTAACAATTCCACGGATACTTCCACCAATGGCGTCGAAGAGATCGATATTGCCAACCTTCAACTGCTCTTGATCACGAACGCGGCGCCGCCCCCGCGACCGGTGATGACCGTCCTACACGCCAAACCGGGGTTGAGAGTTTTTGCCCAGAGCGCCGGCGCATTGACAGATCAGGAAGGGTTTGGAACCGTGGACGTAAACCAGTCCTGGGTTGGTGCGACCACATACCCCGTCACCTATTCGGTTACGTTTCAGGACTTCAAAGTCGTCAACGGTTCACAGTTTTACACGCAGATGGTGGGTGCGTATTCCGCGGGGGTCAACCCGTATATCGCTTATGCTCAACCCAATTGCTTTACGTGGACAATTACGGCTGAGGAGCCGGACTTTATTTGGAGCATTGATTGGAAAACCAATTCGATTAATACCGGCGTGGTTCCCAATACGGGCAATCCGAATGTTTTCAACGTGGCCACTGGGACCAACACCACCGCCGGTGGCGTTGGCACCTGGACATTAGCCTTCGACAGCGACACGAATGGCACGGTAACCGGGCCGGACGGCATCCCAGCACACTTCACCTTGCCGTCGGAAGCTTGGGCCAACGGCTACTTCGCGGATCCATTGACTATTTGCTTTGGAGAGACGCCGGGTTCCGCGGCCGGTGAAGGTCAGTTTTTCGACATTTCTAAAATTGCGATTATGAATGTTGCGGGGACAAACGAGGTTGACGACTTCACAACGGATACCAACTTTGACACCACTCTCTGGAATCCAGCCTTTTCCGTCACCAGCACAAACGCCGTCGTTCTAGCCTCAATCAACACGCCTTACTGGGTGAATTGGACCACTCCCGCTCTCAATTACGGGCTGGAAACAAAAGCTAACCTGACCGATCCGACTTGGTACCAACCGACGTACTGGAACGGCACCCCACTCCTCATACCCCCGACACAGATGGGACCCGGTATGATATGGACTTTGGTTCCCAATACGTGTCTGCCAACCGCGGACGGTGGAACAAACGAGGGTGTTGCGGGCAATGCGAAAACAGGATTCTTCACGGTAAAGAATCCCCCGACAGCCCAGTGATGAGCGTGATAAAGCTGTTTTAGTTGGATACCGGAACAAAGTGACGGCTCCAATCACGAAGTGGTTGGAGCCGTTACCCTTAATGGCCCATTTTGGGGTCCTGCGGTGGCGTTACGGAATGGGAAGCTCATCGCATCGGGCTTCACAACGCCTGCCACGATCAAGCCGCGCCCGCTGATTTCTCAAAGGAATTCCTGTCGCCATCCGTCTCATGGGTTAAGATGGCGCACATGGCTGGGGCCGACGATGATTCAAAGCTGATTGAAGGAAGCCTTTCCGGCGACCCGGAAGCCTATGCGGCGCTGGTGAATCGACATCAACGGATGGTGCGCGCAATTGCATTCCGCATGACAGGCTCTTTCGACGACTCCGAAGAGCTGGCGCAGGAGGCTTTTCTGCGCGCCTACCAGCATCTGGGCTCTTTTGGCGGCGTTTCGAAGCTTTCGACCTGGCTTTGCAAGATCGTCATCAATTTGAGCCTGGATTGGCGCAGGCGCGAGTGCCGCCGCGCCGACATCCATGCAAAATGGGCGGTGGACGCCACCTCCGGGCAAGGTTCGGATGGCGGGTTCCCCGATGAATTGTCACGCCGCGTCCAGGCCGCTTTGGACCGGCTGCCAGCCAAACAACGCGCCGCCATCGTCCTGACCATTTACGAAAACCAGAGCCATGCCGAGGCGGCCGCGACCCTGGGTTGCGCCGAAACGACCATTTCCTGGCGCGTGTTTGCCGCGCGGCAGAAGCTCAAACGCCTCTTGAAAGACCTTTCCCATGAAGAGACCTGAACTGGAATCCATCTTGAAACGCGCCCGGCTGCCGGAAATCTCCAGGGACTCCTTGGAAATGTTTCCGCGCCGGGTCATTGCCGGCCTCAACCGTGAAGTTCCGCCCCCCCGCGGCGCGCCAAGTCTCTTTCCGCGCCTGGCGTGGGCGGGCGGGCTGGCGGCCTGTCTGCTGATGGCATTAGCCATCGGCCACCGGCTTACGCGGACGGATACGGCGGCGATCCCGTCCAACGACATTCTGGCCAGCGCGAAAATGGTCCACGAGATGCAGTCGATGTTTCCCGACCGCGTCCGTGCCATCGTGGAGGACGCGCACGGGTTGAATCTGGTTTTGTCCGACGACAACAACGTGTCTGCTTCGCAACCGCTTTACGTGCATATCTGCGACGGCAGGAATTGCGCGTCGTTCGTGACCTTCAGCGGCCAGGAAATCCAAGTGGCCGGACAAAAAATCACCACGCTTTCCGACGCGCATGGCGGCATCATCGTGACGGGCAGCCAATTTGTCTGGTCAAGCGGGGAGCGGTTTTACGCGGGCAACCACATGACTATCGAGGCCAAAACTCTCGGCCCCGCGGCGATGTGAATGCATGAAACCAGCTTTTTTGATTCTTGTCATGATGCTGGTCGCGCGACAGTTGCCGGCTCAGACGAATCAATCCTTGAGCGTCGCAGTGCTGGACTTCGCGGGTGAGAATACATCCGGGGAGAGCGGCGACTGGACGGTGGGATTAACGGATTTTGTGGAACTGGCGCTGCAACGAGAGGGCGTTCCGACGCTGGAGCGGCGGCAAATCCGGCTGGTCCTGGGCGAGCGTGATTTGCAGGCTCACTTCACCATGTCGCCCGACGCCTGGCAGATGGCCAAACTTCCAGCGGTGGCTTACTTCATCAGCGGTCATGTCAGCCGGACAGCGCCGGATCGTTTTGCGCTCACCGTGTCGGTCATCGAGGCGGGAACGGCGACGGTCAAGGCCTCGTTCACACAGCGTGGCGCCTATCCGGCGGATTGGTTGGAAGCCATTCAATCGCTGGCCAAAGAGGCAAGCTCGCAAGCGGGGACGCAAGCGCCCGCGCCGCCGGCAGGTTCCAAAGTGGAGTCTTTGACCTGGCTGCCCGAAGCTGCGATGCCCTTCTTCCAAGGGTTGGAGTATTATGCGCGCGGCGATTATCCAATGGCGATTTTCTGTTTTCGCAATGCCGCGGGCAAAGCCGGCCGCTTCGATCAGGCCCGTCTTTGGGAAGCCCGGGCCTGCCGGCAGATGGGATTTGAGAAGCTGGCCGAATTCGCCGCCAAGCCGGTTTTGCGGAAGCCGGCAGTTGAAACAAACTTGGCCGCCAAGCTGCCGGTCGTCGCGGTCGTCGCCTCCGAAGACATCCCGGCGGCAGGCTGGGCGGCTTTCGTGCAACGGCTCAAGCAAAGCGGAGAATTCACGGTCTTCGATCCCGCCTCCATCGCGGCCACCACTCGGGAAATCGACCTCCAACTCACCGGACAAATGGCCGCGCCGCTCAACGGGCGCAGCGTTTGGCTGGCCGTGGACAGCGTCGTAGTCCTCTCCGCAAACGACGGCACGCTGCGCGCCCGACAGCGCGATTTGCTTTCTGGAGAGCCGCAACGCCAAGCCAGCGTTCCGATCTCCCAAGGCCGCGCCATCGCGGACTACGACGCTTTGGCCGGGGCTTTCCTCCAAAGCCGGCCCTCAGCGACGGCCCAGCCGGCAACCCAAGCCGGCGTTTCGCCGCCGGACATAATGGAGCCAGGCCCGCGCGATACCCCGGAGAGCGCGTTCGCAAAAACGTTGCGTTTGGTCATGGGGGACACGAACAGCGCGCGCAACTGGGTGGCCCTGTCGGATTTCTACGGGGATTGGGACAGCAAAATGTGGCTGCTGGAACAGGCCGTCAATTCAGTGGAACGCAACAAGGCCCAGCCGGACGCGCCTTTCTGGCTTGCTTCGGCGCTCTGGCGCAAACGTCACATGTCCTCGTGGGCCTGGCTTTATTCGCGCGCCTGGTCCTACGCCGGGCATCCATTGACCAACGACTTCGCCAAGCTGCTGGAGTGGTTCCCCGGAAGCGCCGAGGCCGCCACGGCCCTGGTGGAATCCACGCGCCAATCAGGCGTCTCCATCTACTGCGACCCCAAGGACGGGCGTTTTGTGGGGACGGTCTTCGCCAATGTCGGGACCGAACACAAGCTGCCGGAAGCCGTCCCCGCCAACTTCCCGCCGGTCACCGAGGCGCAACGATTTTTCACGATGAACGAAATGGCGCGGCGTGGAGAAAATGCCAAAGCATTCCAACTGGCCGACTCTCTTCTCGCCGCGAAAGACCCGGCCATCCGCGCGCGGACACAACCTGTTTTCGACCCATTATTCAAACATCTGCTCGAAGAGGTTGAGCAGATCAAAGCCTTCAACGCGGCTTTTGAAAATCACCAGACTGAGGCCGCCTGGGAACTGGGGCGTCCGTTGTTGAACAATATACAACGCAAAGCGCGTCTCGTCTTGATCGACCGTTGCGGGCAGTTGGTCAAGAAGATGCGGGATGTGGACGATTACTGCCAGTTCTTGGTCAAGCAGGCCCAACAGTATCAGGAAGATTTTGATTTCGATCCGGCGACCGGCGCGCCGCTCACGGTCATGCTGGATTTTGACCCGGTGTTGACGCCGGACTATACCGTGGAAGCACATCCCGTGCGCGCCTTTCGTTGGACAACCCCTGCGACCGACCTGGAATATGCGCGGCTGATGGGGGACCTGGCCGAAGAAATGCAGGCGCAACGCAGGCCGGATCTGGCGGCCAAGGTTTTCGAAGGCATCCGCCGCGACAACGCGCTGCCGATGAGGAATCGTCTGACAGCGGCTTATGACCTTGCCCAGGCGCAATATCAGCAAGGAAATGCCTTTGAAGCGCTGGAGCTGCTGAAAGAACTTTTGCGCCAGACCGAAGGCGCCGGCGTCCCCATCGCGCGCAAAACGTCCTGGTACAGCGGGCAAGTGGACGGGTGTGCGTTCGACCTGCTCAGGAAAATCCGGCTCTATGCCGACGAGGAGATCGATTACACGAAATGCTGTGGCGAACCGGCGCCGGTGCCAAGGCCCGACCCCGCTCTGGCCAAAGCGATGAACCAACTCTTTGATGAACTTTGGCAGCAGGAGCTTAAAGGCGCCGCGGGCGGCAATGCCCGGAGCATCCGCGAGCAACTTCTGGCGCAAAAAGATCAAGTGCTGCCCGTGCTGTTATACAAACTCTGGATAGGGGAGGACGCCAAACAGATGCTGATCCTTTGCGGTGAGATGGGGACCAACGCGGCTGCCGCGGTGCCCTACCTTCCAGGCTACGTCTGTTACAACGATAGTTTCCCGGAATTGAACAACGCGCTCCGCGCTTTCGGCGGCATCGGCAAACCTGCCGCTTGCGCCACGCCCTTTTTGATTTTGGCGGCCGAGGGGACGACTTCGGTCTTCAATGCCGAGTACTCGCTGCGCGTGGTTGGCCCCGCTCCAAGAGGAGTCATGCCTTATCTGGCCAGACTCCTTTATCATCAGAACCCCGGCGTTTGCCGCCGGGCGGCCAAGGCGATCATCGCCAGCGCCAGCCTGGAGGCAATACGGTTTTCGGAACAGGACATGGTAGGGCCGGTCCGAAAATGGTGGGAGGACGAAGGCAGCAAAAAAGCATGGAGCGATTGAGTGGTTTTCCCAAAGGAATTACCGCCGTCAACCGTCGAAATAGTTGGAAATGAAATTTGCGAACGTAGTCACGCTTTGGATGATCGCCTGCTGCCCGTGCGGCGTGGCCCGCGCGCAACTCATGCTCGACACCAACGCAGGGCCGCAGTCTGTTTTCTTTGGTGACGCCAGGAGCATTTCCGCGATTTTCCGCAATCCAGGCGATCAGGATTTCAGGAGCGAAATTCGCACGCGGATGCTTCAAACCACTTCGGCCACGGCGGCTCCATTGGGCGAAAAGCCGTGGAAAGAACTGCGGGTCTTGTCCCGCCAAACCGTGCTCGAATCCGCGCCGCTGGATTTTCCCGCCGTCAATGCCGAGACCACCTTTCTTGTCCAATGGCTTGACGACACCAATCGCGTTATCGGCGTCACCGAAGTGCGGGTGTATCCGACGAATTTGCTGCATGAGTTGAAGCTGCTGGTGGAGGAAAGCTGGAATAATCTTGGCGTGCTTGACCCCGGCAACCAACTCAAGCCGGCCCTGAAAAACGCGGCGATAGGTTTCGTTGATTTGGCGGACACTGAACTGGCGGCCTTTTCTGGAAAGCTGGCGGTGGTGGGTTCATGCGGCCCAGACGCCCCGGAATGGAGCGGGTTGGCCGGGCGCGTCCACACCCTGGCCCAAAAGGGCACCCCGGTCGTTTGGATTCAAGGCCCGCCCCGCAAGCTGGACAAGCCGCGTCCGTCATTTTATACTGTGCCGCAAGATCGAGCCGCCGTCCTTGTCGTCCAGCCTGAGTTGGTCGCCCAATTGACGGAGAATCCACGGTCGCAGTTGAATCTGATTTATTTCTGCAAATTGGCTTTGCGCCCGGAGAAACCTTCTCTGCCGAACCTGTCCCGTTAACACGAACAATTATGAAAACAAACATTCCGCTCATTCTGTCTCTGACCCTGCTGGCCGCCGCGCTCGCGCAGGCCGCGCCGCCGGAAGTCCTCACCGTCGCCGTTTTCGATTTTGAATCGAAGGACGAAGCCGTGCGCGATCTCGGCCCCAAAGTCGCCGCGCTGGTCAACGCCAGCCTCTCCGCCCAACCCCAACTCATCACCGTCGAGCGCGCGGAACTGGAAAAGGCGCTGGGCGAACAGGAACTTGGGTTGTCCGGCACGGTCAGCCCCGAAAGCGCCGCCAAGGTCGGCAACCTGACCGGCGCCAAAGTGCTCGTGACCGGGCGGGTATTTCAAGTGGAGAACAAGTTGGTGCTCGTCGCCAAAATCATCGGCACGGAAACGAGCCGGGTCTATGGCGAGTTGGTCAACGGCAGGGCGGGCCAGGACATCACCGAATTGGCGCCCGAGCTGGCCAGGAAAATCGCGGCTGTGGTCGCCCAGAAAGGCGACACGCTCATCGCCAAAGTTCAGACGCATGAAGACCTCATCGCCGGCATCAAGAAGAAGTTGGACGGCAAGAAGCTGCCCTCCGTCTCGGTGAAGATTCCCGAACAACATTTCGGCCAGCACGTCATTGACCCGGCGGCGGAGACCGAGTTTTTGCTCATCTTGCAAGAGTGCGGCTTCACGCTGGTGGACGGCGCTTCCGGAAAAAAAGCGGACATCGAAATCACGGGCGAAGCCTTCAGCGAATTGGGCATGCGCAAAGGCAATCTGCAGAGCTGTCGCGCTCGAATTGAAATCAAAGTGCGCGATTCCTCCTCCGGCGCCATCCTCCGGGTGGATCGCCAAACCAGCGCCGCGATCGATCTGGCCGAGCATATCGCCGCGAAAACCGCCCTGCAAAATGGCGCCGACCAACTGGCGCAACGATTGATCCCAACCCTTGCCGACTAAAACCCCAGCCTTGGGGCGGCGGCGGATAATTTCGTTGAGTTGCCCGGCCAGGAACGGGGTTCCCGCGCGCATTTTATCATGCACA
>PLGF01000156.1 GCA_003138485.1 Verrucomicrobiales bacterium | reverse complement strand
TGGCCAAAGAAGAGCCAATTGAATTGAACGGCAAGGTGACGCAAGTCCTGCCGGGGACGATGTTTCGCGTGGCGCTGCCCAACGGCCACGAGGTGCTCGCCCATATTTCCGGCAAGATGCGCAAGAATTTCATCCGCATCAGTGTTGGCGACAAGGTCAACGTCGAAATGTCCCCCTACGATTTGGGCAAGGCCCGCATCACCTTCCGCCACAGTTGACCCCCGCGGGGGCCGGCGCCCGAATTCGCGCGGAGAATCATCAGAGGCGCAACGTGCAAGACAGGAGGATTTTTTGACGTGCCGATGCCATCCCGGCAAACCGCTGTCAGAGGACACCCGGTGCGATGCTTACGACTTGTTGAGACGATTGGGCGGCCGGCTCAATAATAGAAAACCGGGACGCCGACGGCTGTGCGGGAGATCATTTGCTTGAGAGAGCGCCATTGCACATGGCCATCGATCATCCCAACATTCCCCCCAACGGGAAAACTGGCGCCCTCGATGTGCGCGGCGAGATGGGCCTTGGCATAGCCGCCTTGAACATCGGTCCAGTTTTGCTTAATCATGACCGCATAGTCGTCACTGTCACCACCATCGCAGAGCGACGCACAGGCCACCAAGGCCCGCTGGGAAATTGCTCCCACGGGAACGGCACCGTGATTGCCAGGCGGAGTTGAGGTTGATGAGACTTTCTCATTGGTGTTGGTAGCGTAATCGCCCGAGTAGGACGCCGTGCCCTTAAATGTCTGAGCGTATCCAATGACACGAATGGCGCCGTCGGTGGGTGTTGCGTTTGGATCAGGATAACCGGCGCCATAGCCCCACAACGTTCCTGTTCCGCCCGGAATGTTGCCCTGGTCGGCGCCAAACCAGTCCAAGGGGCCAAATTTGGGCTCTGTTCCAGGGTCGTACCAAGTCACCGGCTTTGTTCCATTGGCGATCATTATGTTCGCGATGTAGGCGGACATATCCCAGGCCCAACTGCCACCCGATCCGTCGGGCAGAAAATCCTTGTTTTCACCCGCGTAAATGGCCAAAACCACGAGCTGCTGTTTTTCGTTGTTCATGCACTCGGTGTGGATTGCTTGACGCTTCGCATTGGCCAAAGCTGGAAGCAGCATGGCCGCCAGGATGGCAATGATGGCAATGACGACCAGCAACTCTATCAACGTAAAGGCCCCCCGTGAAGGCCGCGAACTTATTTTAGTTTGCATCGTGAACTAAAGGTACTCCTCTTCATCGACATTGGCAATGTGCGTTTCAATGCACACCCCCGCGACGACGATGGTTTGCGCGTGCGCTCCGGCAGCCAAGCCGCCCAGCGCGGCGATCAATAATATCGTTTTGATTGTTTTTCTGCTCTCGGTAGTCCGTCCTGTACAATGTGCAACATTTGCATAAAGGCTCACATGACTGATAGTAGGCGGCTTCCACATGTTGGCCTATGAGTAGTAATACTCATCCCTTCTCCCCCAGGTACAGCCACGAAAAGGTCTTGGCGGTTGGTGTGGCCGCCGGGTTAATTCCGCTGTCGGTTTTCCAATGAGCCGCCGGCGGTTCTCCCTCTCCCGCGTCAGCGGGAGGGGTGAGGGTGGCACGGCAGGGATGGATTTGGCCAAACAGATTAACACCCCCCCCGGGCAGCCGGCGACAATTTGCGTGTGTTTGGGCCGCCTGGCGCTAAACTGTGCTTCCAATGATCATGACGCAGGAAGAAGCTGACAGTTTGCTGGCGCTCCGGCACCGCTCGCCGCACGAGCTGCTGGGCATGCACGTCTTGGGGGACGGGTCCGGTGTGGTTGCGCGCGTTTACCGGCCGCAAGCCGCCGAAGTGGAGATCGCTCCCGTCCACGAGAAAAGCAAACCGCGTTTCAAACTCAAGCAAGTGCGCCCCGGCCTCTTTGAGGGCACGACCGCCGGCGCAAAAGCCGTTTATGCCTACGACTTGCTCATTACCGATCAGGACGGTTCCAAGACCCGGACGCGCGATCCTTATTCGTTCCTGCCCTGCCTGGGCGAAACGGACCTCTTTCTGTTTGCGCAGGGCAACGAACACCGCATCTACGACAAGCTGGGCGCGCACTTGCAAGCCCTTGACGGCGTGGCGGGCGCCAGTTTTGCCGTCTGGGCGCCCAACGCCCGCAGCGTCAGCGTGGTGGGCGATTTCAACAACTGGGACGGACGCCAGAACGCCATGCGCGCCCTGGGTTCTTCGGGTGTTTGGGAGATATTCATTCCGGGCGCGGCCGAGGGCGCTCATTACAAATTTGAAATCAGGGCCGCCAACGGGGCCGTCGTGCTTAAGACCGACCCTTACGCTTTCTTCTTCGAGACCGCGCCCAAGAACGCTTCCATCGTCTGGAACAACTGCAAATTCCGCTGGGAGGACGAGCCGTGGCTGGAGAAACGGCGCGCAGCCGATCCATTTCGCCGTCCCATGAGCATTTACGAAGTGCATCTGGGTTCGTGGATGAAGAAGAACAAGGTGGAGTCCCTGAGCTATCGGGACTTGGCGGAGCCGCTGACGGCCTACGCGCAGAACATGGGGTTTACGCACATCGAATTCATGCCCGCCGCCGAGCACGCTTTTTATCCCTCGTGGGGCTACCAGGTGACGGGTTTTTACGCGCCGACGAGCCGGTTTGGCACGCCGGACGATTTCCAATACCTGGTCAATCAACTCCATCTGGCCGGCGTCGGCGTGCTGCTGGACTGGGTGCCCGCTCATTTCCCGCGGGATGATTGGGCGCTGGCGCGCTTTGACGGCACGGCGCTCTACGAGCATGAAGACCCGCGGCGCGGGGCGCACCAGGACTGGGGCACCTTGATCTTCAACTACGGGCGCCATGAGGTGCGCAATTTCCTGGTCGCCAACGCGCTTTTCTGGTGCGACCGCTTTCATATTGACGGCCTTCGCGTCGATGCCGTCGCCTCGATGCTCTACCTGGACTATTCCCGCAAGCCGGGGCAATGGGTCCCGAACCAATTCGGCGGGCGCGAGAACCTGGAGGCGGTCGAGTTTCTCAAGAATTTCAACCACACACTCCACACCGAATGTCCGGGAGTGGTCACCGTCGCGGAAGAATCGACCGCCTGGCCGCTGGTGACCCGTCCGCCCTACCTTGGCGGGCTGGGCTTCAGCTTCAAGTGGAACATGGGCTGGATGAACGA
>PLGF01000100.1:31034-32395 GCA_003138485.1 Verrucomicrobiales bacterium | reverse complement strand
GGGACGGCTGAATGGGCGCCAGGAACTTATGGTTTTTGGGGTTGACTCGGGCGGCGACCGAAAATGAACGGACACCAATTTCCTAGGACTGACCCTTAACAGGAGTCATTGGAATCCCCCGTTTCAAGGGCGTGCCGCCCTTAAAATACCCTGCCCAATGGTTGCCACCCTTGGAACCCGCAGCACGAGGGCGTGCCGCCCTTGCACCCTGCCCAACCGTGCGCCGGTTGGATGCGCGGTCTTGGCAGACGGCCAACGGGGAGCGTGCTGGCCCGGTTCGCCCTTGCTCGTTACCCCCCGCTCGGCTGCCGATGCCGATGGCCACACCGTCGCCGTCAAAAAAACATGAAGCGAAAAACACTTACCATTCCCGGCAAACCGTGATAAACTGCCACTATGAAAACGGAAACCGTTGAAATTCCATCCGCCGTTCTCTCGTCCGTCGAAACTCTCGACGAGCTTCAGGACTGGCTCACGGCACAGAATCGTAGCGTCATCGCCGAATTGCGCGTGGCGCGCCGCGAAGACGTGGCCGGTAAATTCAAACCTTGGAAACCCCGCCACCAGCCGTGTCCTACCAAGTCGAAATAGGCGGCAAGGCCGACGCTCAACTCGCCGGGCTGGACACCGCTATCGGCGCGGGCGTGGAGCGCAAAATCCAATGGCTCGCGGACAATGCCGCTGGCATGGTGCATCGTCGGCTCGTTGGAATGCCGGAGGATTTGGCCGGACTCTGCAAGCTGCGGGTGGGCGATTACCGAATTCTCTATTGGATTTATCCCGCAAAAAAAATTGTCCGCATTTACCGCATCCAGCACCGTTCCGAAGTCTATCGCAAACTCTGAATTCACATGAAAATCGAAACGATCCATTGTCCAAACGCCGCCTACCTGGAATTCCCGGCCAACGACCCCGCCCGCGCCGAATTCAAACTGGGCATCTTCCCGCCGGATCATCACGTCCCGCTAGCAACGCCGAAACCGTAAATCAATACAAAGGGCTACCTTTTTATGAGCTTTTTGAAAAATTTATTTGGCCAAAGACCAGACCAAGGCAAAACAGCCTTTCTCACGCAAAGCCGCAGAGCCGCGGAAAAAGAATTCAACCACGTCCGCTGTCGCCTGGCTGTGGCGGGACAAGGATGGCACGGATTAACACGGATAATCAGGACAGGCTTTTGCCCGCAGACCACGCAGAATGACGCGGAAAGGGGAGTCTGGCACATCTTCTCATCTTTCCGCGTGTTCCGCGTGTTCCGCGGGAAAACATTCCTCCTCATTTTGCCCAAAGAACTTGAACAAAAGGAAACGAAGGCAACGAAGAGGAAAGGGCATCCTTGAAAAACTTGCCGGAACAACCGC
>PLGF01000100.1:0-31023 GCA_003138485.1 Verrucomicrobiales bacterium | reverse complement strand
TTTCCTAGGACTGACCCTTAACATGGAGGACTGACCCTTAACATGGACGACCAAAACGCTAACATACGGGATTGACTGGAGGCCGGTGTCTATGGAGACGGTAGCTGTTGCGTCCCTGACGGTTGGCATGAGATGCCTGGTGCCCCGTCATTTGAAAGATAGCCGCTGCTCGAGGGCAACGAAGCTGCCACCAATACGCCAGGCTCGGGCCAAACTACGCGCTGCCAATGCAAGATTTGCGGAAGGATTTTTCGCAATTCTGCAACGCACCAGTCGAGCCTCCGTTCCAATTCGCGTAGGGCAGAAGTGACTGTAGCGGCAATAAACTCGAACTCTTTAGCCTTGAGCTCAGTCCATAGCATTTTGTCGTTCCAACATTTTGGATCTGTGCCAAGTGGCGGCAGTGCGACCACATTGCCAACCCACTTTAGGGGGACTTTCGGGCCGTGCAGAACTATGTGTCTATCTTTCCAGAATTGATTAAATGGCTCAACCAGGTCTCTTCGCTTTACCGGGGCGGGCACCGCGATTGCTTTTACCATGTCGTGTATACGTCCAAGGTGGCAGTAAAATGCCATCCACAGGTTAAGGTTGTGGGCATAGCACTTGAAGATGGTAGCCTGCTCCACCCGAGACAGCTCATGCTCGATGTCCCAGCATAGCGCCAAGCTCTCGAAAATCGTGTATAATCTCTGCCAATACTCCGCTCTCGACTGAACGGCTTCCGGGGTTGCGCCTGGCATGGGCAGCGCATTGGATTGACCGTCGTTTCCCACGTATTCCTCCCATATTCGTGAGTAGGACGGGAAAACTGCTTCTACCCTGGTTGCAAGCTGTCTTTCAATTGGGTCGCCAAAGGAACCCAGTTTCGTAACAGGCACAAGGTTTATTTGATATTCCATAAGCGTAATGGGAACTTGTAGGGGTGGTTAGGGTTCAAACACTTTCAGGACTTCGTCGCCGTAGTGGTTTATGACCTTGATGGCGATTTTGCCAGTCTTGGGTTTGTCGAAGGGGCGGCTCACGGTCGAATACAGGGTTGACCAGGCGGATTCTTCAATGTCGGCGCGGAGGGCGCGTTTCAGCTTTTCATAAGGCTCGTCGGCACCGGTGAAATAGGCGTGGCGGACAAAAAAACTCTCGCCGTTGTAATCGGTATCAAGGAACCAGCAGGCGATGTCGTCGGTGCTGCTGTTGCGGATTTGGCCGGTCGTGGGGTCGTAAATGTCAACGCCTTTGATTTCGACGGTGAGTCTGCCGTCCTTCTGTTTCTTGATTTCCACGTCCGGCTCGCCGAAAACCATGAAGAGGTTGCCGGCGCCGGTCTTTTTCAGAAGTTCATCGCCCATTGCCAGGTCGGGGTTCATCCGGGCAGACATGACGGCGAGCTTGCCGTAGCGTTTTGCCTCCTCCGAAACGTGCGGGTCAAAGGCGAAGCCGCAGACGATGAGGATGTCAAAACCCACGCCCTGCACGGCCTCCTTGGCCGCTTCCTTCACCAAGTCCGGGCCGACGGTGCCGTGTTCCGGGCCGATGCAGACGGCGGCACGGCGCGTTTTGCCGTCCTTGTCCTTGTAATCGCCGGTGGCGTGCAGCCAGGTTCCGGCGAACGGCTCAAGCCGGTCGAATTTCAGGCGCTCCTCTTTGCGCGTGTTCTGGACACCGGATTTTTTGAGGTTGTCCAGAATCATCGTGGCAAAATCGTGATGCTGGCGGGCTTCCTGTTCTGAGACCGTGCCGTCGCCTTCGGCGTCCGCCGAAAGGAAACGATGTGGCGAAAGGCTCTCCATCGTGAACGGGCCGGTGACGCGGATGCGTTTGTTGTCTTCGTAAGGCTGGTCGTAGAGCAACTCGGTGTCGGCGTGGCGGGCAATGGCGGCGTCAATCTCCGCGCGGCTCATGCCGGGTTTGATGTCGGGATTGTTGGCGATGCTGCCGAGCGTGACGTGCGCCGCACGTTCATAGACGAAACCACGTTTGATGTCACTGCCCGGCTTGATGTCAGTTGGCAATTTGCCGGCCACTTCTGCTTCCTTTCTCAATCCGTCGTGCGAATCGGCGAGCAGATAATACGGAAACTTGGCGGCCATCAATCGCGTGCGAGCCAGCGCGACGGCAACGCGGCTGGTGTCGCATGTTATCCAGCGCCGCCCCCACTGCTCGGCCACAAAGGCGGTCGTCCCACTGCCGCACGTCGGGTCGAACACCAAATCGCCTGGATCGGTCGTCATTAACATGCAGCGTTGAATAACTTTGTTTGCCGTTTGAACGACATATATCGCATCCGCCGCGCCGCCTGTATCTTCCCAATTGTTGGTTAATGATGAGAAACCGAAATCGGTGTCATATTTCTTGAATCGAATTTGTCCTCGACCAATTAGGAGGCCAGCCAACTCGACCTTGCGCATTCCAATTTCGAGAATCTTCCAACAATTTCCGATGGCTGGCGAAAACTCCCGGCCCTGCACGCGGTAAACATAATTTTGATTGGTTCGCAGACCGCCGCTTGTGAGCTGGTCGGAGATAAATCCCTCTTCCGAGTCCTGCCGCTCAACAAAGAGTGGACGGAACTTATGGTCTTCTTTGTTCTTTGCGTAGAAAAGTATGTAGTCAGTGATAGATTCGAAGCCTCCACCTTTTTGGTTCCCTTTTTTCTTTAGATTTATCGTTACGACGAAATTCTCACTCCCGAAGACTTCATCAAGGACGTTCCGCACAAGGTGAACATTCTCATCGCTGATTTGGACGAAGACGCTGCCGCTTTCGGTGAGGAGGTCGCGCGCGACTGTGAGGCGGTCGCGGAGGTAGGCGAGGTAGGAATGGATGCCGAGTTTCCAGGTGTCGCGGAAGGCGCGGATTTGTTCGGGCTGGCGCGTGGCATCCTCGGCCTTGCCGTCCTTCACGTCGCGCTTGCGGGTGCTGACCTGCCAGTTGGAGCCGAATTTGATGCCGTAGGGCGGGTCAATGTAAATCATCTGGACCTGGCCTTTAAGCCCTTCCTTTTCAGCCAGCGATGTCATCACAAGGAGGGAATCGCCTAGAATCATGCGGTTGGCCCAATTCACGCCGTCCTTGTGCTGGTAAAATTCAATGAGTTGCTCGAATTTGATGCCGTTGAAATCCCCAAACAGTTCGGGGGTTTGCTCCTTTTCCCCGGATTTGGCCGTCTGGCGCAAATTCTCGATGATGACCTGCGGATGAATTTTTTCCTGGATGTAAATCGGGACGGCGGGGACTTCCAGCGGCTGGCTGTCCTGTTCATCCTTGCCGCGCCAGACGAGTTGCGGGTCAAGGGATGGGTCGCGCGGATAGAGGATCTTCTTGGGCGCTTTTTCGTCGTCAGCCACGAAGTCGCGCAATTCCTCGGTGGGGATGTTGGCGCGCTTGTCCTTGTGCTTGGTGGCCAGGACGGGCACAGGGGATTTGGTGGAGGGTATTTTGGGCATGGGTCAGGAATTTTTTGAAATTCGGGTGGGAAATTGGCTTTCCGGGGCGTGATTTCCGCAAATCAAAAATAATTCCGGTGAATATCCCGTGAATATCCCGTGAACTATTGGGTGAATTATTTTTGTGTAAGTCCTTGCAATACAATGACAAGCAACGCATTCGCAGAATAAATCAAAAATAGATCGGTGGTTTTTTGGTTTATTCTTCATTTAACTATTTTTGAGGGGGATTGGCGGTCCCGGATGCTCTAATTTCCAGACGGCGGTTTGCTTGGGGCCGCTACGCGCAATGATTCCCTCCTTTTTCATTGCCGCGAGCAGATTTTGGATTTTGTGGCGCTTCTGGTCCGGGTCCAGGGAATCGGAGAGTTTGTCTTGCAATAGCCGGTCAATATCCGAGCGGGAAGCGGAACTGAACTCGACGATATATTGCTGGATCATGTCCTTGTAGTGCGCGTCATCGAAGGCCCTGAAACGGACATATTCGGCTTTGCTGCCGGCCACGGCCGCCAGCTTGGAGGCGGGGAAGAGATTCGGTTTGCGGCCTTCGACGAGCTTCAACCGGCGCAATTCGGCGATGCGTTCGTCTGGAATGGGGAGTTTTTTCTGGACGCGGTCAAGGGCCATGACCAGATGGAGTGGAAGCTCAGCCTGACTGATGAGGATGCGGCTGTAATTTTCGTCCAGGAGCTTTCCGTGGATGACGAGCCGAACCTGATCCGGCTGGGAAAGGTCGTAATCCGGCAGAGGGAAAAACCGTTTGCGCTGCTCGGCGAACATCCGCTGGATGCCGTAGCCCATGGTGTCAATCATGTTCAAGTTGACCATGGCATGGGCGAGAAATGGATTGCGGTAATGTTGCGGCGTTTTTTGTGTGAGAACGTAATCTTCCACCGTGCCCTCGAAGAAAGTTCCGGCGTTTTCAAAAAGGAGGCGGTCGGAGAACTCGGTGACTACGACGCGTGATTGTAATGTGTAATCCTGATGGGCAATACAATTGTTGAGGGCCTCCAGCACAACCGTGGCATCATATTTCTCCAATTCGACCGGGATGAGCTGGCCAAAAGGTTGCAATCGGAACCGCACGTTGCGAATGCGCCGGAAGACGTCGTTCACACTCTGCAAAAAGGGTGGGCCAAAGTGTTCGTAGGCTTTTTGTTCACCTTCCAGCCGCCATGAGATTTGCGCGGGAGCCGGCGAGAGGAGCGCGGCGGCTTCGGGGCGGCCAACCAACAGGATTGCGGTCCGGGTGATTTTTCCGGCGACGGTCAGTCTCGCGCGGTCAAGGAAAATGGCGTCATCCCAATCATCCACGCCGGCCACGCCAGCACGGTTTTGCTTGCCTTGTTTGAAGTTGGCGCGGGCTTGGGCAATCGCGGCGGGGTGCAAGTCCTTGAGGGTGGCGTTGGCGACAACTTGAATTGACCAATCTTCGTTGAATTGCTGCCTGCGGATTTGCTCGATCTCGCTCATGTTGAGCGGCACCAATGAATCGCCGTCGCGGCCGTAAAAGTGGCCCATCCACGCGATTGGCATTCCAGCAGGCGCGGGTGGAATTTGAAACAGGATGATGCGGCCTGCTGCTTCCTGTAGTTCATAAATCTCGACAAATGTGTGGTTGTTGCTGGTCTTTTTGGCGATCTCGTGCTTGAGGGAATCAAGATCCGCTCGGTGCGGACGAAACTGCGACCCGACGACAACCGCCTTGTCGTTCACCCCAAAGACAAGCCAACCGGCAGGCTCACCGTGCAAATTTGCCTCATTGCTTAAGCTGGAGAAATATTTGCCAAGGTCATCAAAGTCAAAATTCTGCTTGGCTTCTTTGAACTCGAACCACTCGGTTTCGTGTGGAAGCTGTTGCATTCGCTTTAGAACAGCCTGCAACTCCTGGGCTGATTTCGTCACTTTCCGCCTCCGATTTGCAGAAAGGCGTGAACTTCATTCTGCGCATCCCACGGGTCCCGGATTTCGTGGAATGACCACCGCCCAAACTCACCGTGATTGTTCACAGCGGGAATCCAGAGCGTTTTTGCGGTGGCAACTTTGGCTTCCTTGTCCTTTTTCTTCTCGCCGGTGCATTCCAGAACGAGATTCAGGAGATTATCGGGAGCACCTCTCCCCTGCCCCGCCCCTTTGTCGCGCGGAGAGGGAGAAGAAGTTTGGCCGTCATCAATGCGGACGATAAAATCCGGGTAGTAGTTGTGCTCCTCGCCATTCAGAGTGTAAGGGATGGTGAAGCCGAGGTTCTGGTTTTTGACGTAAGCGAAAACTTCCGGCATGTCCTCAAGGGTCTGGGCCAGCTTCTGCTCCCAGGAATCCGTGTCGGCCACGACATGGGAAATATGGCAGCGGTCGGCGCGGGTGGCGTAAGTGGGCTTGATGGTGTCGAAATCAACGTGCTGCGTGCTGCCGATGGGGTCGTACGGCCGGAGAATGGGCTTGAGCGCCTTTTCGCCCGGTGTGGACTGGACGATGGCTTTGTAAATGCGATCGGCGGCGTCATGGGCGAATTGGAGCAAGAGCAGAAGTTGCGGGAAGGTGTTGTCCTTACACTTGACGCATTCGCGCAGCCATTGGCGGGTGATTTCCAACAGGCGGGGGAAGCGCCATGATTGAACTTCGGCGTCAAACTGGTGTTTCTTGGTTTGCGCCGTCTCCTGCGTGCCGTCCTGACGGAAGTATTTTTCAAGGGTCAGCTTGGCGAGCAAAAAGGCGATTTCAGCGGGGCGTCGCTTTTTCAGTTCGGCCAGATCGTGGACGGTCCTCTCGCCGATGATCGGCGCGTTTTCCGTTTTCATCGGCAGGTCGGCGGCGGAAAGAACAAGGCGCGATTCGGGCGTGAACTTCACTTCG
The DNA here is from genome assembly GCA_003138485.1 of Verrucomicrobiales bacterium. Lineage (GTDB taxonomy): Bacteria > Verrucomicrobiota > Verrucomicrobiia > Limisphaerales > Palsa-1400 > PLGF01. Next base: position 24,724 of record PLGF01000100.1, on the reverse strand, counting down.
AGCCGGGCTTCGGGCAAGTCGTAGCGGTATCCAACCAAACGCGGGAAGGTTATTTCCCGGTCCAGCCTGCCTTCCAATGCCCTAACGCGTGTGGGAGTCGGGCCGGGCTTTGGGTCGCCGCCGCTTCCTGCGCATGGGATAAACGAGAACGGGACGCCATAGACCTCGGCGTATTCGACTGGAAAGGCTTCAATCTCCACTTCCTTTCCGTTCACAGGAAAGTGCCGGGCTTCTGTGGAATAGGTCATGCGGCGCAAACCGCGTCCAACCACCTGTTCGCACAGCAGTTGTGTGCCGAAAGCGCGGATGCCCAAAATATGTGTCACGGTGTTGGCGTCCCACCCTTCCGTGAGCATCGAAACGGAAACCACGCATCGGATTTGTTCGCCAAGTTTGCCGGCCTTGCCGACGGTATTCATAACTTCCCGCAAGAGGTCTTCATCAGCCAGTTCATCCGGGTCGCGGCCGGGAAATCTGAGCCGGTAATCGGCTTTGAACTCGTCAATCTCGCGGGCGGCAATCAGCTTAAAGTCATCGCTCATGGACTCGCCGGATTCCAATTGCTCGCTGTCCACAAGTATCGTCTTTGGGCGGGCGCTCCATGCGCCGTCTTTCTCGTTGCTGAACAGCGGCAATTTGCCGGGGACAACCACGGATTTTTCATCGGTGATCTGCTTTTCCCATCCGGCGATGTAATCGAAAACGAGTTTTGAGACATTGGTGTTGTTGCAAACCACGATGAAAACCGGCGGCGTCAAACCCCTGGCCTGCGCCGGGTCGTTCTGCGCCCAGCGGCGATAGTATTTTTCGTAGTTGGTGTAGAGACTTTGCAATGCGCCTTCCAATTCAACCGGCAGCTTGGGTTCGCCCGTGACGGCCTCCGTGCCGCGTCCTTTCCTGGGCAGCTTTTCCCGGATCAAGGGCCAGATGTCCCGGTATATCGGGCCGTCATGCAGCATGTTGTCATCCGACACCGGCACGCGGGGGACTTTGACGATGCCTGATTCGATGGCGTCGATGAGGGAAAAGTCGGAAACGACCCAGGGAAAGAGAGTGCCCTCTGAATACCCGGAGCCGCGCAGGAAAAACGGCGTGGCGGAAAGATCATAAACGGTTTTGATGCCGAGCTTGGATTGGACGGCCTCCAGGCCGGAAATCCAGACGCGGGCTTCTTCTTCGCGTTTCTCAGCTTCCCTGCGGTCGTCCCCAGTCAACTTTTCCTCCTCGCCGCCTGCCCGCCGCCGGTAGCAGTGGTGCGCCTCATCATTCAGCACAATGATATTCTTTTTGGCGCCCAATTCGCGACAGGCGCGGCGGACCATCTGATCGGGCGTTTCGGTGAACGGGCTTGGGGCGTCGCCGCTGCCTCTCAGCAAACTCTTGGTCAACTTGCCGGCGCTGGTGTGTTCGCGCATCAGAAACGAATGGAAATTTGTGATGACGATTTTGGCCTTGCCCAATTCATTTGTGAGGTCGCCCGGCGGAACGATGTCCAGCTTGCGGTAGTAGTTTTCCGCGTCGTTGGACATAAGAACGCGCAATCGGTCGCGGATGGTGATGCCGGGCGTGACAATCAGGAACGTGTCCGTGAATTTGGCGTTTTGTGGATTGGCCAGCTTGTTGAGGGTCTGCCAGGCGATGAGCATGGCCATGACGACGGTTTTGCCGCTGCCGGTCGCCATTTTGCAGGCGACACGGTAGAGCTTCGGGTTGGCGTCTTCGTTGGCCCTGCGGATTTCGTTTTCAATCCAGGTGTCCCCCTGGTTCTTCGCCACCTCCGTGAGGTAAATGAAGGTTTCGAGCGCCTCAATTTGGCAGAAAAACAGTTTCCGCTCGCGCTCCGGTCGTGTCCAGTATTGAAGAAGCTGGGCCGTCACCTGGCTGACGCCAAAGTGTTTGTTTTCGCGCCACTGCTTCACGCGGGCACGGACCTGATTGATGAATTTGTTTTCCTCAATCCGGTCCCGGGTCCATTCCGTCTCGAAAAAAAGCTGTTTTTTGCCTTTTTTCTTCGGGGCCGCGATGGGGATGAAATACGAACTCGTCCGGCGCTCGCTGACGATTTCATTCGTGATGCCCTCGTCGCTGAACCGGAAGTGGCGTTTCGGTTCATCGAAAGGCGAATTGATCACCGGATTTTCTATGACAACCTGTTTCATGCCCTCGGGATTGGCGAGATTATGGCAGCGGCGGGGAAAGTTGCACGGAAAAAACCATTGGGCGGGCGGAGTCCCAGCCCGCCGCCTGGAGTTTCGGCACGATGAATTTGCGGCATGTATCAGCTTCGCTGGGCATGGTTGTTGGGCGGGATGGTGTCGCGGGGACCGGCGGGGATCGCCCGCCTGTTCGTGTGCCAAAAGTCTGAGTTGTTGGATGTTCCCGACACGGCTGGCCGATTATGGCAGTGGCGCGCCAAAATTCAAATAGATTGATTGGCACCCATAAGAAGCACTTTTTACCGCGAACCACGCGAACCACGCGAAAAGCAAGCCCCTTTTGCGTGTTCCGTTGACGTTTGCCATCGTTAGGCGAGGATTTGGGTCGGCGCTTGATTTTGGGCCCGAATCGATAGCGAATCTCGGTAGATGGCGTGGCTCCCGCCGAGCCTTTCGCCTGGAATCGCTCAAAAACTGGGATGCCGTGGATGTTGAATAAATTTCTCAGAATCGGCTTTACATAATATTTTCCCTTTTATATGAGTAGCAGCATGTCCTGCTTAATAGACTTAAAACAGTTCGAAATCTGGTTCGTCACTGGCAGCCAGCATCTTTACGGCCCCGCTGCCTTGGAGAAGGTCGCGGCCAACGCCCGTCAGATCGCCGCTGCCCTCTCCGCCGCGCCAGCCATCCCCGTGAACATCGTTTTCCGGCCTGTCATCACCAGCCCGGCCGACGCCACCGCCTTGTGCCAGCAAGCCAACGCGGACCCGAAGTGCGCCGGGCTGATCACCTGGTGCCACACGTTCTCTCCGTCCAAGATGTGGATCAACGGGCTGCTCCGGCTGCAAAAGCCGCTGCTCCACCTGCATACCCAGCACAATCGGGATATTCCCTGGGGCGCCATCGACATGGATTTCATGAATCTGAATCAGGCCGCCCACGGGGATCGCGAGCATGGGTTCATCATGAGCCGTCTGCGGCTGCGCCGGAAGGTGGTCGTCGGTTTCTGGCAGGACGCCGCCGTCCAGGGCCGGATCGGGGCCTGGACCCGGGCCGCCGCCGCCTGGAACGACTGGCAGGGCGCCAGAATTTGCCGCTTTGGCGACAACATGCGCGAAGTCGCCGTGACTGAAGGCGACAAAGTGGCGGCGCAGATGCAATTCGGCTACTCGGTCAACGGCTACGGGGTCGGCGACCTTGTTAAATCCATCCAGCAAGTTACCGACCGCGAGATAGCGGGACTGACCAAGGAATACGAGAGCGCGTACAAAGTCGCTCCCAGCCTGCGCGCCGGCGGCGCCATGCGGGCGTCTTTGGTCGAGGCGGCGCGAATTGAGGCCGGGTTGCGCGCGTTCCTGACGGCGGCCGACGCCAAGGGATTCACCGATACGTTCGAGGATTTGCACGGGTTGGTCCAACTGCCCGGCATCGGCGCCCAACGCCTGATGGCGGACGGCTACGGCTTCGGAGCCGAGGGCGATTGGAAAACAGCGGCGCTTGTGCGCGCGTTCAAAGTGATGGCGAGCGGACTCCGGGGCGGCGCCTCTTTCATGGAAGACTACACTTATCATCTCGCGCCTGGCAGCATGAAGGTGCTGGGGGCGCACATGTTGGAAATCTGCCCCAGCATCGCCAAAGGCCGTCCCTCCCTGGAGGTTCATCCCCTGGGCATCGGCGGCAAGGCCGACCCGGTGCGATTGGTTTTTGACACGCCAACCGGCCCCGGCCTCAACGCCTCCCTCATGGACGTGGGCAACCGTTTTCGCCTCCTCATTAACGAAGTGGACGTGGTCGGGCCGGACAAGCCGCTGCCCAAGCTGCCGGTGGCGCGCACCGTCTGGGTTTGCAAACCCGATGTTACCACCGCCGCCGCCGCGTGGATTTATGCGGGCGGCGCCCACCACACCTGCTTCAGCCAGGCGGTCACGACCGAAATGCTGGAGGATTTCGGAGAAATCGCCGGCGTCGAAACCCTCATTATTGATGACAAGACTTCGCTGCGCGAGTTCCGCAAGGAGTTGCGGAACAACGAGGTTTACTACGGCCTGTCGTCCGGGTTTGTTTCCTGATTCACTCCCATGAGCCGCACCTATACCCTCGGACTCGACTACGGCACCAATTCCGTCCGCGCGCTGGTGGTTGACACCGCCGACGGACGGGAAGTCGCCACCGCCGTCTGGAACTACGAACACGGCGATGCGGGCGTGATCCTGTCGCGCGACCCCAATCTGGCCCGGCAGCACCCGGCCGACTACGTCAAGGGCGCCGAGGCCGCCATCCTGGGCGCGCTGGGCGCGGCGCACAAACGCGTGCGCGGTTTCAAGGCGGAACAGGTCGCCGGGATTGGCGTGGACACCACGGGCAGCACACCCTTGCCGGTCGATGGCCGCGGCCAGCCGCTGGCGTTTGACCGGCGTTTTGCCCGCAATCCGGCGGCGATGGCCTGGTTGTGGAAGGACCACACAGGGGTGGCCGAGGCCGCGGAAATCACGGCATTGGCGAGGGAAATCCGGCCGCAGTACCTGGCCAAGTGCGGCGGCACTTACTCCTCAGAATGGTTCTTCAGCAAAATCCTCCATTGTCTTCGCACGGCCCCCGAAGTTTTCGCCGCCGCGGATTCGTGGGTCGAACTGGCCGACTACGTCCCGGCCGCGCTGACCGGCACGGAAGCGCCGGATAAGCGGACGGCGGGCATTTGCGCCGCGGGCCATAAGGCCATGTACAATGAGAACTGGCACGGCTACCCGGATGACGAGTTCTTGAAGCGGCTTTCCCCGAAACTCGCCCCGTTGCGCGCGCGCCTGTGCGCCAAGGTTCGCGACGTCAGCGCCACCGCCGGCGGGCTTTCCGCGGAATGGTCGCGCCGCACCGGGTTGCGCCAGGGCATCCCCGTAGCGGTCGGCGCCTTCGACGCGCACCTGGGCGCGATCGGCGCCGGCATCGCTCCCGGCACGCTCGTCAAGATCATCGGCACCAGCACGTGCGACATCGCCGTCTGGCCGTTGGCGGAGAAGCTGCCCGACATTCCCGGCCTCTGCGGCATCGTCCCCGGCAGCGTGCTGCCCGGCTGTTACGGCCTGGAGGCGGGGCAGTCCGCGGTGGGCGATATTTTCAACTGGTTCGTCAATTATATTCAGCCGGGCGGCGGGAAGGCCGGCTCCCACGAGGCGCTCACCCGTGGCGCTGCGAAGCTGCGCGCCGGCGAGTCCGGCTTGATCGCGCTGGATTGGAATAACGGCAACCGCACGGTGCTTGTGGACCAGCGTCTGGCCGGATTGCTGCTCGGACAAACCCTTTACACCACGCCGGCTGAGGTTTACCGGGCGTTGATCGAGGCGACCGCCTTCGGAGCGCTCACCATTATCAACCGCTTCGAGGAATACGGCGTCAAGATCAGCCAGGTGGTCAACTGCGGCGGCATCGCTGAAAAGAACCCCCTGGTCATGCAGATTTACGCGGACGTGACGGGGCGGCCGATGAAAGTGTCGCGCTCGGCGCAAACGTGCGCGCTGGGGTCGGCGGTGGCGGCGGCGGTGGCCGCGGGCGCTCATCGGGATTTCGCGTCGGCCATCCGGGCGATGACCGGGTTGAAGCCGCGCGCCTTTGCCCCCGATCCCAAGGCCCACGCGGTTTACCGGGAGTTATATGTCCTTTACAGCGCGCTGCACGACGCGTTCGGAAAGGCGGATGGAAGCCTGCAATCGGTGATGAAACAACTGATTGACATTCGGAGCCGGGCGCGTTCCTGATAAAGGCCAGCATGTTGGAATCGCTCAAGAAGGCCGTTTGCCAGGGAAACCTTGACTTGGTCAAGGCGGGTCTGGTTCTTGGCACCTGGGGCAATGTCAGCGGGGTGGACCGCGCCGGGGGTCGCATGGTCATCAAACCATCGGGCGTTTCGTACGATCGCATGAAGCCGGGGCAGATGGTGGTCGTGTCCCTGGACAGCGGGAACGTTGTCGAAGGAAAATTCAAGCCCAGTTCCGACACCGAGACGCATCTGGCGCTCTACCGCGCCTTCGAAAGCATCGGCGGCATTGCGCATACGCACAGCCTGCACGCAACCGCCTGGGCACAGGCGTGCCGGCCCATTCCAGCTTTGGGCACCACGCACGCGGATTATTTCCACGGCCCCGTCCCTTGCACCCGCGCCCTTGCCGCGCGGGAAATCAGCGCGGACTATGAATTGAACACGGGCCGGGTCATCATCGAGCGGTTCGCAAAACTGGACATCCGCCAGCATCCGGGCGTCCTGGTGGCCAGCCACGGGCCTTTCACCTGGGGCGCGGATGCCATTGAGGCGGCGCACAACGCGGAGGTGCTGGAGTTCATCGCGCGGCTGGCTGCGGAGACCGTTGCGCTGAACCCCAAGGCGCCGCCGATTTTCGCCGGCCTCCTGGACAAACACTTTTTCCGCAAGCACGGGCCTGGAGCCACCTACGGACAAACCGCCGGGAAATAAACACTTTCTCACACTAGCTCACGGAGCATGACCCCCATCAATAAACTGATTCCTTGGATGTGCGCCTGCGGCGTCGGCGCCTGGCTTCTGGCTGGCTGCGCCACCGAAGGCCCCTCCCCCAGTCATATTGACAAGCAGCCTTTTGGCACGGCGCCCGACGGCACGCCCGTGGAGATTTACACCCTGCGCAACGACATCGGCGCCCAAGCCCGGATCATGACTTACGGCGGCATTGTCGTTTCCCTCAAAGTGCCCGCCAGGGACGGGCAATTGGGCGACGTGGTCCTGGGGTACGACGACCTGGATTCCTATGTCAGAAACAGCCCCTATTTCGGCGCGCTCATCGGACGCTTCGGCAACCGCATTGCCCGGGGGCAATTCACGCTGGACGGCACGAACTGTGTGCTCGCCACCAACAACTATCCCAACTCCCTGCACGGCGGCCTCAAGGGCTTTGACAAGCGAGTCTGGAAAGCCAAGGCAACGTTGAGCGCCGACGGCCCGCAATTGACCCTTCAATATACGAGCAAGGACGGCGAGGAGGGTTACCCCGGCACTCTGAAAGTCACTGCCGTTTACACCCTCACTCAAGACAACTCCCTTCCCCTGGAATTCTCCGCCACCACCGACAAGGACACGGTCGTCAACCTGACCCACCACAGCTACTTCAACCTGGCCGGCAAAGGCGATATCCTGGGCCATGTCGTGATGATCCCGGCCGACAAATTCACGCCGGTGGACGCCACCTTGATTCCGACCGGGGTTCTGCAACCGGTCGATGGCACACCGTTCGATTTTCGCACCCCGACGGCCATCGGCGCGCGCATCGGCCGGGACGACGAGCAGCTTAAATTCGGCGGCGGCTACGATCACAACTGGGTCATCAACAAGGCATTCGGCCAACTGACGCTGATGGCGCGCGTGACCGAGCCGGTAAGCGGGCGCGTCATGGAAGTCTGGTCCACCGAGCCGGGATTGCAGTTTTATACGGGGAACTTCCTGGACGGCACGATCACGGGCAAGGGCGGGATAGTCTATGGGCACCGCGGCGCCATTGTCATGGAACCGCAGCATTTCCCGGATTCTCCCAACAAGCCTCAGTTCCCCACCACGGAACTCAAGCCGGGTGAACTTTTTCACAACATCATCCTCTACCACTTCTCCGTACAACCCTAACCCCCCAAACCAGCGCCATTCATTCTTATGGATAACTCTGCCACCAATGCCGCCATCAACGCCGTCACCAACGCCGCCACCAATGCGGCCGCCGCCGTCCGCACGTCGGTGTTCGATAACCTCGACTGGTTCGTGATCATCCTGTTCGGCTTGGGCATGATCGCCACCATTTGGTACTCCATGCGCAAGAAGAACGAGTCCGGCAAGGACTATTTCCTGTCCGGTCGTGACGCGAACTGGCTGCAAATCGGCTCCTCGATCTTTTCCTCCAACATCGGATCCGAACACCTCGTCGGCTTGGCTGGCGCCGGTTTTGTCACCGGCATGGCAATGGCCCACTGGGAAATGCACGGGTGGATCATCCTGGTGCTGGGCTGGGTCTTCGTCCCGCTCTACGACCGCATGAAGATATTCACGATGCCAGAGTTCCTGGAACTGCGCTTCAGCCGCGGCTCGCGCAATGTCCTGAGCCTGCTCACCATGGCAAGTTTGGTGCTGACCAAGATCGCCGCCACCATCTACGCCGGCGATGTCGTCATCCGGACGCTGCTGAACATTGACTCGGTGAATATTTTTGGACACCAAGTGGACGTCTTCTGGGCCATCGCGCTGGGGCTGGCCTTCACCACCGGCCTCTACACCATATTTGGCGGCATGCGCGTGATTATGTACACCGCCGTCCTCCAGGCGCCGGTGCTGATTTTCGGTTCCGTCTGCATCCTGTACATGGGCCTCCATGTCTTGGGCCACGGCAGTCTGGTTGACGGCTGGCACGCCACCCTCGCGGCGGTCGGCGCCAATGTCCACCTCGTCCGCTCCATCAAGGACCCTGACTATCCCTGGCTGGCGGTGTTGCCCGCCTCGGCCATCATCGGCTTCTGGTATTGGTGTACCGACCAGTATATCGTCCAGCGCGTGCTTGCCGGCAAGAACCAGCAGGAATCCCGCCGCGGCACCATCCTGGCCGGCTTCTTCAAGCTGACGCCGGTGTTCATCTTCCTGGTGCCGGGCATGATCGCTTTTGCGCTAACCCAGACCCCGTCCGCCGGGTTCGCCACCAGCGGTGACGCTGCCTATACCTCCCTGGTGGCGCAGATCCTGCCCCACGGACTCAGAGGCATGGTCGCCTGCGGCATGATCGTCGCCCTCATGGCCTCGCTGGGTTCCAAGTTCAACGCCTCCGCCACCCTTTTCACCATGGACTTTTATCGGGAATGGTATCCCAACGCCTCCGGCCGCACCGAGGTCATCGTGGGTCGCATCGCCACGGCCGTGATCGTCTTTGTCGGCATTTGCTGGGTGCTCGTGATCAAGGCCCTCCACTCGAATCTTTACAACTACCTCCAGAACGTTCAGGGCTACCTTTCACCCGCCATCGCCGTGCTGTTCGCCGCGGGCGTGTTCTGGAAACGCGCCACCGCCCCTGCGGCTCTCTGGTCCTTCGTCGTGGGTATGCTGGGCGGGTTCGCCAAACTCGCGGCGGACCTCGTCATGCGCAATGACTCCGAGGGGGTTATCAAACTCAAAGAGCAACTCTACCACGGGACCATCAACCTAGATCAATACAACGCGGCCATCGCCCCTATCAAAGCCAAGTTTGGCCTCCTCTTCGACTTCTGGAATATTCACCAGTGGTATTATTGCGAGGGCCTGTTCGTCGTTACCGCCGCGCTGATGATCATCATCAGTATCATGACCAAGGCGCCGGACCCCAAGACGATTAAATACACCTGGTACGGCGCCACGCCGGAGGAGAAGGCCGCCACCCGCGCCAGTTGGAATGGAATGGACGTGGTCTTGAGTTTGATCGTGGTGGGCGCAATCGTCACCTTCTACATCAAGTTCTGGTAATCGAATCTTTCCTTGGAACCGGCGCGGCGGAACGCTACCGTGCCGGGCCATGGAATCGAATTTGGAAGTCCTTTTCACGCCGGCGGAGTTCTCCGCCCTCCAGCCGCACGGTCTGGCCGGCGTGGACTGTGTCGTGTTCGACGTGTTGCGGGCGACCAGCTCCATGTTGACCGCCCTGGCCAACGGCGCTCTCAAGATTTATCCGGTCGGCGCCATTGCGGACGCGCTGGCGCTGCGCGGCAGCCATCCGGGGGCCTTGCTGGCGGGGGAACGGGACGGGGTGCGGATTCTGGCGGCGCAAACCGGCGGCGTGGATTTCGACCTGGGCAATTCTCCGCGCGAATTCACGCCCGAACGAGTGGCGGGCCGGGAAATCATCATGACAACCACCAACGGGACCCGCGCGTTGGCGGCCTGCCGGGGTGCGCGGCGCATTCTGCCGGGTGCTTTCTTGAACCTTGGCGCGCTGGCGCGGCGCATCCAGGCGGAGCGATCTCGCCGCCTCCTGATAATCTGCGCCGGCACCTTCGAGGAGGCCGCGTATGAGGATGTGCTGGCGGCGGGCGCGCTGTGTGATTTGGTTTGGCGCCAGTTCGACGGCGGGCCAATCGCCGATTCCGCCAGAATCGCCCGCCGCATCTTCCTGGACGCCGGCGCCGATCTGGCCGCCGCCATGGACCAGTCGCGCAACGCCCGCCGCCTCTTGGGCGTCCTGGAGTTGCGCGAGGACGTCGCCTTCTGCCTGCGGCGGGACATGCTGGAGGCGACGGCCGAGTTGCGCGAGGGCGCGGTGGCGCTGTAGAATTGCCGCCGTTCCAAAGCGGCTCAAGTTTCTCCCTTCTTTTGCCGATACAGTGTATGTTCGAGAAGAAAATGACAGAAGTGCTTGACGTTATGCGAAGGCGCTCGGTTTGGCTGGCCTGGCTCTTGCCGGGACTGGTCCTGCCTTTGTTGTGTTCCGGTTGCAACTCGCGCCCGACCCATACTCCCCTGGACCCCTTCTACAAGCCTTCCAACATCTATCTTAGAGGGCCGACGCTCGATCCCGCGGTCAAACGGCTCGCCCTCCTGCCAATGGCGCCGCTTTTGCCGACGGAGACCTTCCAAGCCGGCGTGGACTCTCTTCAACCAGTGCTCCGGGCGGAATTGGAGAAAAGCAAGCGGTTCGAGGTCATCGTGGTCACGCCTGATCAATTGCGCCGCTGGACCGGCCAGGGCGCCTGGAAGGCGGAAGATCAGTTGCCGCCCGATCTCTTTGACCGCCTCCAGGAGGAGACCGGCTGCCAGGCGGTTCTCTTCAATCAATTGACACGGTATCAACCGTATCAGCCTGTGGCGATCGGCTGGAAACTGACCCTGATTTTGAACAAGGACCACGTAATATTTTGGGCGGCGGATGAGGTTTTCGATGCCGGGGACCAGGCGGTGGCCAATGCGGCGCGCGCCTACGAATCGGAGCACATCGCCACGCCCTCGCCGCTGCCGGACCCCAATGCCATCCTCAGTTCGCCCAGCCGGTTTGGCCAGTACACTTTGCACGCGCTCTTATCCACGCTGCCCGGGAGATAGAAATCGGGCTAAAGTTTTAACGGCCGCCGCCGATAGAAATATGGCAGATAATAGCGTGAATGTTTCACGAGTAGTTGACCTATGGAAATTAACACAAACCTGAGCACAACCGGCGTGAACGGGGCCGTTGCCTCAAAACGTTCCGCGCCCTCTCCCAACATGCTTTCGGATCGCGTCTCTCTGGCAAGCTCCTCCGCTTTGGAACAAGCTTTGCAGAACACTCCCGCCTCCCGTCCCGAGATGGTCGCGCGGGCTCAATCCCTCATTGCCGACCCCAATTACCCTTCGGGCGACACCCTCGCCGCGATGTCCCTGCAGTTGGCCAGAAGCCTCACTTCAGACAATCAGTAAGCCGTTCACCGGCCTCTCTTTATGATGCAACACAATAAACCGTGGGAATCATACCGGAAAGTCGCCACCCAAACCGCCACTCCCGGCCAGCTCGTGCTGATGCTTTACGATGGCGCGATTGGGTTTTTGGAGAAGGCCCTCACGGGCTTTGCTTACACCGATCCCGCCGCCTTCAATCAGACCATTAACAACAACATCCTGCGCGCCCAGGCCATCATCCATGAGATGAACGCTTCGCTGAACATGGAAGCCGGCGGCGAGGTCTCCGCCAATTTCCGCCGCCTCTACAATTACCTCTACCGCCGGCTCCGCGAAGCAAATCACCGCAAACAACGCGAGCCAATCGAAGAGTCACTCATGCGTCTGCGCGTCCTGCGCGATAGCTGGGCCAAAATGCTCAGCAACGGCGGCGAAAGCCGCGCCGCCAGCGCCCAAGACTCCCTGGCCGCCGCCTGATTCATGGACCCCCGCCAGCAAATCGCCGCCATTCTCAAACAGTGGCTGGAGAAAACCTGCGCCGAAGGCCAGGCCATCCAGTCCGGCGACTTCTCCGCCCTCAGAGCCATCCAGGACTCCAAAGCCGAGCTGCGAGCGCCCCTGGGCGAAGCCGTCTGCCGATGGCGCGCCCAAAGCCCGGAAGAGGCCAACGCGCACCCCTTCCGCGCCGAAGTCACCCAACTTCTGGCCCTGGAAACCCACCACAGCAACCTCCTGGCCGCCCGCAAACGCAAGGCGCGCGAGAAGCAACTCCTCCTCGAACAAGCCCTCTTTAATTTGCGCCGCGTCCGCTCCTCTTACGCCCAGCCCCCGGACACGGCATTCAACGGTTATTCCTGAGGCGTCTGGCTTCAGGCCGGCTTCCCGGCTTGCAGGATGCGCTCGCGAACGAACCCGATGTGCCCGCGCAGGCCGTAGAATTGATCGGCAAAGGAGGCCGGCACTTTCATATTATTGACAGCCCCTTCGATCTGATCCAGCCGCGCCAGGTATTCCCCGGGGCGCGCCTGGGATTGCGGTGTTTGCACCTCCCGTTCCAGCGCAAGCAGGGAACGGTACCAGTGGAAAATCAGCATCTGGATCCGCCACCGATAGATGGCCGGGATCAGCCTCAGCCCCGGCACCAAAACCACCACCATGGGCACAAATGCCAGCAGGACCCGGTTCAACAGGCTCGCCAGCCAGAACGGCAGGTGACGGTAAAAGAACCCCTTGCCCGACTTGTAGAAGCGTAGCGCGTCCGCGCTCAACGGGATGTCATGCTCCACCGGCGCGGGGAATTCGCCCGCGTGCCGGAACAGCCCCGCCTTGCCGTGGACTTGTTGGGCCGCCTCCAGCACCAAATCGGACAACGCGGGGTGCAGGCCGGCTCGCGCCACCAATTCCACCGTCGGGCCGATCAGCGCGATGTCATGGTCAGGGATGTCTTTGCCAAAGTCGATTGAGCCTTTGGGCATCTCCAGCTTGCTTAAATAGGTGATGCGCCTCACATAACCGTCCGCCTGGGTCACGTCGAACAGGTGAACATCCGGGCTGTGCAGCAACTCGCGCATCACGTCGCCCGAAGCGGAATCGCCCATCAGGAAAATGGCATCCAACGCGCCGCCGGCCAGGGCCTTGGCCGCGGCGGCCGCATCCAAATCGACGAATACGGCGTTGTTGGAAACGCCGTTGAGCTTCAGAAGCGTCAAGGCCAGCGCCCGGTCGCCGCTGCCGGGCGGACCGATGAAAAGGCGCTTTCCCTTGAGTTGGGACAACAGTTGGAGCGGGGCCGCGCTCCGATAAAAGATCATCATCGGCTGGAAGGAGAGGCTGCCGAGGGAAACAAGCCGGTTAGAAATCGCGCCATTGGTCACGCCGCCTTGGACCATCCCAATCTCAGCTCCGCCGGCGGGGTTCTCCAGGCGCTCCAGGTTTTGCTCGGAGCCTTCGGAGGTGAGGATTTTCAACGTCACCCCCTTTGCCTTGAGGATCGCCTGGTAATTGGTGGCTGTCTGCCAGAAACCGCTGCCCGGCGGCCCGCTCGTGAGGGTGATCGTTCGCGGCGGAGCGGAATGGAAAAACCAGAACACGGCCAACACCACCACAGCTCCCGACAGCACGCTGGCCACCAACGATACCCCGGCGCTTAACCCGAAGGTTTCCATGAACAAAGCCTGCACCCGGCCCCACACAGTCTTACGTTTTGCCTGCATAGAATTGGAATCGGGCGCTTAGAACTCGCGGCTCGCGCCGATCTTCAACAGATGCAACGTCTTGCCCGCCGCCTGAAATATCTTGATCGCCTCTTCCTGGTTGATCTTTATCGGCGGAAACGTGTCGTAATGCACCCCCACAATCTCGTTGCATCCAATGAATCCCGCCGCCTTCGCCGCGTCCGCCGCGTCCATCGTGTAATTACCTCCCACGCACAACGCCGCAAATCTCAGCCGCGTCGATTCGCCGATCAGTTTCATATCCATCGTCAGCGCCGTGTCCCCGCAATAATAAAAATTCCCCTGGGCGCTCTCCACCACAAACCCTCCCGGATTCCCGCCATAAGAGCCGTCCGGCAGGCTGCTGGAGTGAATGGCGTTCACAAACTTCACGCGCCCGAAATCAAACGCGCACGCCCCTCCGTGGTTTAGCCCGTGGGTTTTGGGCGCGCCCTTTCTCCCCAGCCACGTCGCCACCTCATAATTCGACACCACCGTCGCCCCGGTCCGTTTGGCCACCGCGACCGCGTCGCCAAGATGGTCCTCGTGCCCGTGCGAGACCAGGATGTAATCGGCCCTGACCGCGTTGACATCAACGCCGCCGGCCAGAGGATTGTGGGTGATGAACGGATCGAAGAGCAGCGCGCGCCCGCCCACATCGACCGCGAAACAGGAATGACCATAGTACGTAAAGTTCATAACACAGGTAATCAAAGTTCTCGTTCAGACTTGCGCCGGCGAATCTACCATGCCCGCCCGCCAAACGCCACGACGGAAAAGCGCGCATTTTTTTCTCAGGCCAGGATGAGGGCGATCCCCGAAGAATTCTGTCCCGCGCCTGTGCGGTTCCGTGCCCGCAAGGTCGCTCGATGCAACAAAACTACCGCAATTTACCGCAAATTGGCGCAATTTACCGCAAATCTTCAACCAACGAACTCTTCATCTTCCCAATCCGGGAAACCCACGCCGCCGTCAATTCAAGCCGCGAATAGGTGCGAATAGGTGCGAACAGCCGGCCAAAACCCTCTTGCCCTGGGAATTCGCTCACGCAGAGTCGCAAAGCGCGCAGAGAAAGAGTTTTGCTGAAAATGGGGGTTTCTTTGAAATGGCACCAAAGAACTTGAACAAAAGGAAACGAAGACGACGAAGATGAAAAGGCATCCTTGAGAATCTTACGGGAACCACGGTTCCGGGGCATTGGTCCCGCGCCGCTCCGGCCTTCATTTCCATTTTCGGTGGAGCGTTAATTGAACTGCGAACTGTTCAAACGTAGCCGTGACTGGCATCCGTCAGCTTGCGCCCGGCCACCGGGCGCAAGCTTTTTTCATCCCGCGCCGCACGGGTGAGTTTGCGGGGCTGACTCAGACACTCCCGTCAACCCCGCAAAAGTGAATTGTCCCCCTTCGCGGATGCCTGGCGTCAGTCGTCGGCGTCATGGTCGAAGTCAAAGGGCGGCGTCAACCCCGTGTAGTCCCCGACAATTTTCGCGTCGTAGGGCGAATAGAGCCCCTTTTGCGTGGTATGCAAGTCGTAGCCGAAGTTGTTGCCAAACGAGAAGGGCGCCACGGGGCCGCCGTCGAGCGGGAGTCCATAGCTCCTGACGATCTTGCCACCATGATTGACCCGGATCACCCGGTTGTTGTACTGGTCGCTTATCAACGTGTCTCCATCGCGGAGCCGGATGGCCCGGCTCGGCGAAGGCGCCGGGATGCTGTTCGGATCGGTGTCGGTAAAATACTGCCAGACCACAACGTCGTTGGCATCCACTTCGACTGCGCGGGAGTTGCCGGCATCGGTCATCAGGGTGTGTCCGTTTTTCAGGCGGCTGGCGAAGGCGACGGCGCCCAACGTGCCGCTGGCGGTGAATGTTTTGACAATCACGTCGTTTCTTGTGACTTCAAGCACGCGGGCGTTGTTTTCGTCAGAGATGAGGATATGGCCGTCTTCCAGCAGTTCAGCGGAATTGGGGCTGTTCAATTGGTCCGACGCATTGGTATCGGAACCCGGATAGGACCACACAATTTCTTTGCACAGGTTCACTTCAATGATCCGGTTATTGCCCTGATCGGTGATGAGAACGTGCTCATTGGGCAACCAAGTGCTCTGCACGGGAGTGTTCAGCATATCCGGGCCTGAACCCGCCTGACCGAACATGCCGTACTGCCAGAGGGTGTTTCCCCAAGGATCGATCAGGATGACGCGGCTATCCACCGCGCCGTTCGTATCTTGCGGGACCGCCCCTGGAGGTGTGCCGGTGGCCGCTATCAGGGTCAATGGCCCCACGCGCTGGGAGTCATTAACGCCGATGACCGATTTGTCCGAGAAGTCGTTCGGACCCCGCCCATAGGACCAAATGATTTTGCCGTCCGGGCTGGCCTCGATCACGCGATTGTTGAATTGGTCGGCGATGAGGATGTTTCCCGGCTCGTTAAATTCCCGGCTCAAGGACGGGGGTGAGACGAAGTGTTGAGCTGAGACGGTGTGGGCCGGGAACAGAATACCGGCTGCGGCCACGGCAGCGCAGAAAGCCCCGGCCAAGGGATTGACCCTGGTCTTTTGCGGTTGCGGCTGAAGGTTCATGTCGGCCCGGGCTGCGTCCCCAGCGATGATCCCCGGAGCCATGCTCCGAGATATTTTGACAGTCAACGTGTCTTTCATAGTCTTTTCAATTTTTGATGAATGAGTTAGCTACCTTAATTAGGAGACATGAACCGCAAAAAGGTTCCACGCCGGGGACAGAAAAACGAATTGCAGGGCGGAGATGAAGATTGCGATTGAGATTGGGAGGCGAAACCGGAAAAGCGCGCCCTTATTTATTGAGTGGCGGTTTCCGGCTCCGAATCTTATTCTTGGACCTTTATGCGCTCTGACATGATCAAGAAAGGCGCCGAACGCGCGCCGCACCGCAGCTTGCTGCGGGCCACCGGCTCCATTGAATCGGAGGAGGACTTCAACAAGCCCTTCATCGCCATCTGCAACAGCTATACCGATTGCATCCCCGGCCACGCCCACCTCAACGAAGTGGGCATGCTGGTGAAACGGCTGGTGCGCGAGGCGGGCGGGGTGCCGTTCATTTTCAACACGATCGGCATTGATGACGGCATCGCCATGGGCCACGGCGGGATGAAGTATTCGCTGCCCTCCCGCGAACTCATTGCCGATTGCGTCGAGTCGATGCTCAAGGCGCATTGTTTCGATGGAATGGTTTGCATCCCGAACTGCGACAAGATTGTCCCGGGCATGTTGATGGGCGCCATGCGCGTGAACATCCCGGCCATTTTTGTCAGCGGCGGCCCGATGGCCGCGGGCGTCGCCGAGCACGCCGCCGAACAGGGCGACGTTCCGGCGCATCTGCAACCCGCGGCGAAAACGTCGGACCTCATCTCGGTGTTTCAAGCCGTAGGCCAGTTGCAGGCCGGAAAGATCACCGAAGCGGAGTTGAATAAGCTCGAACAGAGCGCCTGCCCCACGTGCGGTTCGTGCTCGGGGATGTTCACCGCCAATTCGATGAACTGTTTGTGCGAGGCGCTCGGCATGGCCCTGCCCGGCAATGGCTCCATTCTCGCCGTTTCAAAAGAGCGCGAAAGCCTCTACCGCTGGGCCGCCCGGCAGATTGTCAAACTGGTCGAGTTGGATCTCAAGCCGCGCGACATCGCCACCCTGGAGGCTTTTGACAACGCTTTGAGCCTGGATGTCGCCATGGGCGGGTCCACCAATACCATTCTCCACACGCTGGCCATCGCGCGCGAAGCGGGCATCCAGTATGACATCGCCCGCATCGACGCCATTTCCCGGCGCGTCCCCTGCCTTTGCAAAGTTTCCCCCTCCGCAAGTTACCACTTGCAGGACATCCACCGCGCCGGGGGCATCCACACGATTCTTGGCGAGTTGAAACGGGCGGGCATCTTGAACACCTCGTGCAGAACGGTCACCGGCAACACGATTGGCCGGAATATTGACGAGTGGGACGTGCGCTCGGAGAGTTGCCTGCCATGCGCCAAAACCGCGCGCGTCTCCGGCGCCTCCGCCATTGTTCTCGATCCGGCGGACAAACTTGGCCCCGCCGCCCGCACCGCGAGCGGCAATCTGGCGCCCAAGCCCATGCTGTTCCTGCCCGCCGATGAACACGCCATTGCTCTTTGGCGCGCCGCCGCCGCCTGGAACGCGGGCGACGCCGAAACGATGTCCCTGGTGTTTACCGACGATGCCCAATTGCAGATGGCCGCCGAAACGACGCTGACGGGGCGCGAGGCCATTCGAGCGGGGTTGGCGCAGAAACTGTCCGAGTGCAAAGGGCTGGTGCGCGCCGAATTGGCCACGCTCAAAGGCACGCCTGTGCTCCTCTTTTGGCAGTACGCCAAAGGCGGCTCCAAGACGCGGTTCGCTCTGCACCGCGTCTCGAAATTCAAAGAGGGCCGGATTCAGCGGGCTTATCTGGAATTCCGGCCCGACCGCCTCGGCGCCGCGCAACCATCGGGACTGGTTCCTTACGATTCGGCTTTTCGCTTCGACCCATCGGACTGTATCCGCGCGCAGGCGACGGCTTATTCGCCGGAGGGTGGCCTGGCCATTCTCTACGGCCAACTTGCGCCCGAAGGAAGTGTCGTCAAAACCGCTGGCATCAGCGCCCAGTTCAAGCAGAATTGCGGCCAGGACTTTGTTTTCGACGGGCCGTGCGTGATTTTCGAGAGTCAGGAGGATGCTTGCGAAGGCGTCCTGGCCGGAAAAGTCAAGGCGGGCGACGTCGTTGTCATCCGCAATGAAGGCCCCCGCGGCGGGCCGGGCATGCAAGAGATGCTTTCGCCCACAAGCTACATCGTGGGCATGGGGCTTGGGGACAAGGTGGCGCTGATCACCGATGGCCGCTTCAGCGGAGGCACTGCCGGGGCCTGTATCGGCCACGTCTCGCCGGAAGCGGCGGAAGGGGGCCCCATCGGCTTGCTCAAGCCCGGCGACCGCATCCGCATCGATTTCCCCAACCGCCGCATCGACACCAACGTGTCGGAAACCGAATTGGCGGAGCGCAAGAAAACCTTCCAGCCTGTCAAGCGCCAGCTTACCGGATGGCTGGCGCGCTACCAGAAGATGGTCGGCAATGCGAGCCGGGGCGGGGTGCTTGGTTAACGCGATGTTTGACTGGCTGGCGCTTTCCGGCTGAGGTGCATGGCTGCAATTCTTTGGGGATCGCCCTCATCCTATCCTTCTCCCCCTGGGAGAAGGAACAGCAATCGCGCAGCCTTGGTTTTGCGCGGCGCGTCCGGCTAATGCAGCGGCTGGAATGTCAAGTGTACGGTGAAAGATTCTCCCTCTCCTGGAGCAGAGGGCCGGGGTGAGGTCGAGCCCCTAAGAATTCTGTCTCACACCCCTCCCGGCTGCCGCATCCAAGAAGGGACTTGCAACGCGGGTTCTGTCGTGCAAATATGATCGCGGCAATGGAGTTTGCCGGTCCGCCGTGTGGCGGGCAAAGTGCCTGAGATGTCGTCAGAGCTGATAACTCCTACCAGCGGAACTATGGCTGGCGGAGCTATTTTATGCTGAATGCACTTTGGATGTTTATCGGCGGCGGACTAGGCACTTTGGGCCGGTGGGGACTTTCCGGCGTCGTTGCCCGGCTCTGGGGTGAGACGTTTCCGGTTGGAACTCTGGTTATCAACGTGACCGGCTCTTTTGTCATCGGCTTGTTCGCCGGGCTGACGGGGCCTGAAGGCCGCTGGATGGCGCCCGCTTCCTTTCGTCAGTTTTTCATGATTGGCATCTGCGGCGGCTACACCACATTTTCATCCTTCAGTCTGCAAACGCTCACCCTTGCGGAGGATGCGCAGTGGATCAAAGCTGGAGCAAATATCGTCCTTTCAATCGCCCTTTGTCTTGCGGCTGTCTGGCTCGGCCACGCACTCGCTTTCCACCTCAATGCAACGAAAGGTAATTGATATGCACCTGCCACACGAAGCAATGTTGTTGCGGATTTTTATCGGGGAGTCCGACCGTTGGCATCACCAACCACTCTACGAGGCGCTGGTACTCAAAGCCCGCGAAATGCAAATGGCCGGTGCGA
Organism: Verrucomicrobiales bacterium; assembly: GCA_003138485.1. Lineage (GTDB taxonomy): Bacteria > Verrucomicrobiota > Verrucomicrobiia > Limisphaerales > Palsa-1400 > PLGF01. The sequence continues at coordinate 4,909 of PLGF01000100.1, read as the reverse complement.
CCGTGCTGCGCGGGTCGATGGGTTTCGGCAAATCGAGCCACCTCCACACATCAAAAATCCTGCGTCTCTCGATGGATTTGCCGTTGATCATTGAAATTGTGGACAGCGAGGAGAAAATCAACGTTTTTCTTCCCGTGCTCGACGAGATGATGGGCGGAGGGTTGGTCACGTTGGAAAAAGCGCGAGTGATAGACTACCGCGCCGGGCCGGTGCCGGAAACACCGCCAGAGATTTGAAAGACCTTGCATGGATAACATCTGGTTCATCGCCGCGATGGGGAGGTTGTTTTTCCTTGCGGGCATCAGTCCGATGCTCGCGCAGGCTGCGGGCGGGGGTTTGCAGATCGATGCCGTCAATTCCAACGGCCAAATAAGCTGGACGAACGCCTTTCCCAGCGGGGTTTGCACCGTGGAGGCCGCTTCCCAGCTCAGCGGCGGCGCTGGCCAGACCGCGTGGGTTCCCCGGCAGAATTACTTCACGACCAATTCAGCCGGTTCGGGCGGATGCGCGCTTTGGCCGGGCAACAACTTTTTCCGGCTGCGGGCCGTGGATATTTCGAGCAACACACCGCAGGCTTTCACCAACTTCGTGGATTCTTTCGGCCTCTTGCACACGATCGCCGGCAGCGGGGCCGATGCCGGAGTGGATGGCTCCAACTATTGGCAGGCAAGCTTTGAAGGCGGTTACGCCACCAATGCCGCCCTTTCCCGCCCGCACTTCGCCCTGGAGGACTGCTCCGGCAGTGTTTACATCGTTGACAAGGGCAGCGACTCCGTGCTGAAGGTCACGACGGATGGCCGCATTCATACCGTCGCCGGCACCCACGCCGCCGGCAACGGCCCGGACTCTTCCACCCCGGCCACCAACGTGGCCATGAACCTGCCCAATGGATTGTGGATGCGAAGCGACGGCACTGTCTATGTGTTGGATACCGGGAACAGCAAAGTGCGCCGTTTGGCCACCAACGGCATGATGACCACGCTGTTGACAGACGCCAAAGGCATCAAAAGCGGACGCGGGTTGTGGGTTAGGAACGATGAAGCGCTGGCTTACTATTGCTCCAGCAGCAATTTGCGGCAGTGGACTTCCGCCGGCGGAGTCTCGAACCTTAATAAGGAATTCAATGACCTGGGCAACATCATTATCAGCGGCAACAACATCGTTGCCACCGACCGGGGCGACAACACCGTCTGGCTGGTGTCCACGAACACCGGGGCCCGCGCGCTCTTGTTTGGCAACGGCGGCACCAACATTGTCGTGGATGACACGCCAGCGCTGACCAACAGCCTGTACGGCGTCCGCGGGGTCTGGCAGCCGCCCATCGGCGGCTACTTTCTGGCGACGGACTTTGGCGCGCAATTGCTCTACGTGGATGTCGCGGGCATGATCCATACTCTGGTCGATGGTTATGAGGACACTCATGCTGGCGACGGCCAATGGTTTTACACTCCCGGCTACAAGTTCGGTCAATTGCGCTCCGTCTCGATGGACAACCAAGGCAACCTGCTCATCGTGGAAAACGATCTGGGTTACGTCCGGCGAATCGACTTCCAACGGTTGTCCCCATGATCTCGATTCCGGTTGATTCCCAGGCAGATGGGCTGATAAACTTGCGGTGAACGGCAGATGAATACCGATATTAAAGAATGACAAGCCCCGCGCCAATTCCAATTCCGTGGCGCCAGCGCCTGCTGGATGTGCGCCTGCGTTATATACCGGCGGTCCTGTTTATCGCCGTCGTCTTTGCCATCGCCCTGCTGTGGAGCGACTATGCCGGCGCGCCGCGCCTTGTCGGCGAAGCCGAAGTCGTTCCGGCCAATATCAGTTGTTACAAGCCTGGAATGCTGGCGCAATTGTATGTGAATAGATTTGACAAGGTCAAGGCGGGCGACGCGGTGGGGCAGGTGCTGGTGACGGACCCCAAAATCCTCTCCGCCTCGCTGGCGGTGACCCTGGCGGAGATTGCGGAAATCCGCGCCAGCCAGCAGCCGGTGGCCAACGAACAGCGGCTGGCGATGGAGAATCTGGAGGTGCGCCTGCACTGGATGGCCCAACGCGCCCAGCTTGGGATAGCCAAGGCTGACCTCCAAGTCGCCGAAGCGGATTTCCGCCGCACGGAGGAACTGTTCAAAGACAAGATAGTTTCCGAACGCGCCTATGATCTGGCGAAGGCAAAAATGAACAGCTTGCAGAGTGATGTCACTGAGTTGGGCCTGTCCGTGGAAGAGCAGGGGCGCAAGGTCCAGGAGCTGCAGCCCACCAACACGGTCGAAATCACCCGTGTGACTGATGAGCCGCTGCTGGCGGCGATCGCGGTTCAGGAATCCAAATTGAAGTTGACGGAGGCGGAGTTGAGTCCCATCACTTTGCGCTCGGCGGTGGATGGGATGGTCAATGTGATTTATCATCGCGTGGGGGAGGCGGTGACGGCGGGAGAGCCTGTGGTGGGCGTCGCTCCCTTCAATGCCGTCCGGATCATCGGCTACCTTCGGCCGCCCGTTCTCGAAGAACCCAAAGTCGGCGCGGCCGTTGAGGTCCGCACCCGTGGCCCGCGCGGGGAGGTCGGTTCCGCTAAAATCATCGAGGTGGGGACGCAGTTCGAGCCACTCCCGCCCGCGTTGCAGATTCCGGTGCGGCTGACCACGACCGAACTGGGCCTGCCCTTGTGTGTGAGCGTGCCGCCGAGTCTGAAAATCCGCCCGGGTGAATTAGTTGATTTAAGGCTCCTGCCGCGGGCCGTTGCGGGACAATAGGTGGAGCCATAAGTTTTCTTGCGTCCAGCGGGGCGGCGGATAAAATGCGTTTGCCAGGAATTGGCAGATTATCATGGCCCAAAAAACGCGAATGTCGGTCAACTCAAGCAACGTCCTTTCCGTCATCTTGGGAGGAGGCCGCGGCACCCGCCTGTTCCCGCTGACCCGGGACCGGAGCAAACCCGCCGTCCCGCTGGCGGGCAAGTACCGCCTGGTGGATATTCCCATATCCAATTGCATCAATTCCGGGTTGAGGCGCATATATTTGCTGACCCAATTCAACTCCGCGTCGCTCCACCGCCACATTTCGCAGTCGTACAAGTTTGACCAGTTTTCGGGCGGGTTTGTGGAGATTCTGGCCGCGGAGCAAACCCTCTCGGACACCTCGTGGTACCAGGGAACGGCGGACGCGGTGCGCAAGAACCTGCTTCATTTTCTCAACCACGACTTCGAGCATCTCCTCATCCTGAGCGGCGACCAACTCTACCGGCTGGACTTCCGCCACATCATCGCCGATCACGCGGAAAGCGGGGCGGACGTGACGGTTTCGACAACGCCCGTGCCGCGCCGGCAAGCCTCCGCCATGGGCATCATGCAAATCGACGCCGAGCAGCGCATCACGCGGTTTGTGGAAAAGCCCAAGGAGCCGGCGGTGCTCGATTCCTTGCGGCTGGACAGCGCGACACAGGCGCTGCTGGGCCTGGATGCCAAGGAGGAATACATGCTGGCGTCGATGGGCATTTACCTTTTCAAGCGCGAGGTGGTGATCAAACTGCTGGACAACACGCTGACGGACTTTGGCAAACACATCATTCCCGGAGCGATCAACCCCCACAAGGTGCATGCCTACGTCTTCCAGGGTTACTGGGAGGACGTCGGGACGATCCGCTCCTTCTTCGAGGCGAACCTCGATCTGGTGGCGGAGCTGCCCCGTTTCAATTTCTTTGACATGGCCGCCCCCGTCTTCACGCGCCCGAGGTTTCTGCCCGGCTCGAAGATCAACGGGGCGACGATTGACCACGGCGTCATCTCCGACGGCTGCATTCTCAACTATTGCAACATCAATTACAGCATTGTCGGCGTCCGCAGCATCATCCGCGAAGCCTGCACCCTCAACCGGACCATTCTTCTGGGCTGCGATTACTACGAATCGGATAGTTCCATCCGGCAGAACGAGAGCCGCGGGCTGCCGCGCATCGGCATCGGCGCCAATACCCACATCGAAAATGCGATCATCGACAAGAACGCGCGCATAGGCGAGAATTGCAAAATCTCGCCGGCCGGCAAACCCGATAATGCGGACCATCCCCTTTACTACATCCGCGATGGAATCATCATCATCCCCAAGAACGGCGTCATTCCGCGCGGCACGGTCATTTAGAGGGAATGCCCCCTAAGCGAAGGCACATGAAAACGCCCGCCCGCTTTCTCGTCGTGCTGCTGGCCGTGGCAGGGTGCGCGCCCAATGTCCATGACAGCCAACCCCTCTCACCGCCCGCCCAGCCGCCGGTCACACCCGTGGTCAAACCTCTCCCCCAGCCGGCGCCGACGCCCGACAAGCGTGTCGTTATCGACGCCTCTCTGGAGCGGGCGGTCCAGGTGGTGAAGATCAAGTCCGAGCCGGGCGCGGAAGGATTTTTGAGAATCCAGGTTGATGTGATAAATCAGAGCGACGCGCCCCGCCAGTTCAGTTACTGCATCGAGTGGCTGGACGGCGCCGGCGCCGTCCTGCCGCAAGTCGGCAACGGTTTCCTGTCCTGGATGCTGCGGGGCCGCGAAACCTCCTCCATCGCCGCGACGGCGCCGACGGCCGTGGCGAAGGATTTCCGCATCACCTTCATTAGCGCCGCCAACTGAGGGTGGAGCGCCGGGGCGTGAGACAGAATTCTTCGGGGCTCGACCCCACCCGGAGTGAACAAATTATTGGCTGCACAAGTGAACAAATTATTGGGCAGACGCTTGCGCGTGGGCTTTGCGGGCTGGCCCTCTCCTTCCGCCGTCGCCTGACGGCTATGGCGGGACAAGCCAGGAGAGGGAGAATCATTGGCCGTCCACTTGAAATTCCAGCGACTGCATTGGCCGGGCGTGCTCCCGCAAAACCAGAACCGCGCGCCTGCTTTTCCTTCTCCCTGGGGGAGAAGGTCAGGATGAGGGCG
>PLGF01000036.1:1078-2961 GCA_003138485.1 Verrucomicrobiales bacterium | reverse complement strand
GGCGACCCGGTCAATTCTTTTGATCCAGATGGAAGGTGCGCCAATCCGATTTCGACAACAGGAGTCGTTGGTGCTGCTGGCGTACTTGAACAGGCTGCCGCCGTCCGATATAATTACAACGCTGATGTTCAAAATCTAATTGACACAGGCACATACTCGGCGGAACGAGACGCGCTCCGTCAATTCTACAACGAACCGGAGAATACAACTGCACTCGCCAGCGCAATTGCGAACTTGTACACTACGCAGCAGAGTGCGGCCGGTGTGACTCCGAATTTGACCACCCCGACTGTTACGGCAGCGTCGGTGAATAACGCCGCAGCAATTGCTAGGTACGGCGGACAGGGCCTGATTGTGCTGGGAACGGGCATGAGCGTTTATACCGTGGCCACTGCTCCAGACCCTTACCTTGCAATGGCTCAACAAGGTTCCGCAACAGTTGTCGGGGTTGGAGGCGCATCGGTGGGTGCTTGGGCTGGTGCTGGAATTGGGGCTGCGGCTGGTTCCGTTATCCCGGTAGTAGGCACGGCGGTTGGTGGGGTAGTTGGCGCTATTGTCGGTGCCATTGGAGGAGGCATCGGAGGGGGCGTGGCCGGCCACGCTCTGGGTACTGCGGCCTACAATGCCAATTATGGCCCCAATTCACCTTGGTATGGGCATTAAGCTATTCTCACGTTATGTTGCTAAAAATGTTCAAAAATAACTCTCTCCTAAGAAGGCTCTCCGGCTTCCGACGACGGCGGGAGAATTTGCGCCTTGCCGCAAATGACGACGAGGTGAGTTTGTTGGCCAACGACAAGGAAGCCTGGCGATTTCCATGGAACGAAGTCGAAAGGATTGAAACTTACAAGCAAGACCTTTTCTCAGTGGATTTGATTTGCTTGGACTTCGTCGTTGAATCTCGCAAATTGACTTATCACACCCATGAAGACATGCAAGGCTTTCGTGATTTGTGGGAATCTATGTGCCGCCGGTTCCCGTCGATTGACGAGCATTGGTTGCCACAGGTTGCTTCTCCACCGTTTGCCACAAATCGCAAGGTCTTGTATCAGCGGCGACCGGCTAACGAGCACAATCAAATTTAACTAATGACTGAATGAAAAATATCCTTATGATTTTGCTCTGCGCCTTTTTTTTGGCGCAGACGGCGATAGCGGGTGATGACGTGCCGCCAGTGGTTCTCTCTGGCCTCAATGTGTATCGAACGAACAGCCTGCAAGCGGCCTATGAAATCTGGAGCAAGGGCACACTGGAGAACGACAAAACTTCACGGGAGGCAGCCATATCTGGGCTAACTCAGGTAGAATCAATTTATGGCAAAATGACGGGCTACGACGTTGTAAAGGTCGTGCCGATTGGCGCGGTCGTGAAACGAATTTACTTCGTTATCCATTACGAAAAGGGTCCTGTTTATGCGTATTTTGACTGCTACAATGCTGGCGAAAAATGGATGGTCTCCGATTTGCTGTTCCACACAAAAGCAAATCTGGTCTTTCCCGCGAGCTTGCTTGGAGGCTGAACCGAAGCGGAAGCGTTGCATGGCATCACGCCGCTTTTAGCCCACAATAGTTCGCCGAAAATCTGTCAGCCATCCCCCGCTTCGGCGAGACTGAGCCGTTTGATTCCCCTTATCAGACTACGCCTCAAACGCCACAGACTCGCCGAAGCCCCTGGTATCAGCCTGGTCGTGAAGTCGGAGGCTTCCAGCTTGCGCCCGTTTTGTCCTTCGCAACATGGAATCCGCCGCCATCACCACCAGGGAGTTGAAGGCATTGCAGGGGGAGGAAAGGCCGCTTTTAGGTGTCAACATAGTTTTCCGCTGTCGCGGAGGGGGGAAAGTCAGACGGTGCTTTTACTCGCTCTTAGCCGCCGCGAGGGGCGGC
>PLGF01000036.1:0-1068 GCA_003138485.1 Verrucomicrobiales bacterium | reverse complement strand
CAACCGGCCATTGGCCTGCCGCCAGGAGCGTTTCCCTTATGAGGGGAAGGCGCTGTCTGGCGGCGTGTTTCGTTGTGCAAGACGCCTCTCTCCCATCACTGGACGGGCGCGGAGCATACTCCATAGCCCGTCTGAGAGCGTGAGATGCGACAGGCCCTCCGCGAACTTGGAAGTCTCGTAGGCGTCACCGCCGCTGAGGCACTTCGTCACGTACTCCAGGCCGTCTTGTGCCTGGTCATACAGCCGGACGCGAGCCATTCCGCCCCCGATCTTTTCCCATGCGGCCATGAGAAAGAAGCAGGTGGAAAGGTTCACGGCCCGGGCCGGGAGTCCTGTCAACAAAAAGTGATAATGCCGCCGCCCCAGCAGGTCGCCCAACTCCTCCCGCCGGCACCAGGGCAGGCGGGGGAAATGGAGATGCAGGGCTTTCGCCAACTGGCGCAAGGCGGCGTGGAACATCGTTTGCCGCACGCGCTCCGGCAGCCGCTCCTGTTTGAAAGTGAACGTGCCGAAGAACTGCCAGCGCTCGCCGCAGAGCAGGTGCAGATCGGGGCTTTCCAGGGAACGGCGGCGCGGTCTTTCCGATTGCGCCGGGGCGGGCAGCGCGGCCAGGTCCTCCCGCTGGGTTTGCGCCCCCCGGATGCGGCCCTGCAAAAGCAGCCTGCCCCCGTAGCCGGTGGCAACGCCGGTGACGGCCACGAGCACAACCCGGCCCAGCCATTGACCGGCGGGCACCCCGGCCTCATCCGGCGTCAGGGCGTAGTCCGCCGTCTGGCGCAGCGGGCCAAAGGTGTCGGCATCCGCCAGGACGAGCAGGCGGACAAACGACATGCCGCCGGGTCCGGGGGTGGCCTGGACGCGGTGGCCGATGACCTCAAAAGGCGCGAGCATATAACAACGGAAATGGAATGTGGTTCCGGCCCGGAGCGCACACACGCCCCAGGCCGGAAACCAACAGTTAGAAAAACCCCAACAGGGGAACGCCACGCAGGGTACAGGGGTCAAACCGTACTAATGTAATATTATTTGTTTCGGTGTTGATTTGCTGGGAAGTTTTGGTAAATTTTC
>PLGF01000026.1 GCA_003138485.1 Verrucomicrobiales bacterium | reverse complement strand
TTACGGAAATTACGGTAAATTACGCCTATTTACGCCAAATTACCGTAAATTACGGTAGTTTTGTTTCGGCGCAAGCAAGCTTGCGAGGTGGACATTGTGGACGTTATGGACATTGTGGACGCTGGAGCGGCTTAAATGAACTGTAGCCTTTTGCGCCCCGCGGCGCGGAGATTTCGGCGGTTTATGCAGGCGGTTTATGCAGGCTTGTGCATGATAAACCGTTCAATTAGCCTTCGACTCCCATGAAGAACATCAATCAATTCCTGGCCGCGGCCGCTGTTGCGGCCCTCTTTGTCACCGGATGCACCCTGCCCTCCCAGGACTGGCCGCAGTGGCGCGGCGCGAACCGCGATGGAAAAAGCAGCGCATTCGCAGCCCCGGATACCTGGCCCACAAACCTGACGCAACAGTGGAAAATCCAGGTGGGCAAAGGCGACGCTTCCCCCGCTCTGGTTGGCGCGAACCTCTACGTCTTTGCCCGCCAGGAAACCAACGAGGTTCTTTTCTGCCTGGATGCCGCCACCGGCAAGGCCAAGTGGCAGTCCGCCTATCCGGCCAACTACGTTGTGACCGGCCCGCCGTCGCGACACCCGGGGCCAAGAAGTTCGCCCGTCGTCGCCGGCGGCAAGGTCTGCACCCTCGGAGTCGGGGGCATCCTTTCCTGCTTCAACGCCGCCACGGGCGCGGTTCTCTGGCGCAAGCAGTCCACCAACGATTACCTGGGCATCCCCTATCAGACCGATACGTCCATGTCCCCCATCGTGGCGGACGGGCTGTGCGTCGCGCAGGTCGGCAAGGCGACAAACGGAGCGGTCATCGCGTTTGATTTGGGCAGCGGTAAGCCGAAGTGGAAATGGGCTGGCGACGGACCGGCGAATTCCTCCCCGATGACGATGACAGTCGCGGGCAAGAAGCAATTGGTCATCGTGACCGCGAAATTTCTGGTGGGCCTGGACCCGGCTGACGGCAAGCTGCTGTGGCAGGTGCCCTTCGCGACGAACCTGATGGGCAATAACCTTACGCCGATCATCGCGGGAGACACAGTGATTTTCGCGGGGCCGGCCAAAGGGATGTCGGCGGTGAAGATAGAGGCGCAGGGCGGGTCATGGGCGGCGACACCGCTCTGGAGCGCCACGAACCTGGCCACGCACTTCACCACGCCGGTGCTCAAGGACGGATTGCTCTACAGCTTCAGCGAGCGCCTTTTCTGCGCCGATGCCCAAAATGGCGCGATACTTTGGGACAAAGCCGTGAACCTGGGACAATACGCGTCGCTGGTCGATGCGGGGAAGGTGATGCTGGCGCTTGGAACCAAGGGCGAACTGCTCGTTTTCGAGCCGGGGAAAACTTACACCCCGCTGGCACGATACACCGTGGGAGATTCCGACACCTGGACCCACCCCGTCGTCGCTGGAAACAGAATCTACATCAAGGACAGCCAAACGGTCGGATTGTGGATCGTCAACCAGCGTCCGGCTGGCGGCGGATAGTGAAAATTTATGCGCGATGAGAAACAGGAATTGCTTGCAACGCTGCCGGCGGTCACGGATTTGCTGAAAAGCCAGACGGCCGCAGGCTGGCTCCTGCGGCAGCCACAGTCCCTGGTGACCGACTGCCTGCGCCGGGCGCTGGCCGAAGCGCGGCGGCAACTCCTCAACGGCGACGCCGGCCCCGGCGGCACGCAGCACGTCAATGTCGAAGGAGTGCTGGCCCGCGCAAATACATTGCTTGAGCAGGCCACCGAACCGCATCTGCGCGAAGCCATCAACGCGACGGGCATCATCCTGCACACCGGCCTGGGCCGCGCGGTTCTGCCGGCGGGCGTGGTGGATTCGATGATGGGCGGATTGAAGGGTTATTGCACGCTTGCGGTGGACCGCGATTCCGGCGAACGCGCCGAACGCGATGAGCTGGTCGAATATATTTTGACGGAACTGACCAGCGCCGAGGCGGCCACTGTAGTCAACAATAACGCAGCCGCCACCCTCCTGGCGCTGGCCGCGCTGGCGGCGGGAAGGGAGGTCATCGTGTCGCGCGGACAGCTCATTGAGATCGGCGGCTCGTTCCGTCTGCCGGAAGTGATGGCGCAGAGCGGAGCGCGACTCGTCGAAGTGGGCGCGACCAACCGCACGCATCTCAAGGATTACCAGAACGCCCTCACGGACAACACCGCCGCCATCCTCCGGGCGCATCCGAGCAATTACCGGGTGGTCGGTTTCACCAGCGAAGTCGGCCTTCGCGAGCTGGCGGGACTGGCCCATGGCCGGAATATCATTTTGATTGACGATCTCGGCGCGGGGGCTCTGGTGGATTTGCGGGCTTTCGGCCTGCCCCACGAGCCGACCGTGCGGGAATCCATCGAGGCCGGAGCGGACGCGGTCCTTTTCAGCGGGGACAAACTCATTGGGGCCGGCCAATGCGGCGTCATCGTGGGACGGAAGGCGCTGATCGACAAACTTCGCAGGCATCCGTTAATGCGGGCCGTGCGCGTGGACAAGACCTGTCTGATGATTCTGGAAAGGACGCTGCACCTGTTCCGCGATCTGGGACGGCTGCGAAGCGAACATCCGACCTATCGCATGATGAGCGCGCCCTTGGACGCGTTGCAATCCCAAGCCCAGGAACTGGCGCGCCTGATTCGCGCCCAGGCGCCCGCGGCGAAAGTTGAAATTGCCGCCAGCCAGGCGTTTTTGGGCAGCGGTTCCCTGCCGACCGAGGCGATCCCAAGTTGGGTCGTGACCGTTACCCTGCCCGTAATGAGCGCCTCCCAATTGGCGCGGAGGCTGCGCCTGGACAGCGCCTGTGTTTTTGGCCGAATCGAAAACGACAGGGTCTGTTTGGATGTTCGCACGTTGACCGCCGAACAAGCGCCGGCGGTCGCCGCGGCCTTTGGCCGCATCGCCGCATGACCCTCGCGCGTCGAAACATCATGCTCGGAACGGCCGGGCATGTGGACCACGGCAAGAGCGCGCTGGTCAAGCTGCTGACCGGCTGCGAGACCGACACGCTGGCGGAGGAAAAAGAGCGCGGCCTGACGATTGACCTCGGCTTCGCGCCCTGCCAAATGGCGGACAAGCGGATCGTCGGCATCGTCGATGTGCCTGGCCACGTCGATTTCATCCGCAACATGGCCGCCGGGGCGCACGGCATTGACGTGGTGATTTTTGTCGTCGCGGCGGACGACGGGATCATGCCGCAAACGCACGAGCATCTGCACATCCTCACGTTGATGGGATTGCGCCACGGGTTGGTGGCATTGACGAAAATTGATCTTGTGGATGCCCCGCGGCGAAGTTTCGTGATCCAGGATTTGCGCCGCCTGCTGGCGGGAACTTTTCTGGCTGACGCGCAGATCGCGCCGGTCTCCAACATTACCGGCGAAGGCTTCGACGATTTTTTTGAGGCGCTCAACAGGGCCGTGGACGCTTGCGAAGACCGGCCCCGCGCCGGGCCTTTCCGGCTGTGGGTTGAGGACGCGTTCACCATCCGCGGCGCGGGCACGGTGGTCACCGGAATTCCCACGCATGGCCAGGTCCGCGCCGGCGACGAACTTCACCTGTTGCCCGCCGGCCTGGCCGGACACGTCCGCCGCCTGCAGGTCTATGGGCAGGACGCCACGGAGGCAAACGCGGGCGAATGTGTCGCGCTGAACATACCGGAGCTGGATCACCAAGCGGTCCGGCGCGGCATGGTTCTGTGCGCGTCAAATTCTTTCCAGCCGGCCATCATGGCGGAGGCGGAATTGGAAATCCTGAAATCGGTCCAAGGCAACATCGAAGATTACCTGGAAGTGCAACTCCACGTTGGAACCGCCTCGATTTCGGCGCGGGTGGCGATGCTGGAAGACACCGCGATGACAGGCGGTCAAAAACAATTTGTCCAGCTTCGTTTCGCCGCGCCTCTGGCGCTCGTGCCAGGCGAACGGTTTGTGGCGCGCGCCAATGCGGCCGGCGCGGGCGTCAGCGGGCTGACGACCATTGGCGGCGGGCGGATTCTGGGCTTGAGCGATGCCCGCTTGCGCCGGAAAAAGCCTTGGACTCTCGCCCTGCTGGCCGCCCGGCGCCAGGCGGTTCTGGATCCGCTGCGCTGGTGCGAACAGATGGTGCGTGAAAGTCAATCGGCAGCCACCGTCGCCAGTCTTCAGAAGACTTGCTGGAGCCGCCCGGAAGAAATCGCCGGCGCGCTCGAAAGGTTGCAGGCCGAAAACCGGGTGGTTCAGGCCCCCGGCGGCGGATGGCTTCATCGCGAAGTCATGCAAAAGACGGCGAACGATGTTATTGCCGCCGTCCGGAGTTTTCACGCCGCCAACCCGCAACGCGCCGGACTGAGCCGCGAGGAACTTCAGGCGGCGCTGAAATCCAACCCCGTTTTGCTTGACGCCGCGGCGGAGTCGCTGCTCGCATCGAAGCAACTGGAACGCAACGGCGCCCTGCTCGCGCAGGCGGGCTGGAACGCGCGGATGCCCGATGGCGACCAGCGCCTCTGCGACCAGATCGCCGCGAAATTGCGGCAGGCGGGCTGGTCTCCCCCGGCTATGGAGGAGCTGGCCGCATCGGCCAACGAGCCGCTGCCGCGGGTCGTCGCGATGGCTCGACTGCTGGCCGAGCGCGGCGTGGTGGCGCGCTTGGATGACCGGGTTTGGATGCACCGGGAGGCCGTCGAAGCAGGCAAGCAGACCGCCCTGAAATTGTTCCGCCGCGCTCCGGCGTTCTCGACGATGGAATTCCGCGACGCGCTGGGTGTCAGCCGGAAATTCGCCGTGCCGCTGGTGGATTACCTCGACAAAATCCGCTTCACGGCTCGATCCGGCCACAACCGCACGCCGGGAGCGGAGGCAAAAAAGCTGTTGACATGACAATCGATTTCGCCAAACGCCGCCGGGTGATGGAGCGCTCGCAGCTCCTGGGCCATTGCATCTGCGACACGCGGCGCTCTTGTCCGTGTGATGTGCTGCGGGAACAGGATATTTGCCCCTGCGCGGGCGAACGCCCGGAGGGGATTGACATTTCAGGGATCAAGTTGACACAACTGGCGCGCAACGCCGGCTGCGCCTCGAAGATCGCGCCAGCCGACTTGGATGCGCTGCTGGGCCGGCTCCCGGCGGTGGACGACCCGGCGGTCCTCTCCGGCCTCGCCGCCGCCGATGACGCGGCGATTTATCGCATCGCGGACAATCTTTGCCTGGTGCAGACCGTGGATGTGTTCACGCCTTGCGTCGATGACCCGCGTCTCTTCGGCAAAATCTGCGCGGCGAATTGTCTCTCCGACATCTACGCCATGGGCGGCCAACCGCGCACGGCGTTGAGCGTGCTGGCGTTTCCCTCCGAAAAACTGCCGGGCGAGATTATTTTTCAAATGCTTGACGGCGCAATGGAGGTTTTCAAGCAAGCCGGTGTCGCGCTCGTGGGCGGGCACAGCGTCAAGGATGATGAGATCAAACTGGGCTTCGCCATCACGGGTTTGATCGATCCCGCCGTCGCTGCCGCGCTGGAAAAGCCAAAAGCCGGCGACGCGTTGGTCCTGACCAAGCCGCTTGGCTCCGGCGTGCTGGCGTTTTGCAATCAAATTGGCCGGGTGCATCCCCAAGGCATCGCCGCCGCCGAAGCTTCCATGGCGACGCTTAATGAGGCGGCGGCCCAAGCCATGAAGGAAGCCGGGGCGTCGGCCTGCACCGATGTGACGGGCTTCGGCCTCTTCGCGCATCTGCGGCGGATGCTGCGGGGACTGGGCGCGGAGATTTTCGCGGACGCGCTGCCCGCGTTCGACGGCGCGTTGGACGCTCTGCGCCAAGGGGTCATTCCCGGCGCGATCGAGCGGAACCGCGAGTATGTCGGCAATGCGCTTGACATTGCGCCGGGCGTGGATGAGGCGTCGGTGAATCTGGGATTCGACGCGCAGACTTCCGGCGGGTTGCTGATCGCCGTTCCGGCCGGGCGGCTCGAAATGTTGCGGCAATCGCTGGCCCGGCGCGGCGCCGCCGGTTTTGTCATCGGGCAAATCGTCGATGGCGCGGACGGAAAGATTCTCCTTTCTCCGTCGAACGGGAGCGCGGCAGGAATTTCAAAAATGGATTTTATGAAGACACCCACAAAAGAGGCTCAACCCCACTCCGACGTTTGCTGCGCGGACGCCTTCCAAAACGAAAGCGCGACCGGCTCCGCCGCCGAATCGCAAAAGGCCTTCGGCGCGCTCATGCGCTCCGTGCAAACGGCCGGCGCGCTGGATGAGAAGACGAAGGAACTCATTCTGTTCAGCCTGGTTGTCGGCAGCCGTTGCCAGCCGTGCTTTGAGGCGCACTCGCGCAAAGCCCGCGAGATGGGCATCCCGCAGGCGCAATTGGACGAGGCGGCCTGGTGCGCCATCGCCATGGGCGGCGCTCCGGTGAAAATGTTTTATCAGGAGTGCCTGGAGCGGAATCCATAGATCAGGCCGGCTTCTTCGGTTCCGCCGCCTTTTGCGGCAGCGCGAAGCACGGTTCAATGGCTCCGCAGGTGGCGCATTCCAGGCAGCGGACGCAGCCGGAAACATTCACGGCTTGATCCACTTTCACGCCCATCGAACAGCGGCTGCGGCACAGGTTGCATTCCACGCATTGCGCCGGATTAAACCGGAGGTGAAAGAGGCTGAATCGGTTGAAGAGCGCCAGCAATCCGCCCAGCGGACACAACATCCGGCACCAGGGCCGGTGAATGAATAGCGCCGCCGCGAGGAATGAAAGCAGGATGCCCGTCTTCAACCCGCTCATCATCCAGCCATTGCCTGCCAGCACGCTTTGCAACGAATAAGGCACGCCGGCTTCCAGCGCGCCGGCCGGACAAAGCCGGCAGATGGAGATCACCTGCTTCTCAAAGGGAATTCCTTTGTAACCGAGAACCATCGGCAGAAGGATCACCAGCCCGGCCAAGACGACATAACGAAGTGAGCCTGTCCACGAAGGCAGGTTGATCTTCCGCGTGGTGATCTTGCCAAGCAAATCCTGGAGAAACCCAAACGGACAAGCCCAGCCGCACACCAGTGAACCGCTGGCTGCGCCGACCATCAGAAGCACGCCGATCAGCAGATACGGCACTTCCCCCACCACCGGCAGCACCGCCGCATAGTTGGCCATCACGCCTATCGGGCAGGCGAAGGACGACAACGGACACGAGTAACAGTGGAACACGCAACCGGGAATGCCGTGCAGCCATCGGCCCGCGGGCGCCAGCCACACGGCCAGAAAACCGCTCTGCACCCACGGACGCCAACGCGACACCTTCCGACCGAGCGCGGCCGGCTTCCATTCAGGGCAATTGGGTACAGGACATTCCATGGGAACAAGCCGGCCACGCCGTGTGGCCGCAATTTAGTGTACTCAAGTCGGACAGGGCGTTTTCGCGGCGGCATCGACGCGGAGCTTCCAGGTGGGCGGCTGGAAATGGGCCTGTTCTTTGGCCCAACGATCCAGCGCCTCGCCAGGATTGGCCACTCCATCCAGCTTGGGCGGCGGCGGGGCGGCCTGGTTTGGATATTGCAGGCCGCCGCAGGAGAACGCCTTGACCAACTGAACCTCCGACGCGGCATTCCCGCCCACGGTATTGACGCTGGTCTGATGGCCCGCGCCGCACAATCCAAGCAACGCGCCGGCCACCGCGACGACGAATGCGGGCCAGAAATCGCGCCCTTCCCGCGCGCGCAAGGCGGGATTGATCGGCGGCTGTGGAACTCGTTTGAACATGCTACGCGAAATTGGCGGAGGTGGATGGGAATCGAACCCACCTGGGACTTTGTTGAGTCCCACGCTGGTTTTGAAGACCAGGAGCGCCACCAGGTCGCCCCACACCTCCGCGCCGGGTCCCCGCGCCACCTGCCGATGGCAGGCATGATTCATTTCCGGCGGGCCTCATCACAGGTATTCTGACAGAGTGCGGCCGATACTTCAACCCGAATCCATCTGAACCGGTGGCGGGGGGGAAATACCGAAATAAATGTCCCCAAAGACGGCCCGGCGCGGATATACAGTTAAAGCATCGCTGATATGAATGACGCGCAACTGTTGCAAAGCTTCGCCGAACAAAACTCGGAAGCCGCCTTTCGATCTCTGGTGGATCGCCATCTTCCACTGGTTTTCGGGACGGCCCGGCGCATGACGGGCGACAACGCCCTCGCCGAAGACATCGCGCAAACGGTCTTCATTCTGCTGGCAGGCAAAGCCAAGCGCATCGGACGCGACGCCATCCTCTCCGGCTGGCTGTATCGGACCACAAGGTTCGTGACCTCGCGCGCGCTGACCGCCGAGCAACGCAGACGGCGGCGCGAACAGGAAGCCCTTGCCATGCAATCCACTTCTTCATCCGATCCCTCCTGGCTGCGCCACGGTCCTCAATTGGACGAGGCTCTTGCCCATCTGGGCGAAACGGACCGCAACGCCATTCTGCTCCGCTACTTTGAGCAGCAATCCCTGCGCGACGTGGGCGTGGCGCTTGGGTTGAACGAGGAAGCGGCCAAGAAACGCGTCGCGCGCGCCCTGGAAAAACTCCGGCGAACTTTCAGCCGCCACGGGGCGGAGATTTCCGCCGTCGCATTGGCGGCTGGATTGACCAGGGAAGCGGCGGAGGCCGCGAGATCCCTCCCGCTGGCCGGCAAAATCACGGCGGTGGTGATTGCTCAAGGAGCCGCGGGGGCGGGCGCGGCCGGTTCGGCACTGTTAACCAACGTGCTGGCCGCGTTGCGCTGGGCGCAATTTCTGAAGGTGGCCGCGGGCGCGACAGCCGTGGTTGTTGCGGCGCTTGTTCTGCCAACGGCGGCGCGCTACTGGCAAGGGCCAGCCATTTCATCCGCCGTTGCCACTAATGCGTCCGCCCTTGCGCGCAAACCGGAACCCAGAACGCCGGCAAACTGGTTCGCCTCCAAATCAGGAAATACGCACGGCGCGTCGCACGCGTTGCTGGTGACAGTGCTGGACGCAAAAACCGGCGCGCCAATTCAAGGTGCCACGCTGACTCCCTATGTCAACGGGGTGTCAGTGCCGGAATTCCAGAATCCATTTAAGACCGCCCCGGATGGCACGGCTAGGGTGCCCATTCCCGAAAATGTGCCGGGTGGGGACCGTGGGGACTATTGCGAATGCCCCGTCAATGCGCCGGGTTACGCCACGCGTGTCATGCGCTGGTCTTCCACCACGGGAATGGTGCTCAGTGTTGTGCCCGATCAGCATACCGTTCAGCTCTCGCGCGGTGTGACTCTGTCCGGCGTCGTCATGGACGATTCGGGAAAACCGCTGGCGGGCATGCGCATCGGCGCCTTTGGTAGTAACTGCAAAGGCGAGCGCACATCAATGGGATCGGATGGCCAGGGCCATCTCATCAGAACGCCCGTGGTTCACCAGGAAGATTACTCCCTATACTATTTGCCCACGGAAACAAAGCCTGTTGTGACTGATGCCGGGGGCCGCTTCAAGCTGGAGCATTATCCGGCCGATGTGCGCGCGCTTCAAATTGAGATGGTGGGGCCGGATGGAGCCATGCACAAATTTCAGACGCCCGAGGGGATCGCCATCCACGCGGAAACCTTGCCGAGAGTGTCATTCTCCGAGTTAAAAAACGGCACCGCGCGCCTGGTCATTCCGCAAGGGATCAATGTCGAGGGCATCGTTGTCAACTATGCCGGCGCTCCGATCACGGGAGCGAATGTCGTGGAAGCCACCCAACGCGGCAACCTCCAAGTTCTGTCGCAAAGTGTAACGTATGCCTCGGGCCGATTTTGCCTGACCAATCGCCCACACCACGAGGTCATACTCGGCGTTTCCGCTCAAGGCTTCGCCTCCGTCTCCGCCATCGTCAGCATCCAACCGGGCATGGAACCCGTCCGTCTTCAACTTCCTCCTGAAATGCCCTTGCGCGGACGGGTGGTGAGCGAAGCCGGACTCCCCCTCTCCGCCGCCGCCGTTTCAATTCCCGATTTTCTTAATCGTGGCCAATGCCTCAATTGGTCGGACAAAACGGATTTCAACGGGCAGTTCTCCTGGCGTGGAGCGCCAACCAATGAGGTGGCTCTGGAGATCGGCGCACCCGGCTATGCCGCCCGCCTCGTCAGGTTGCGCGCTTCCACCAACGAATCTCTCATCACTTTGCGCGCCGGCGGCAATGAAATCGTCCGCGTCACAGGCCGTGTGACCGACGCCGATTCCGGGACGGCGCTGGACCATTTCCAGATGAAAGTAAGCCACCAGATTATGGTCGGCAACATTCCACAGGGACCGTCACAGAACTTCGACGGAACCAACGGCGAAATGAATATCGAACTCTCACGCAAGGACTTCCCGCTCGGATGGCAGGAGGCCTGGATCATGACCGTCGAGGCCGAAGGTTACGACGCGGCAGTGTCCCGAGTTTATGAACGCGAGGAGGGCGACCAGAAATTGGATTTCAAATTGAAGCGCGGAGGGACGGTCGAGGGCATGGCGCGCACACCCGCTGGGGAACCGGCCGCCGGGGCGCGGTTAGCTTTTACGACCAAGGGTTCCGGACCGGTTCCATCGGACGGTCCGGCGGGGTGGTCTCGCCAGATGTCAACAAATGAAAGCGACGCCAATGGCCAATTCAAACTGACAAAGCCTCTCCTGCCCCGAAACCTGGTGATCTTCCATGATGCTGGCTGGGCGGTGATTCCCATCACAGCCGGACCGCAAAAGGTGGACGCCACCCTTTCCCCCTGGGCGCGCATCGAGGGCGCTGTGGCAGTTGGAAACAAAGCCGCGCCAGGCGGGGAAATCATTCTGGAAAACCTGAAGCTGGGCTTTACCGACACGCTTTCAATTCTTTATCGAGCCACTTGTGATAATGACGGACGTTTTGTTTTTGAAAAAGTGCCCGCCGGGATTTTCAAATTGAGTTGCAACGCGGCGGGATCAGGAAGTTGGCAGGTTGCCACGATGCAAACATCCGTTGCCCTCGCGGCGGGAGAAACCAAAACCGTGAAGATGGGCGCCGCCGGCCGAACTGTCTCAGCGCAATTAGAGGCCCCGCCCGGCATGGACGCGATAAACTGGTCCAACGCCCTGGCCACCTTGAACGCCGATGTCCAGGTTCCGCCTGAGCCGGTCAACAATGATTTCATAACCCTCGAAGCGCATGAAGCCGCCCGCTTGCGATACATTCATGATCCCTCCGTCCTGGCGGCGTTGGCCCGGCAGAAGACCCTTGCCGGTACGGTCGGCCCGGATGGCACGGCTGTTTTCCAGCAGGTGCCTCAGGGCAATTACTTTCTCGAAGTCAAGTTGTTCGATCCAACAAAGATTCCCCCCCCGCCAAATCTCGACAATGAACCCGCGGTCGTCATCGCCCGATTGCGCGCCGCGGTCACCGTGCCGGAAGCGGCTGTCCCGTCCGACAATGCCGCCCCCGCCCCATTGGGAGAATTTGCCCTCGACCCGCTTTGACGCTCCGACATCACTCCGCCTTGAAGGGATAGCCGTCGGGGTCCTTGCCGCGGACGCGGCGCCACCAGACTTGTAGCGTGGGGATGTTGATCGTGATGATGAAAAGCTTGCGATAAACGTCCTCACGGGGGGATTTCAGCGGCTGCACTCCATGCCAGGAATGGTCGGTGCGCTGGAAGAGAAGGCTGCCGTTTTTCCGCAGGTCCAGGGATGCCGCCACTTTCAGATCGTTGAAGGTCGGCGCCGAGTGGGCCTTGTGGCGCCCTTGGTCGTCCAGGATCAGGATGTCGCCTCCCCACTCCCGCGGCCAGTCCTCGTCAGTCGCGAAGAAAAAGATGTGCGTGGCCAGCTTTCGGCGGGCATCGCAGTGGGGCGATACGGAGCAGCCTTGCCAGGCGTAGTACCACTCCATCGTGAGGATGATCTGCTGGTCAGGCCCCAGGCCCAGCATCCGGCGCAGGAACGCGTCATAGGCCTTCCCGTGAAGTTCGGCTATGAACTCTCTCCAAGGCTCCGCGACAGCCATCCCGTCCCGATAGTGCAGCAGTCCGCGGTTGTGGGGAGCCTGCCCGTAGCCGCGCTTGACGCCCACCATGCGCTGAAATTGGGACATGTCGGGAAGGTTTGCGCGGAGAGTGTCCCAGGCCGCGGGGATCAGCGTCCCCTGCATAAGCGCCCAGGGATACGGTTCCTGCTCCTGAAACGCCGTTGATGAAACGTTTTCAATACAGTCGAGATTAAGATAGGTTTTATGGCTCATAATCCTCGCCGGAATTTTTAGCGCGTCTGGCTAAACTGTCAAGTGACAGTAAACATTCTTATCTCACTTGGGCGCAAATCAGTTTTTGTAACGCCGACTTCCAAGTCTGCTGTCCCGCGGGTTTCCAAACCCGCAGGCGCGGGGCCGATTTGGAAATCGGCGGCAGAAGTGAACAAATTGTCGGGAAGACGCTTGTGCGTGGGGCAGGTTTGGAAACCTGCGCTACGGCTAAAGGCCTCGATAAAAGCTGATCTGCGCCCTTATCTCACTTCGCCAGTTTTTTGACCTGTGCGTCCAATTCCTCCAACGGGAAGCCTTCCGCGATGACGCGATGGGCGGCGTCGGTGAGAATCAGCCACGGCAAGCCGGGGGCATCGGAGGCCCATTTGGTTTTCTCCGATTTCTCCGTGACACGTCCAAGAGGAAATGACACCGGGCTGGCGGTCTTCCAGTCATTGAGAATCTGATCGGTGGTGACGGCGGCTTGAACTCCCAGCACGGTGACGTTCTGCTGCCGCAGCGCGGCGGCTTGTTGATTCAACTGCTGGACGAGATGGCGCGAGGAACGTTGCCCGGCATCGAACAGGCACAACAACAACGCCTGGCTTGCAGGCGCGGCGTCGCCCGCGAGATTCACGCCCGCCAAATCCGGCAGCGGACTGCCTTTGAGCGCGGCGCGAGGCGGCGACTGTTGTATCCTCCCCTGGGAGCCTAAAGTCAGCACCACGTTGGTGTCGCCCGCTTCAGCGCGGGCTTGGGCGAAACCGCCGCCTTGGGGGGAATTGGCGAAGAGTTGAACCTGTCCTTCACAAACCTGGAAGTGAAACCGGCCTTTGCTGTCGGTGGTCACGTTCTCACTTGGCTGGCCATTGCCGGTAATTTGCACCATGGCGCCAGAAACCGGCTTGTCATTTTCGTTGAGCACCTGGCCGGCCAACACACAGTTGGCCAACTGGAGGACAAACGGCGCTAGCTCCGTGCGATTGGTTTCGGGATCGCCTTGGAATTGCTGCTGGATTTGACCGTGGCCTTTGGCTGACGCGGAAACCAGGTACTGCCCGTCTGCTGGAAGGCACTTGACTTCGTAGCGGCCGTGCGCGTCGCAGGTGAATTGTTGCTCGCCAAGCTGGCCGTAGGTGTTGCCCGCTTTGAGCATGACACTGACTTGCGCGCCAGCCAGGGGAGAATCGTCAGGATTGCTGACCAAGCCGGCGACGGTCATGGCGGCTTTCAATTTCACGTCGAGGTTGGTCGTGTCCTCCGGGACATCTTCGATGCCTGCCAGGTTGCGGGCCGGAAAGCGGACGACCAGAATCCCTCCGCCGCCGGATTGCTGCATTTGCCACTGCTGGATTTCCCATGTCAAGTGGTAGGCGCCGTTCGTGCCGGCCTTTGTCCACTGCGGGTTGCCAAAGGAGGATGGAAACACGGCCAACTCCGCGCCCGCGACGGGTTTGCCCTCAGCGTCCGTCACCGTGCCTTGGAGTTTGTGCGCGGTGGAACCGGGCATGGAAGTGCGCATCTGCTGTTGGCCGAGGCGCAGAACAACGTTCGTATCGCCGCCTTCAGCCGAAATGGCGCCGAACGAACCGCCGCCATTGGCCTGGAGATTAACGGTTCCTTCGCAGACGCGCTCGAACCGGAATCGTCCCTCGCGGTCCGTGCTTGTGTTCCCGTTGGGCTGGCCTTCGCCATACAACATGACATTGATCCTGGCGACCGGCTTGTCATCCGCGTCGAGCACCTGGCCGGCGAGCTTGAGGTTGGCGGGTTTAAGTTCAAAGGGATCGAGTTCCATGCGTATTGGCTCAGCGGAGGCGCTCACATCGTTGCGCATCACACTTCCATAACCCGGAGCCGAGACGCTGACGCCGTATTTCCGGGCGGGTGGAAGGGCTGGAATTTCAAATCTGCCGGGCGCGTTGGTGCTGCGGCTCAAACCGCCCATGTGCATACCGCTGTTGCCGGTCCAGAAAATCACAGTCGCGGTTGCGTTTGTCACTGGTTTGCCGTCGCATTCCGCCCGGCCGGCAAGCGTCAGCCCCGGCACAAGTTTCAGGTCCAGAGGGCCGCTGTCTTCATCAAGGTCTTGTGCCGCGGCCAGATTGTGTTCCACGTCGCGAATGAGAATGCACGGGGTGTTGCGTTGTCCGATCATCTGGGGCTGGTAGTTCTCCAGTTCGAACTTCCCGGCGGCATCGGTCCTCATGGTGGTTCTGCTGGGGGCAAAAACACCAACGAGTTGCACCGGCAAACCAGCCGCCGGTTGGCCGTCCGGCCGGCGGACGATGCCGGTGATCTTCTTCGGCGCGGCAACTTCGATTTCCACGCGGTTGGTTTTGCCCGCTTCCACGCTGGCGGAAGTTCCGGCCTGACTGGGTGTCATGAGCTGGTAATCACCCGGCGGGAGCCGCAAGAGGGCGATGCCGTTGCTGTCGGACTTGGCGGCGGATTGATAGCTGTACCTGTAGGCGTTGACCATGACATCCGCGAGCGGTTTGCGGTCATCCTGGCCCAAAACAACCGCCTCCAGGATCCCGCCCCGGGATGCCGTGACAGTTATTCCGCGCGCTATCTGCCCGGCTTCAACCGAAACAGGAACCGCTTCCGCAACCCAATCAGACACGCCGTTGACGCCGAAGTTGGCATTAATGCGGTAAGAGCCGGCAGCCAGGTCTTTGAACTGAAACGCTCCGTCCGCGCCGGATGGCGCCGGCTCGCGCGTGTACATCCCGATGGAACCCTGCGGCCCGTCGCGTTGAACCGTCAGCTTTGTCAGGGGCGGCGGTTGATTGCCACCCTCGACAACAATTTTGCCTTCGATGCCCCCGGCGGATCCCATGACCAATTTGATGTCTTCCTGGCCCGGATGCCAAGGCAGGGAGCCTGATTCGTCAAACATCTGCTCCTGTCCCTTCTGAGCTTTTCCCGCCGCCTCAGCCGTCAGGACGGCCGTGGCATTGGTGGGAAAGTTTTCGATGCGGAAGCGGCCGGCGGCGTCGGTGCGGGCGGCGAAAGTGTCGCGGGCGAGCTTGCCCAAGAAAAAGTAATTTGCCCTCAGCGCTCCGTCTTCGGAAGGATTGGCGTACATGGCTATAGCCGCGAAAACATCGGCGTTGGCGACCGGTTTGTCCGCTTCGTCCACTACCACGCCGGCCAGCGTCCCTGGCGAAGTCAGCACCAAATGCTCGTCAGTACCGGCGTCAATGCCCAGTTCGTTCAAATTCGCCCAACCTGGCGCCAGTCCCGGCTTATGCGCCAGCAAGACGCCCACCGCCCGCGAAACCTGGAATTCAAAAGCACCATTACCTTCCGTGATGATTTGCTTTCTCGCTGTCGGAGCGTGCGCCATGAACGAATTCCCCTCGTAACTCCAATACTCGACCGTCGCGCCGGCCAGCGGATGGCCCGCGGCGTCCGTGACCGTGCCGGAGCATTTGAGTTCGTGGGCGCTGTCGTTCGTGCCCACGTCGGTTGCTTTTTGAACCATCGCGCGCGACAGCATCTGGGCATTCGTGTGGACGCCCAAGAGCACCGCGGCGGCGGAAACCAGGAAGATTCGCCGGGTCGCATTCATGTAATGTAAAACTATTTCTTCGGTTCGAGTGTCAACGAACTTGACAGCACCTGGAAGGGGCTGACGATTTTGACGTTGCCAATCAACGGACGCTGAACATCTTTGGGCTCCCGCCATGAGAGCGAGCAAACGCCACCTCATCCAAACTCAAAGCTGTTGGTATAGCACTCCTTGCCTTGGGCGTTGGCGAGGATCAGTTTCGGCCCCTGCGGGCGCTCGCCGCCGCGAAGCATCTGGATGGCTTCCTTCTGCCGGCCCTCGAACTGAAGGCTGAACTCAATCTGCCGCCCGGCGCTTTCCGTCGCCTTGAGCACGCCCGTCACCGGCTCGCCTATCTCCAGCGCCACCGTTTTATCAGCGGCGACCTCGAAGTTGGCGGATTCGGGAAAACCGGAGCCGGTGAGCGTCCACGACGCCCCTTTTTCATCCTTGCGGTTGATCAGCCAACTGACCATGCGATAGTGGCCTATCGGCAGGGAAAGCTGGCCGTTGGCCGGCACGCGCACGAAATGCCCGTTGGGGCCGAAAGCGCCGAATTCGGAGATGTTTTCCGGCACATGCACCTGGCCGAGAGCGACGTTCTCCGCCTTTTGCACCTTCACGAACGCGCCGTCGCGGGCCACTTCGATGCGGAAGAACTTCCCGTCCACTTCCAACATCCGGCCCAGGAACCGTTCGCTGGTCTTGTCGCCATCGACTTTGACACGGTCGCTTTCATACGGGTCCGCCTCCATGTCGTCGAACGTGCCGTTGACATTGCCGTCGATGAGTTGGATGTGTTTCTTGACGCCGTCGAAATTGACCGTTCCCTCATACCAGCCCGCGGAAGAGACATACGCTTGCGCGTTGGCCTTCTCATACTGATAGAACAGAAACATCAGATGATAGGTGATCGGCCCGTCCTCGCCCTTGAAAACAAGCGGTGTTGGCGCAAAAGCGGAATAGGAACCGGAACTGGAGTAGGGGGACTTCGGATCCAACGGGATGGGCGTCTTGTCGTCCAGCCGTCCATTGCCGCTGCTATCAATGTAGAGGCGGTCATAAGGCCCGGATTTGCGCGAGCGGTCGAAGCAGAGCCAGCGGCCGCCGGAGGGGTCCATGGGCGTCTTCCACCGCGCGAAATAGGCCGTTGCGTTGAGCTTGGGCAGCGCGACGCCCGCGGGCGGGTTGGTGGACACTTGCAGCCCGTGGTAGGCGCGCATCTCGGCGCTGGTGTGGTATTCGAGCCATTGCTCAGACTGCGCGTATGCGCTGCCGGCCAGAACCATTCCGGCCAGAACAAGTCCGCGGGAACATTTCATCATAGTGTGGATGTTTGATTGTTCATCGACTTCACGTCTTCAAGGCGCCGTCCGCCAAAGGCGCAATCGGCGGCGGCTCGTCCGGCTTGACGCCCAGCAACGCCTTCAGCCGCTCGCGATAAAAGGGATTGGCGGAGGAAAGTATCAGGAACGGCGCCAGCACCACGAAATGGAACATCCCCACCGCCAGGACGGGGACAAGGAACTGGCTCCACTCAACTCCTCCGCCCGAAGAGATCGTGGCAATCAAAAAGAATGGCAACGCAATCGCCAGCCAGAGGACAACCAGCACGAGGAGCAGCCACGCATAAAGGCTCAGTGGACGGTAGCGGCGCCGGCAAATCACGCCGCAAAGGCCCAGCGCCGCCGCACTGACCGGAACGCCCACAGCCAGAATGATCCCGCCTTGCATCGTTTGTTGCGTAAAATCCCAGCCCCGTTCCGACACGAAGGCCAGCGCGCTGAAACCGGCCAGGACGCAAAGGACCCACAAAAAGGTGACGAACCCATGTTGTCGCTGGATATGATTTGACAGCAGCCAAACCGCCCCCAGACCCGCCGTCAGCGCGGCGATGGCATCGAGGAAAAAGTTTGTGCCCGCGGGCAGGATTTCCATCGGCGCCAGGGTGACCGCGATCAGGCAACCGAGCGGCAGCCAAATCCACCACGCCGCGGCGCAACGATTCGGTTTCAAGGCGAGCAAACCCAAAATGGCCAGCCAAGGCAGCAACATCGGCATGAAGCTGGGCAGCACCCAAGTGTACGTCACCGGCGCGCCTTCCTTCGCGCCCAGCCCTCCGAGGTCGAACGACGCGGCAATAGCCAGGTTGCCGCCAGCAGTCAGGGGCACTCGCCATGAGTGCGAACAGGTGCCCCCTCAACCAAACTCAAACGCGCCGGAGGCGAGTTTCCTTCCGTTTTTGGATATCACAAACCCCGGCGGCTTGGTGGAATCCGTGTTCGCCATCTTGTAAGTTTCTCCGCCCGCCCCAACCAGCCGATAATTGAGAACCAAATCCTGCCCTTGGCGGACGACGGAAACACTATTTGTCAACGGCCCGCCGACATCCACCACCACCGGCGTCTTGCCGCCCGCGGAAATCCGGCTGCCGCCTCCCTGCTGGCTGGGGACGCAATTGGCAGCGACGCCATTTTTCTCGAGATGGACGTTGGGCGGGTCATAGGTGCCGACGGGGATTTTCACGATGCCTGCAGGTCGATCAAGCACCACCAGATAAGGTCCGCCGGGAAGTTCGAGGCGCTGGATGAATTGGCCCGCGACGTTCACTTCGCCCAGAGTGACGGATTTTTCGGTGAATTGGAGCGCCAGTTTGGCTCCACCATTTTCCGCGCGGGCGATCGAGTCCACTTGATAGGCATGGCCATCCAGAAAAAGATTTCGCGAAAAGGAAACGCAGGCAAGAGAACCATCGTCCGCGCTGAACGGCGCGGTTCGCTCATTCCACGGACGCAGCAGCAACCGGCAGTTCTCGAACGGTTTCGATTGCGTCAACCCATTTGGGACGACGCCCGCCTGCCAGTCGCGCCCCTGCAACGTCACCCTGCCCTGCCAGAAAGAATGCACCGCGCAGAAGCACAGCGGCTGCTGGGTGTAATCATAGAGAGAGAGGTCCACCAGCGCCTGGCACTTGCCGGACGGGGTGTCGAAAACCATGTGGACACCGGGAAACATCTCTACACGACCCGGCGCCGTCATGTGTGTCGAAAATTCGCCGGACGGATCGTCCGTCAAATCCCCGTTTCGATTGAGGTCCAGGGCAAGTTTCCCCGCGTCGCGCTGCCAGAGAAAAGGAATCGAGTTGCTGGCCGCGCCGCCGAAATTCAGAACGCCGCGAATAACCCTGCCCGAAACCGCCGGCTCCTTCTTGAACGGCGTTGCCTGCGTCGTCACGGAAACGCCCCAGTTGACCACGCTATAGCCCGCTTCCTGGTATTCCAGCGAAGCCGTGATTGTGTTTGAGGAAGGGACGGCATCCGCCGCGCGAAGAGCGCCAAAAATCGCGGCCACGAACGCGCACGTCAGCCAAGCCAACCAGACGTTTCCCGCCCGGCGCCTCCTCAAGCAAGCAGTCATTCGCTTTGCCATTAGAGATTTGATTACCACGTCAGACAATATATTGCAAGACTAATCACACACCTTTGAATTCCGCCTAGACCGATGACGCGGCTTCAGGTAGATTCGCATCATGGAAAAAAAATCGCCCCGGTCTTGCGAAAAATTCGCGGCGAACCCGGCTTGAGCGAGGACGAAAGGCACCTGTTCGCGCGCAGTCTCGCCGCCAGCCCGGACGAGCGCTGGCGCCTGCACGAGAACTTCCTCCGCTCGCACGGCTTGTTCACGCGCTCCAGCAGGAAAAAATTCGGTTTCAAGTCGCCGGGATGAGCGCCGCCATTCTGCGGGGCTGTCCGGCCACGACGCTGGACACCGACCTGTGAGTTGAGGAAACGGAGCGGCACGCGAACGTGATGGAGCGGGTGAAGGGAAGCGAAAATCTCTCATCAAACGGTCGAGCAAGGGCTTGATTTTTTGAAGCTGCCCGGATTGTCGTGCGCCAGCGAGAATGCCGACGGTGCCGATCGTTGCCAAACCTAATCGGCGGGCTTCGGCACGACCATCAGTTTCGTCCAGCAACACGGTGGCTGGTTTAAGTTCGTACGCGAGAGCAATCGCTTCCGCTTCACCGGAATCCAATTCAGCCAACAATTGGTTAAATGTCTCGCTCGGCTTCGGCGTTTGGACGACCAGCCAGCCGGATTCGCGCGCCGAATCTGCCGCCACCGCGCCGGGCAGGCTTGTTCTTGCATGAAGCTCGCGCCACACAGCGGGCGGAACAAAGACTGTTCCAAATTCAATGCGCAGCAGTACCGCCTGACCAACGGCGGCCAGATTACTGATGACAGAGGTGTCACTGACAACTGCGGGCATACGCGAGGTCTTCTTCGAGGTCCTTCTGCCCGTAATGCATGGGAATGCCGCGCTCGGCAAGAATGTTATTTAGATCAAGACGACTCATGC
>PLGF01000189.1 GCA_003138485.1 Verrucomicrobiales bacterium | reverse complement strand
TTCGCTAAGCATAATCCATTTCCCACGGCTGGCTCATGAAGCCTCCAAGGCGCGCGATTCCTTCGAGTTGACCAGTGCGAAGGCGCGGCGTTGGTGTTCCAAGCCCATTTCTTCATGAAAATCGGCCAAGGTGGATTTGGCCCGCTTGGAGTCTTGATTGCGCCAGTGCATGAACAGGCTCACACTGATGCGGCGGAACATTCCCAAGACCCACGCGGCATTGCGATGGCGCACGCGGCTGCGATCCTCAGCGGCGCTGACATCCAGCCGCTGGTGCAGTCCGGCTTCGATGCCCCTGTAAGCGCGTTGCGCCGCCAGCCATTGCGGGGCGCTCAAGCGTTCAGGGGCGCGGCTGGTCAGCAGATACTGGAGGTCGGGTTGGTCGCCCAAGCCCTGCCGGAGAATGATCGCGCTCTGCGCGGCGGCGGGAAAGCAGGCTTGCTCGGGGCTGATGGGCGCGGCGCAGAGGGTGCGGATTTCAGTCCGGCCCCGGTTTTTCTCCGGCCCGGTCTGCGCCCAGTGGGGCGGCAGGGGCTGGGGAGGGGGAAAAAAACTGCTCCGGGGTGGGCAGCCGCTGGGCCAGGGTTTGACGCAATTCCTTCTGGTTGGCTTTAACCGTCAACAAGAAGTCAGCCCCAGCCTCCTGCACGATTTGCCGCGCGGTGTCCCGTTGAGTGTGCAGGGCGTCGATGCCGACCAGACAGCCAGCCGCCTCGACCCGCTCCAATAACTGCCGCACGGCGGGGATTTCATTGGACTTGGTTTCGACCAATTGGCTGCCGCGATAATACTGGCTGGCGGGATGGATCAGCGTGACCACTTGGGCGCCTTGGGCGTGGCGCAAGGCTTTCCCGTCGGCAGCCAGCAAGTCCTCCTGGGGCGCTGCCCCTCGCACCTGCCTCTGCCACTCCAACAAGGCCTCTTCCAGGCGCAAGGGATCGACCGCGCACAACACCCGGCCAAAAGTGGCTTTGCTGGGGGAGGGATAGCGGCCAGTCTTGGCCTCCCGGCGCACCCCCAAGGCGCATAACTGGGCCTGGGTGAAGCGCCGGGCAAAGGCCTTCAAATCCCGATGGCCGCGCGGCGCCCCACAAAGATGAGCGCAAGCCACCATGGCCAGCGCGCTGCTCAATGGATATTTCTCCACCCGTCCGCGAAAATCCGGCACGGCGGCAAAATGAGCGCGCAAGGAACGCAATTCTCCGGCCCGAAGCGTCGGGCGCGGCGGAACCTTGCTTTCCACCACCGCCGCCAGCGCCGCCGGCAGATGTTCGACGCACAAGCTGCGCCGGGCCTTTTTCTTGAGTTCTTTGACAAACAGCGCCTTGGGCCGGTCATGTTTGACATAGTAGTCCTGCTGGCAGCGGCCATAGCCCTGGGTCGATCCCAACTGGGTCCAGCCGCTGGCTTTGTAGGCCGTGCCCTGGAACAACTGCGTGTCAACAAAGCTCTCCGCCACCCACACCGGATGACCGTAGCGGGCCTGCCAATCCCCCGCCAGCCTCGCCAGACACAGACTCATGACCCGCGTCGCCAGATTGGGATAGTGACAATGCGGCAAAACCAAGAAGCGGGCATTGTTGGCCACCAAGCCCAAACGCGCGCGCCGCTGCGCTTCCGTCCAGCCAATCCACTTCTCCCGATGACGCAGGTGTTTGGCCGCCGCGCAAAAAACCAGCAACGCCAGCCACTGGCCACGCCAAGCCGCCACGTAATAGAGCCGTTGGCCCACCGGCTTGATTCCTCCCAGATAATGATGCCGCCGGAGCAACGACTGAAAACGAGGGAGATCCTCCAGAGGGACCAACTCGACTTGGAGTTCCTCCAACACGATTCGTTCGTCGGCCTGCGGCACGTCAATAGGTTTCGACATGCCCAGAGGCTAAAAAAGTTTCAAACCGGTGTCCAGCCCAAAGCAAGCAACCTGCTGTTCCTAACAGACTTTCACTCCCTCATGAGCCAGCCGTGTCCATTTCCTTGCGCGGGAGGCTTTCGCGCCGAATAGGTTGCGTCCCCGCGACATCGATGCGACCACCATGGCTTACAAGCGTTAAAGCGGTACAACTGTCTTTTGGGCCATGATACGGAACCGTTGCGACCGGGCCACGTTTTTGCTGGGTTCCTCGTCAGGACAGCGCCCTTTGAAGGTGCTTCCCAGCCTCGGCAGCAGCCAATTTCCGCAATTGTATGTGATTATGGTTTTCGAGGTCGGGACGCCGGTTGCCGACGCGCCCGTCACGGATTAGTTCAAATCACCAGCAAATGTGGCGGCTGCGGGCGGGTAAAACTTCCTCGTGGTCCAAAAAGGGTATTATAGTGGGGGGATGGACATTTGTTGGAGAATCCGCACAGCAGCCCGGCCTGGTTGCCATCGCTGAGTTTCGTCAGGCTGGCCGCAGGAATGACACCCGCTCTTGGCGGAGATGGTGCAGGGAGCCGTGATGGCCTGGAAGAAAGGCCCTTCGCGATAATCGTCGCCACGCCCTTCTTTATGGGGATTGCAAGTGTCAAGTTTAAGATTGGGGACATGGAGGCCATGGGCAAGAATTTGGGCGGCGCCGTCTGCTTGTTCCTGGAGCCCATCCGCAACGCATCAGCCCACTCAACAAGGCCGATCCGGCTTTCACCGCGCCTCCCCGGCCCGCCTGCCCCACCGTGTCCAAAACGGAGAACTCCAAATAGCACGGGTCGCACCATCGGCAATTAAATTTCACGAATGCGAACATAATCTCTTTTGGACGGCCCCGGCTTATTTCAAAAGATCCGAGAAAGGGAGCAGAAAATCAAAATAGCCGGCCGACTCGATTTCCGGGTGCAACTCACCCTGATAAACGAGGCCCGTCCGGACCGAGAGGTCCCGCGGCAGCCGCAGCCGCCTTATTTTTTCTTTCACCTCTTTTATGACCGACTTGTCGATTTGCTTTCTAAACTTCACTTCGAACACGTAGAGCGAATGCCGCGAGCGAGCAAGAAGATCAATCTGGCAGCCGCCGCAAGAGGCCTTCCGCGGCTGATAAAACGGCCCGGCATTCAACATCGGAACGCTGGCCAATCCTGCCCGATCCAAGACCACGGCAAGATTTCCCAGGACCAGGTTTTCGAACTGCAGCCCCATCAGGCTGTCCCACCCCGGCCGAGCCTCTAGCGGCATCCATTTGAACAGCCCCTTTTCGATCGCCTGCCGCGAGGGTTCGATGTAGCGCAAATAGAACCTCAGATAGTTGTCACAGAGGCGGTAACGGACGCCGCGGGGGAGGGTTTGCCCGGTCGCTGGATCCACGGATGTTTCCCGGCTGACAAACCCGGCGGCCGCGAGGTCATCGGCCACGGAAGCTAATGTTCCGCCACGCTCCTGCCCCAGCACCTGGTTGATCTGGGAAACTGTCAACGGGCCCGCGGCCAAGGCGGCGGCCACCTTCCGGTAGGCTTCCGCGCGCCGGGAAAAGATATCATGAAAAATTTGGTCAAATTCACGAAAGAGGAGCCCGCCCGAAGTAAAACACAACCGCTGGATGTTCTGCTCCGCTGTTAGGCCGGGATCGATCTCCTCAAGGTAGCGGGGGACCCCGCCGGTCACGGCCAGCAGCTTGAGCTTCTCCGGCGCGCTCACGGTTTTCTCGCCCCAGAAGGCGTTGCAAGCAGGCAGCGAAAGAGGGGGCAGCGAAAACTCCCAAGAACAGCGGCCCACAAAGCCCGTTTGATTGAGGATGTTCTCCTGTATCCACGAACTCACTGACCCGCAGAGCACCACGATCAGGCCCTCACGCCGCGAAAATAACTGGTCCCACCCTATCTTGAAATAGCCGGCGAAATCCGGCTCGCCTGTGGCCATCCAAGAGATTTCGTCCAGCAGAAGCACGGTTCGCCCCGGCGGAAGGAGGCGGGCCAAGAGCTGAAACGCCTTCGGCCAGCTCTCCAACGGAACCTCTGGCACATGGGTTTGCTCGGCCAGTTGCGTGGCAAAAGCTTTCAGCTGATCCCCACAGCCCAGGTTTGGCCGTGGAGGCAGTCCTTCAAAGACAAGGAAATGCTGCGCCTCTTTCGCGCATTCGCGGATGAGCGTGCTCTTGCCGATGCGGCGCCGCCCCTCGCAGACTGCCAAAGAGGCCGTCTTTTTGCGCAGCATCTGGCGAAATTCTTCCTGTTCTT
>PLGF01000123.1 GCA_003138485.1 Verrucomicrobiales bacterium | reverse complement strand
TGATCCATGCCATCGGGCCGCAGTCGGTGGCCTTTGACGGGGCGGGGAACACATGGGCCATCACCAATCAGGCGGCGGGCCTCTGGCAGTATTTCATCATCGATGTGCCGCCCAATGCCTTGGGCTGGGATTTGCGACTGACCAATGTCACCTACAGCAATAACCAGGTCCCGCAGATGTATGTCTGCCGGGGTGCGTTGCCATCGTTGAGCCCGGCTGGGGGGGTTAATTCGTACGACAGCACTTGGCCCATCGGTGACCAGTGGAACGTCGGCGGGGACTGGACGGGTTACCAGTATGATCCAGACGGGCAGCTTGAATACTATTGGGTGCTGGCCTTGGGCATGGGCAACCCGTTGCAGGCGGGGACGTATTATGTGGGAGTGATTAATAACAACACCGGGCCGAACCTGGTCAGTTACACCCTGGCCAGCCGGGGCATAGGAGTGAGCGGCTTCTCGATCCCGGTAACTCCGCTGGCCTTTACCAATGGCGTCATTTCCAATTCGGTCGGACTCAGTCCCCGCCAGGCTGACTATTATTCGGTGGTCGTGCCAACGAACACGCCGACTTGGAAAGTGCGGCTGACGGATGATTCGGGCGAAACAGCGTTGGTCATCAACTACGGCGCGTTGCCGAACTCGAATCCCTATAATTATCCGCCTTGGGATGTTTACGGCGGGCGTGAGATGGACCAAACGGGCAATGAGCAATATCTGATGCTGCCGGCCAATGCTCAGAGCGGCTCGAACTACGATGTGGCAGGAACCTATTATCTGGCGGTGGTGAGCGAGGGGATCAATCCCGGCGGCAACACCATTGGGACGAACACAAGTCTCTATACGTTGGAAAGCTTCGGCGTGCAGGGCATCACCAATCTCGGCGCCGTCAGCACCCATGATATTTTGCAGACCAACGCCATTCAGGCCGGCGAAAACGCCCTCTACCAATTCACCATTCCGCCAGGTTTGCCCGCGGTCGAGGTCCGGTTGGACAACGTCACAGCTTCTCCTTACATGACCATGCAAACAGGTTCCCACATCGTCACGCCGGAGGATTCTTATGGCTACAACGGTGGCGTGGGAGCCGGATGGGCATCATCCACCTTGATCACGCTGCCGAATCCGACGGCGACCAATTACTCGTTGACGGTGCAGGCTTCTTACAACAGCACGGCCGGAGCCTACTTGAACGCGGATTTCACGGTTCACGTCCGTCAAATGCCGGCGCCGGCGCTGGCCTTCGACCCCAGTTTGAACACGGCATCCGTTTCCAATACCGCCAGCGGCTCTCTGTTGGACGGTGAAAGCGCGTTTTACGAGGTCATCGTTCCTACCACAAATGCCAATGGCACTCCCGTTATAGGCTGGACGCTTACCCTTTCGCAGACGCTCGGCACGCCCTCGGTCCGGGTCCGCCCGGGGTTGCTTCCGGATAACAACGGGGGTGACGGCACATCGCCGTTTTCCACGAAGGAGGCGGTCATTGTGCCAGCCTATCTGACCCCGGGTGTCTGGTATGTCGAGGTGCGCGCTGCCGGGGCGACGGATTACACGCTCACCAGCGCCACGCTGCAATTGAACCGGCCTGCCTGGATCATGCAACCTGTCGGCGGCCTGGTGACCACGCCTGGGTTGCCCACCAGCGGCCCGCTCTTTGCCGATACCGGCGTGGGCACCAACGGCCTTCCGTCCACGAACTCAGCTCAAGGCTCTGATTTGGGAGCGGGCGACTTCGATTACTATGAAGTCATCGTTCCCGCCAATAACACCGGTGTTTTGCGCACGCGCTTGGACGCCATCAGCGGCAACCCCAACCTCTACATCCGCGCCGGCGGCGCGCCCACTCTCAGCCACAACGCAAATGGCCAGGGAGGGACGCTTTACGACCGGTCTTTGACGGCGTCTTCCGGAAGCGAGTACGGCAACTGGGTGCCGCTCAATAGTGGCCGATATGAGGCCACGCTGACCAGCGGCGCGTGGTATCTGGCGGTCCAGGCGGGCGGTGGTTCTGACATCAGCTATCGCCTGCGCATGGACACAGGCAGCATCAGCAACCTGGCTTTGAACGGAGGGAGTTACACCAGTAATTCGCTCACCGCGGGTGACTGGGTTTATTTCAGCACTTACATCCCCACCAACGCGCCGGTGCAATGGAGCGTGACTTTTGCCGTCCAACTGGGCAGCGTCGTCATGCACGTCCGCGACATGCCGCCGCCGGGCCAGGGCGCCGCAACGACGGATTTGCGGGATTGGGCCACCGACAATAAGAACGAAGGCCCCTATCCCGTGTATAGCACGCCCGGCGCTTACACGCTGACCACGCCGCCGCTGCGAACGGGCGCCACGTATTACTTGGGCTTCGAGGCCGCGGCCGACTCGATCTTCTCAGTGAGTTCCGCCACCAATGGCGTCTCAATCAATATAACGAACACGATTCCGTTCGACGGAGGTTCGATTGCCAATACGGTTCCGGGGTACGGAAAACTGCAATATATGATGAGCGTGCCGCCGGCAGCGACGCGCATCCAGTTCAGCGCCTCCAATTCGGCCGCGCTTGTCTTCTCGCTGGAGCAAGGCACCGTTGCGCTGGCCGGGGGTCCGGCGCAGTGGCTTGGCAGTTCGGCCAATGTCAATTTCAACCAATTGCTCACCAATCCCAACGACTGGCCGTGGCTTCCCGGCTATTCCTATTACCTCACCATAACCAACACCTCCG
The DNA here is from genome assembly GCA_003138485.1 of Verrucomicrobiales bacterium. Taxonomy (GTDB): domain Bacteria; phylum Verrucomicrobiota; class Verrucomicrobiia; order Limisphaerales; family Palsa-1400; genus PLGF01. Next base: position 35,789 of record PLGF01000123.1, on the reverse strand, counting down.
CCACCGCCCAGAACTTCACCGTGACGATGAGCCAGCCCGCGGACCTCGTGCCGGTTTCGTTCACGGCCGCCCCAGCCAACGTGACCGCGTTGAAGCCCAATCCGAGCGTCCAAGTCATTTGGGGTGTGTCCAATCAGGGACCCGCCACAGCTACTGGCTCCTGGTATGACACGGTATGGTTCTCAACCAATGGAATGCTGGACGCCAGCTCAATCAACTTGGGCAACTACGGCGAAAACGGCCCTTTGCCTGCGGGCGGAACCTATTTGAAGACCAACAACGTGACCCTGCCCATGGCCGCGAGCGGAAATTACACCTTGTTCCTGCAAGTGGATTCCGGCGACTCGATTTACGAAGCGAGTCTAAGTGACAAGGTCTCGGCGCCAGTGCCAGGGACGTTCACATTGACGCCGCCGGACTTAATGCCAGTATCCGTGGTCGCCCCGGCCAGCGTGATTGCAACACACTCGGATCCAGTGATCCAGGTGGCATGGACCGCGACCAATCTGGGAATTGGAGCCGCGACAGGCGGTTGGACTGACCGGGTATGGTTCTCGACCAATGGAAATTTGGACGCGTCTTCCACGGATGTTGGAGACTTTTCCTACAACCAAACCGTGCCTGCCGGGGGCGCGTATTCGCAGACCAACTCCGTGACACTGCCGGTCCTCCTTGGCGGAACCTTCTCTTACACTCTGTTCGTGCAAGTGAACGTCTATGAGGGCCTTTACGAATCCGCCTATACGAACAACATTTCAGCAGGGGCGCCGGGAACTCTGACGTTGGAATTGCCGCCCACGATCGTCACCCAGCCAGCCAGCAACACCCTCGCGGCGCCGGGCGCGGATGTGACCCTCAGCGTCACGGCCGCCGGCACGCCGGTCCTCAGCTACCTGTGGCGGTTTAATAACATCAATCAGCCATCAGCGACGAATGCGTCGCTGACTCTCGACAATGTCCAATCAACCAATGGCGGATCTTATGTCATCGTCATCACGAATGCCTACGGCGCGGTCACTAGCACAGTCGCGAATCTCCTTGTAGCCGGCCCCGGCACAAGCTGCGATGGCCCTCCGTTGAACTTGGTCGCGTGGTGGCCGGGCCAGAGCAATGCAAACGACGTTGTGGGAGGAAATAATGGAACCTTGCAAAACGGCGCCTCCTTTGAGGCCGGCATCGTGGAAACGGCTTTTAGTTTTGGCGGCGCGAATGAGGCGGTGTTGATTCCCTATTCTTCGAACTTGAATTTAAGCGCCATGTCTGCCTGGACCATCGAGGGTTGGGTGAATCCCACAAGTTTCAACAATGCGTCCTGGCCGACGATTTTTGCCCAGGGTCACTGGGATGCTTCCTTGGGTTTGAACAGTGGAACCGGCGCGTTGGAAAGCTGGATCAACGACGGCAGTCAACTCGTAGGCGCCACCGCCGTGCCGTTGGGACAATGGAGCCATGTGGCGCTGGTTTACAACGGAACCAACCGCACCTTTTATTTGAACGGGGCTTACGCGGGCGGGGGCAGCGCTCCGGCCATGTCGGCTGAAACGGACACTTCATCCATCGGCAACGTGGTTCCGAATGACAGTGCCAGCTTCAACGGCGGGATTGACGAACTTTCCGTTTACAGCCGCGCATTGTCCTTCGACGAGATCGCTGAAATCTACCTTGCCGGCGCTTATGGAAAGTGTGAACCCGTGGCGTTCACATTTGGTTTGGGATCGGCGCGGCCGTTGAGCGCCGCCGGCCTGTATCTGGTGCTGCAAGGTCCCATTGGCTCCAATTTCACGGTCCAAGCTTCCACCAACTTGACCAATTGGGCGCCCATTACAAACTTTGAACTCGAAAGCTCGCCGTTCTATTTCACCGATTCCACCGCAACCAATTACAAATGGCGGTTTTATCGCGCGTTCACTCCTCCGTAAATTTCCGCGGCCCCCTGGCTCACCGGCCCGTGAACAGTTTCAACAGATGCGCGAAGTCATCGCCAAGCTGGACGGTGGCGCACTCCGGTTCCTTTTGGACGCTGGCAGCCGCCGGTTCATCTTTGGGCTGCGGGCTTTCCGCCAAATCCAAATCCAAATCCAACGCGCACACTTCCGCTCCGGCAATCGGCGCGGAGAATTGCCTTGTCCTTGTGCCGCAAGTGGTGGCGTCGGTCGCAACCAGGGTCTGGCCTATCCTGGCGGGCCGCTGCCGGGCGGCTGAGGGGGCCAGCGGGTGCTGGCAGCCAGTCAGCACAATTGGAGAGCACGCGAGCAACAATACCCATGAGTTTCGCAGTAGTCGTGACATACAATCGGCCTTTCGCAAGCAATTCGACTCAAGCTTTATGTGACCGTTCTGTAAGCATTAGCCGGGCCACACCTGGGGTTCCGGTCCGGGGCCATCAGGCACGGAAAGGGATGTCAACGCAATAACAGTTGTAAGCCATTCACCCGCAACATAATATGGATGCACCGGAGAGGCGCGAGGCGACCCTCATTGATTTCGCCGGGAGTGGCAGCCCTTGCCGCAACTTGACAGGGGCAGGCATAAATGTCCCATAGTCGGACATTCCGCCGACTAATGCAGAGACTTGCGGAAGCTGAAGAATTGGATAGTTCAGCCGCCAAACTCCCCTTTCTGCGTCATTCTGCGTGGTCTGCGGGCCCCCCTTTTGCCTCGCTTGACACCCCGGCGATCACATTTATAGTGCGGAAAATGAAATGTCATTCATTGAACGGGCAGGCTGAGACGGATGAACCCGACGCAGCGCGGTTCCATGCCCTGAAAACCTTCCATTCCGCCGGCCGGGGCTTCTGGAGCGATGTCCGCGCGGAGGACTGGAACGACTGGCGCTGGCAGCTCAAGCACCGGATCACGTCGCTGGCGCAGTTGGAGCGCTTCCTGCCCACGCTCACGCCCGAAGAGCGCGAAGGCACCCTCCTGGCCAATCACAAGCTGGCGCTGGCCATCACGCCTTACTTTTTCAACCTGATTGACGCGGGCGATGAACATTGCCCCATCCGCCGCCAGGTCGTGCCGCGCGTGGAGGAAACCCACGCCGCGCCATGGGAAATGAGCGACCCGTGCGGGGAGGACTCGCATTCGCCGGTGCCGGGGCTGGTGCATCGCTATCCCGACCGGGTGCTGTTCCTGGTGACCGACCGGTGCGCGGCTTATTGCCGCTATTGCACGCGCTCGCGCATGGTCAGCAACGCGACCGGCTACGATTTTCATCCGGAGTTCGACCGCCAGATCGAGTACGTGCGCCAGCACACCGAAGTGCGCGACGTGCTGCTCAGCGGGGGCGACCCGCTGTTGTTAAACGATGAGAGGCTGGAGATTCTCTTGAGCCGGCTGCGCGCCATACCGCACCTGGAATTCCTGCGCATCGGAACGCGCATTCCCATTTTTCTGCCGCAACGCATCACGCCGGAGCTGTGCGCCATGCTGCGCAAGTACCACCCTCTGTTTCTGAGCGTCCACTCCAATCACCCGCGGGAATTGACGACGGAAGCGCGGGAGGCGCTGGAGCGGCTGGCCGACGCGGGCATCCCGCTGGGCAACCAGTCCGTGTTGCTCAGGCGGGTCAACGACGACCCCGTGGTCATGCGCGCGCTCATGCACAAGCTGCTCATTTGCCGGGTCAAGCCCTACTACATCTATCAATGCGACTTGATCAGCGGCTCGGCCCATTTGCGCTCCAGCGTGCGCCGGGGGCTTGAGATCATGGAAAGCCTCCGCGGCCACACCTCCGGCTACGCCGTCCCGCAATATGTTATTGACGCTCCCGGCGGCGGCGGCAAGGTGCCCGTCAACCCGGATTACGTCCTGAGCCGCAACGGCGGGCGGGTGGTCCTTCGCAATTTCGAGGGCCGGATTTTTGAATACCCGGAAGACGACGGCGGAGTCCCACTCTCACCGCCGCCCAGGGAGATCGAGGAGCCGGAACTGGTCTGAGGGCTTCAGCCGCCCGTTTCAAAGGACCGCCCGCAGCCGCAGCTTCGCGCCGCCTGCGGGTTGGTGATCTTGAAACCGCCTCCGTTCAGCGCGTCGGAGAAATCCACCACGGACCCCCGCACGAAATCCGCGCTGAAAGGGTCCACCAACACCGCGACGCCCAAACACGACTGCGCGAGGTCGTCGGCCCGCTTCTCGTCGAATACCATTCCGTATTGCAGCCCCGAACAGCCGCCCTTTTCGACGTAGATGCGCAAGCCCTTGGCCGCTCCTTGCGGATCGGACGCCAGCTTGGACCGTACTTCTTCCGCGGCGCTTTCCGTCAACGTCACCACGGCATCGCTTTGTTGGGTCGTTTCCATCACGTCCACAACCTAAGCCGCTTCCCTTCGGGAGTCAAAAGCGGATTGCCATTGAGGAATTGGGCGCATCCCACCTTTGTTGAACTTGTCTTGTATCCGGGGCCAAAGCGGCGCTATCACCCCGCGCTCCAAGACGCTTCGCGTTGAGGGTACGCTCCCGTTCGGCCGACAGGTTTTGGAGTGCAGCACCGCTTTGCGGTGCAGCCCAACAATTTGTTCCGTCTGCGTGATAGCGCCGCTTTCAAACCCAGGAAAGCTCGACAAAGGTGGGATGCGCTTTGAGGAATTATTGAGATGCGCGCTTGAAAAACCGGCGCGAACCATTTTGAATCGACGGCAAAGCAGCGGCGCGATGAGCGTGATCGATTTCATATTGAATGTGGTTGGATTGTTGCTCTGGTTGAACTGGCGGGCCATTCCGCTGGCGGTCCCGGCGCGGGGCGGAACCTCGCTGGCTTCGACCCTCAAGCCCGCCGGCCCGCCGCGTCCGCGGGTCTGGTATCTGGCGGCCCTGCTGCTCTTGCTGCCGGTTCGCGCCCTTTTTTATTGGCAGGTCGGCGAGCCGATCCATTGGACCCCCCGCATCCCTCTTGGCCCGATGACCTTTTGGTTCCGCAGCGACATTTTTGGGCGGATGCTGCTGTTCTCCGCGTTGAGTTTCGCGGTGGCGCTGGGGATTTTTTATCTGTGCCTGCTGCTGCTGTCGTGGATCAACGGCCAGATTTCCGACGCCGACCCCGCCCAGCGCCTGGTGCGCGCCCATCTCGGAAGGCTCGACCGATGGCCGGGCGCTCTCAAACTGGTTCTGCCGCTGTTCTTCATCGCCGCCGCCTGGTGCGCGCTCAACCCGGTCCTGGTCAACCTGGACATGCTGCCGCGCAACGCGCATTCGTTCTGGCGCATCGCGGCGCAAGGCGCGGTCATCGGGCTGGCGGCCTACCTGGTTCTGAAGTATCTGCTCGTGGCGATTCTGGCGATGTACCTGGTCAACAGCTACGTCTATCTGGGAGAGCTTCCCCTGTGGGAGTTTGTCAACGCCACGGCGCGCGCGCTGCTGCGCCCGCTGCGCCGTCTGCCGCTGCAAGCGGGCAAGATCGATTTCGCGCCCGTCCTGGCCATCGTCATGGTGCTCGCCGCCGCCCATTTCAGCCTCCCACCCCTGACGGAACTTTACAGGAAGCTGAATTAAGGGAGATGTATCCGAGCTGTTTTTATGTCGGATTCCATTACACTCGACCTTTTCTGCGCTGTGGCAGCCAATCAAAAAACGCTTATCATGCTGGGCAATAAGCATTTACATCCTATTCTGGCGAGCATGAATTGCAGAAGAAGGATGCGAAAGCCTCTTTGCCTGTCGGCTTTCTTTCCACTTCACGGTTCTTGCGTCGATTGTGCCAAATCTATAAGTAATTGCGGCAGAAGCAATTACGATTCAGGAAGCAATCCAGCCGATGGGTTGGCACGGAACTTTCTAATACGATTCTTAGGGGGCTATGCCACCATGGATTTTTAGGTTGAGCTGGTTTCGTGGCAGAGTTCCCAGGCGGGGAAGTGAAACCCCCCTTGAAAAACCATCCGACGCCCGCGCAAGCGGGCGTCTTTTTTTAAAAAGGCAACGGAGATTGGACTCCGTTGCCTGAATCAGTCAGTTTGCGCGGAACTATCCGCCTATCTTGGCCTTCGCTTCATCCGGCACGGTCACTTTGGTGGCGCCCACGTCTTTGATCTCGACGGTGGTTGCACTGTCCATGTCCATGTCGTCGCCATCCTGGTTTTTCATGGCGGCCTGCACCTTGTATTCATACTTGGTCAGGACACCATCCTTGACCCAAAACTTGACGGAGCCTTTGGCGCCGGTGATGGGCGGAGGCTGGAAGCCGCCGGGACCGCCGCCGCGGCCGAACATCATCAGACTCTTGACGCCGTCCTCGGTCAGATCGCCGACGTACATGTCATTCGTTTTGGTCAGGTCTTTGGCCTTCGCGGCAATATCGGGCGCTTCGGCGGCTGGAGCTTTTGTGCTCTGAACGCGCATCGCCATGAATCGGGCCGGATTGAACCCTCCATCGCCACCGCCCTTGGCGGCATCGGCCAAGGACTGCCAGCCCTCCTCGGTCTTGATCGCCCCATTTGTGCCCTTGAGGACTGCCTCGATGGTATTGTCCATCATCGAGAAATCCAGATACGTATAGCCCCCCTTCTCGGTCTTGCCGTGACTAGGGCCGGGGGTGAACCGCGAGCTTTCCATTGTGGTGGTCCAACTGTAGTTGGCGGCCGCGTCAAGTTTTTTCGCGGCGGCTGTGACGTCGTCTTTCCCGGCGGCATCCGCTGCCAGGAGAGGCGTGGTGGCCGCAAATGCTGCGGCGAGCATAATAAGAGATTTCATGTCCATCCTTTTGTTCGTTTTTGTTACTGCCTGTTGACAGGGTTCGGCGCTTCTTGTGCGCCGAACCGGGCCGTAAGTCAAGCTCTTAAATGGAGAACCCGGCTGGCGCAACCAATCACCAGCCGGGTCTCATTATCCCCCCAAACAACGTCGGCAGGGTCGCCTATTTCCGTATTCCGCGCAATCGGGGTTTTTCTGAAAGGGTCTGTCAGGGTCTGCCTGAATTCGTCATCTGCCGGCCGCCGCCGCCCCTGCGGCTTTTTCGGGCGTGACTTTCAGGGCAATTAAGTTCACGGTTCATAACACAGGTGCAACATAGCCCGCCAGTTTCACGCAGCGGCCGCTTTTCCGGCGATCCCGGTCCGGACGTGGCGCTTTTTACCCAGTCGGTTTCCTTCGATTGGCGGTTGTGGGAGCACGATATCCTCGGTTCCCTCGCCCACGCCGCCATGCTGCTAAAAATCGGCGTGCTCACCAAGGCGGAGGCGCGGGAAATCGAGAACGGCCTCAATTCCATCGCGCGGGAGATATGCGAAGGACGATTCGCCTGGAAGTTGGAATTGGAGGACATCCACATGAATATCGAGGCCGAGTTGACGGCCCGCGCCCCCGCCGGCGCCAAACTCCACACCGCCCGCTCGCGCAATGACCAGGTCGCCTTGGATATGCGCATGTGGATGCGGGATGAAATCGTCGATTTGGACCGCGAACTTCGCGCGTTGCAGGAGGCCCTTGTTGCTCTCGGGGAGGGGCATGCCGGGGTCATGATGCCGGGTTACACCCATTTGCAGCGCGCCCAGCCGGTGTATTTCGCCCATCATTTGCTGGCCTACGTCGAAATGTTCAGCCGGGACCGTGAACGCTTGTTGGATTGTTTCCGCCGGGCCAACATCTGTCCGCTGGGCAGCGGCGCCATCGCCGGCTCGACGCTGCCGCTGGACCGCGAGATGGTCGCCCGCCTGCTGGGCTTCGTCGATCAAAAGGGCCGCCCGCGTCTGACCCAAAATTCCATGGACGCCGTCGGCGACCGCGATTTTGTCGTGGAGTTTTGCGCCGACGCCGCGTTGATCGCGGTCCACTTGTCGCGTCTGGCGGAGGATTGGATTCTGTGGAGCACGGCGGAATTCGGCTTTGTGACCCTTGCCGACGCCTACACGACGGGATCGTCGTTGATGCCCCAAAAAAAGAACCCGGACGTGGCGGAGTTGACGCGCGGGAAGGCGGGGCGGGTCTTTGGCAATTTGATGGCGCTGCTGACCTTGCTCAAGGGCCTGCCGATGGCCTACAACCGGGATTTGCAGGAGGACAAGCAGCGCCTGTTCGATTCCGCGGACACCGTTCGCGCCGCCACGCGCCTCATGGCGGGGATGGTCGCTCATACGACGGTCCACGCGGAGAAGTGTTGCGCCGCGGCGGCGGACCCCGGCCTGCTGGCGACCGATCTGGCCGATTTTTTGGTCGGGGAAGGAATGCCCTTCCGCCAGGCCCATCACCTGGCCGGCGCCGCCGTGGGAGCGGCCGAGCGCATGGGAAAACCGCTCAACCAATTGACCGCCAAAGAATGGCGGCAGATCGATCCCGCCTTCGGCTCCGGCGCGCCGGAAGTCTTCGATCTGCGCCGGGCCATGTCCCGGCGCGAGCTGGCCGGGGCGCCCGGCCCGCGCCAGGTCGCCCGCCAACTGGCCCGCTGGCGCAAACTCCTGGCCGGCGCCTGACCGGCTTCCGCCCCGTGTCCAACCCGTTGTTGACATCGCTGCTGCGGGACGTGTCCCGCACATTTTATTTGACAATGCGCGTGCTGCCTCGCGCCGTCCGGCCCCAGATCAGCATCGCTTACCTCCTGGCACGCACCAGCGACACCGTCGCCGACACCGAATTGGTGCCCGTCCAGTCCCGCCTGGCCGCCTTGAGGGCGCTGCGGGCGGCCATCGCCGCGGAGAACGGCCCGGCGCCCGATTTCGCTGGGTTGCGCGACGGCCAGGCGCTGGCGGCCGAGCGGATTTTGCTGGAGCGCTGCCAGGAGAGCCTGGGATTATTGCGCGGCCTGGAGAGGGCGGACGGCCGGCTCGTGCGCGACGTGCTGGACATCATCATCAGCGGACAGGAATTGGACTTGACGCGCTTTGCGGCGGCGGCCCCCGGCCGGATAGTGGCGCTGGAGACAGAGGAGGAACTGGATGATTACACCTACCGCGTGGCGGGCTGCGTGGGGGAATTCTGGACGAGGATGTGCCGCGCTCATTTATTGACAGGCCCGGGGCACGACGATGCGTGGCTGTTGCGGCAGGGCGCGCGATTTGGCAAGGGCCTGCAATTGATCAACATCCTGCGCGACCTCCCCCGGGACTTGCTCCAGGGCCGCTGCTACTTTCCGCGCGTCGCGCTGGCGGCGGTGGACTTGACTCCCGCCAGCCTGCTCCTGGCTGAAAACGAATCCCGATTCCGCCCCGCTTACGACCCCTATCTGGAGCGGGCCGCGGGCCATCTGGCCGCCGGCTGGGAATACACCCGGCGCCTGCCCTGGGCGGAGGTTCGGCTCCGCCTGGCCTGCGCCTGGCCGCTGCTGATCGGGGCGGGGACACTCCGGAAACTGCGGCGGGAAAATATACTCGACTCGACGCGCCGGATCAAAATCAGCCGCTCCGAGAGCCGTTCCCTGATCTTCCGCTCCATCCTGCTCTACCCGTGGCCCGCCGCCTGGAACGCCCAACTGAACCGGGAACTTGGCCGCCAGGGCCGTTGACAACATGCGGAATGAATTTGATTTCCATTCCTTTTTCTCTTAAAAAAATGGCATGAAAAACGGAAAGCTTTGCATTCTTTCAATATGTGTCGGTTTGAGCTGGATTGTTTTGGCTCAGACACAGCCGTCCGCCGGAGGCTCCAGCGATCAAGACAAAGTCCTGCAAGCCTTGCTCCAGGCGGAACGGGGCCAGCTTCCCGCCGCCGCTTCGGCTCCGACGACCGCCGTCCCCGGCGGCTCCACTGATGCCGGCAACGCCAGAGCTTTGGAAGTTCTGCGCGCGGTGGAGCGGGGCCAGCTTCTCCCCCCGGCTTCGGTTCCGGCGACCGCCGTCCCCAACGGCTCCACTGAAGCCGACAACGCCAGAGCTTTGGATGCTCTGCGCCAGGCGGAACGGGGCCAGCTTCCCGCCGTTGCTTCGGCTCCGGCGACCACCGTCCCCCGCGCCTCCACTGAAGCCGACAACACCAGAGCTTTGGAAGCTCTGCGCCAGGCGGAACGGGGCCAGCTTCCCGCCGCCGCATTGGCTCCGGGGACCGCGATCCGCAGCGGCTCCACTGAAGCCGACAACACCAGAGCTTTGGAAGCTCTGCGCGAGGTGGAGTTGGGCCAGCTTCCCGCCCCGGCTTCGGTTCCGGCGACCGCGATCCGCAGCGGCTCCACTGAAGCCGACAACGCCCGAGCTTTGGAAGCTCTGCGCCAGGCGGAACGGGGCCAGGCGCCCGCCACTTCTTCTGGTTCGATTGCGACATCCCCGACGCCAGCGTCCACCCAAGCTCCGAGCGCGGCGCCGAAAGCAGCGCCTCAGAAAATGGCCAATCCGAAGAAAGATCAGGAAGCAAAGAAGCAGACAGACAGCCGGCCGGAGACCCCTGCTCGGGCGCTGGCCCGCGCCGCCACGGCTCCGGCCCAAACCGCGCCAGCCGCCGCCGGACCAATCACCGGCGCCGAAGCGACCCGCTACCAAAAGCTGGCCGATCTGCTCCGCCGCTATAGGGACTACGAGATCGGTCCCGCCGAATACCACAGCGAGCGGGCCAGCATCCTGGCGGAGCCGTAACATTTGTATTGACTCTATCCGCGGTGCGCGGGGCTGTTGGAGTTTTCATTTGATTCTATGTATTTGCTTCATCCCCAAAAGGGCGCGCTCCGCGGCCGGCCCGCCCCTTGGAACGCCCAACCGGGCCGGGAACCTGGCCGGCGGGGCCGTTGACAACGTGCGGAATGAAGTTGATTTCCACTCGTTTTTCTTTTAAAGAAGTGGCATGAAAAACGGGAAGCTTCGCATTCTGCCAATATGTGTCGGCATGAGTTGGATAGTTTTGGCTCAAATTCAGCCCTCCGCCAAAGCCTCTGACGATCAAGACAAAGCCCTGCAAGCCTTGCTCCAGGCCGAACGCGGCCAGCCTCCCGCCGCCGCTCCGGCGCCGGTGGCCGCCGCCCCGGGCGCCTCCACCGATTCAGACAATGCGAAGGCTTTGGAAGCTCTGCGCCAGGCGGAACGAGTCCAGGCGCCCGCCACTCCTTCCGCTCCGATTGCCACATCCACGGCGCCCGCGTCCATCCAAGCTCCGATCACCGCGCCCGAGCCAGCGCGCCAGGAATTGCCCAATCCGAAAGCGGCCGCAGCGAGTCAAGAGAAATCTCCGGCGCAAATCGAGGCCCAAAAGATGCAGGCCCGCAAGGAGGCCGAAGCCAGGAGAGCCCAGCAAGCCGCCGAGTTTCTCGCCCAAGCCCAAGAGGCCAGAAGGGCCGCCGCGGAAAGAAACGGCGCGCAAAAGACAGCCAAAGCCGAAGCTGACGCCCAGAAACTCCGCCAAGCCCAAGAGGCGAAGAAAGCCGCCAAAGAAGTAGTCGTCCGCCAGCAAAGCCCCGAAAGCGGCAAAACGACGGCGGACGAAAAACTCCGCGCCCAACAGGAGCGCGACACCGCCGCCGCCCGCCTCCAGCAGGCCACCGAAGCAAAGAAAGTGGCCGCTATTCCCGCGACCCCCACACCCGTCGCGTCCAGCGAGTCGGACAATGCGAAAGCCTTGGAAGCTCTGCGCCGGGCGGAAAGAGGACAGGCTCCTGCCGCCGCGATCGTTGCGACTCCCGCAGCCCCCGCTCCAAGCGCGCCCGCTGCCGCCGCGATCGTTGCGGCCCCCGCTTCAAGCGGGCCAGCCTGTGTTGCGGTCGTTGCGCCCGCCATTGGCACCCCTCCGCTGGCCTACCAATGGGTTCCAACCGCGCCCGCTGTATCTGATGATGCGCGAGTTTTGGAAGCTCTGCGCCGAGTCGAAAAAGGTCAAGCGCCCGCTGGCGTCGCGGTCGTTGCGGCTCCAGCCGCCCCCGCTCCAAGCGCGTCCGCCGCCGCCGGAATCGCTGCGCCCCCCACCGTCATCGGTCCGATTACCTATCAATTCGCTCAGAGCGCGCCTGCTGTATCTGATGATGCGAAAGTTTTGGAAGCTCTGCGGCAGGCCGAAAAGGCCAAAGCTCCCGCTGCCGCCGCAACCGTTGCGGCCCCCGCTCCAAGCGCGTCCGCCGCCGCCGGAATCGCTGCGCCCCCCACCGGCAGCGGTCCGATCACCTACCAATTCGCTCAAAGCACGCCCGCTGCATCTGATGATGCGAAAGTTTTGGCGGCCTTGCGCCAGGCCGAAAAGGGGCCATCGCCCGCCACTCCTTCCGCTCCGATTACCACGGCGCCGGCGCCGGTGCCCACCGGTGTTCAACAGGCGGAGATGGAAGCATTGCGTCGGGAAATGGCCAAGCCGCAGGCGGCTGGAGTAAGTCCGCAGAAATCGCCCGCGGAAGAGAAAAAGGCAGCGGAAAAGGCGCTCAGAGCCCAAGCCGCCGCCGAGAAAGCCCGGCTGGCCGAAGAGGCGAAGAAAGCCGCCGCCGACAGGAAGGCTGCCAAAAGGAAGGCTGCGGAAGAAAAGAAGGCCGTTACCGCACCTCCTGCCGCCCCTGCGGTCCCCGCTCCAAGCGCGCCCGCCACATCTAATGACGCGAAAGGATTGGAAGCTCTGGGACAGGCCGAAAAGGCCCAAGCCCCCTCTGCCACCGCAACCGTGGCGGCTCCCGCGGCACCCGTTCCGAGCGCGCCTGCTGTATCGGATGATGCGAAAGCTTTGGAGGCCTTGCGCCAGGCCGAGAAAAGCCAGGCGCCCGCCACCCCGTCCGCTCCAATCGCAACGGCCCCAGCGCCAGCGTCCGCCCAAGCTCAACAGATGGAATTTGAAGCGTTGGCTCAGGAAATGGCCAAGTCGAAGCCGGCTGGAGTGAGTCCGGAAAAATCGGCCGCGGAGATCAAGGCCCAACAGGCGCAAGCCCGCAAACAGGCCGCCGAAGAAAAGAGAGCCGCGGAAAAAGCCGCCAAGGCCCAAGCCGCCGCCGAGAAAGCACGGCTGGCCGAAGAGGCGAAGAAAGCCGCCGCCGACAGGAAGGCCGCGGAAGAAAAGAAAACCGTTGTCGCACCACCTGTCGCCCCTGCCGTCCCTGCGGCCCCCGCTCCAATCGCGCCCGCTGTATCCGATGATGCGAAAGCTTTGAAAGCCCTGCGCCAGGCGGAAACGAGCCAGGCGCCCGCCGCCGCCTCAATAATCGCCGCCGCTCCCGCAGCCCCCGCGCCAACCGCGCCCGCCGTATCTGATGACGCGAAAGCTTTGGAAGCTCTGCGCCAAGTGGAAAAGCGCCAGGCACCCGCGCCCCCCGCCGCTCCGATCTCAACAACGCCCGTGCCCGCGCCTGCACCCATGCCCGCGCCTGCGCCTGCGCCCGTGCCCGCGCCTGCGCCCGTGCCCGCGCCTGCGCCCGTGCCCGTGCCTGCACCCGTGCCTGCACCTGCACCTGCACCCGCACCCGCCCAGGCTCAACAGATGGAATCTGGAGCATCGCGTCAGGAGACGGCCAAGCCGAAACCGGCTGGACTGAGTCCCGAGGAAACGGCCGCGCAAGTCGAGGCCCAAAAGGCGCAAGCCCGCAAAGAGGCCGCCGAAGAAAAGAAAGCCGCGGAAAAGACCGCCAAGGCCCAAGCCGCCGCTGAGAAGGCCCGGCAAGCCGAAGAGGCGAAGAAAGCCGCCGAAGAAAAGAAAGCCGCGGAAAAAGCCGCCAAGGCCCAAGCCGCCGCTGAGAAAGCCCGGCAAGCCGAAGAGGCGAAGAAAGCCGCGGATGAAAAGGCCGCCGCGCAAAAGGCGGCCCAGGTGGAAACCGCCCGCAAGGAGCGCCAAGCCGCCGCCGAAAAGAAAGCCGCTGAAGAAAAAGCCGCCGCCGAAAAGGCGGCGCGGGAAGAAAGCGCCCGCAAGGACCGCGAAGCCGCCGCCCAATTGAAGAAAGATCAGGAAGCAAAGAAGCAGACAGACAGCCAGCCGGAGACTCCCGCTCCCGCGCCGGCCCGCGCCGCCCCGGCCTCAACTCAAGCCGCGCCAGCCGCCGCCCCCGGACCCGGCTCCGGCGCCGAAATGACGCGCGACCAAAAACTGGCCGATCTGCTCCGCCGCTATAAGGCCGACGAGATCAGCCCCGCCGACTACCACAGTGAGCGGGCCAAAATCCTGGCGGAGCCGTGAGATTTGCATGGACCTTGTCCGCCGGCCGCGGGGCCGGCGGAGTTTTCATTTGACTCGATGCACTTATTCCATCGCCAGAGCGGCGAACTTTATTGCGAGCAGGTTTCCGTGGGGGAACTTGCCGAACGGCACGGCACGCCCCTCTACGTTTACTCCCAAGGCGCCCTGTCCGGGCGTTATCGCGACCTCTCGGACGCGTTGGAGCCACTGGACCACCGGGTCTGCTACGCCGTCAAAGCCAACTCCAATCTGGCCGTTTTGCGCGTGCTGGCCCGCCTGGGCGCTGGCTTCGATATTGTCAGCGAGGGTGAGTTGCGCCGGGTCATCGCCGCCGGCGGGGCGGCGGGCCGGTGCGTCTTTGCCGGCGTCGGCAAGTCGGAGCGGGAAATTGAATTCGCACTCCGGCGGGGCATTTACTGTTTCAACGTGGAAAGCATCCCGGAACTGGTTCGCATCAACCGCGTCGCCGCGCGCCTGGGCAAAATAGCGCCGGTGGCCGTGCGCCTGAACCCCAACATCGACGCCCATACCCACGCCAAGATCACCACCGGCACCTATCAAAACAAATTCGGCGTCCCTTTCGAGCGGGTGGAGGAGGCTTGCGCCCGCGCCGCCCGCCTCAAGAACCTCCGGCTGCGGGGACTCCAGATGCACATCGGCTCGCAATTGACGAAGGCCGAACCGTTCGAGGCGGCTGTCAAGAAGGTTATCCCGCTGGCGCGGAAGCTCGCGGCCCGGCACGGCCTGGAGTTTCTCAGCATCGGCGGCGGGCTGGGCATCGTGTACGATCGCGCCCTGGCCAGCGGCTCTCCCGCATGGTGGCAATCGCCGCCTTCCCGCGGCTTCATCACCCCGGCCGCCTACGCCGGCCGCCTGGCGCCGCTGCTCAAACCTCTGGGCTTGAGAATCCTCATCGAACCCGGACGCTTCATCGTCGGCAACGCCGGCATCCTTGTCACCCGCGTCGAGTACGTCAAAAAAACTGGTGTCAAGACTTTTGTGATTGTCGATGCCGCCATGAACGACCTCATTCGCCCGGCCTTTTACGACGCCTTTCATGAAATCGTTCCCGTCTCGCGCCACACCAACCTGCTGGTTTCGTCGGACGTCGTGGGGCCGATTTGCGAATCCGGCGATTACTTCTGCAGGGACCGCCCGCTGCCCAAGGTTCGGGCGGGGGATTATCTGGCGTTGATGAGCGCGGGGGCCTACGGCTTTGTCCAGGCCTCCAATTACAACAGCCGCCCCCTGGCGGCCGAGGTCCTGGTCAATGGCGCCCGCTCCGCCGTCATCCGCCGCCGCCAGCGCCTGCCCGAACTCTGGGCCGGCGAAACCTTCCCCGCCTGGCTGCGGTAAGGGCGGCACTTTAATTTACTTAGGACCCCTTGGCCCTTTTTTGAAACTGGCCATGGTTCCCATCGAGCAACCCGAGGAACGAAAGGTCCTCGTCCAGATCGGGCCAATGCACACCGAACGGGGAAATCTCGATATGATTCAACTGTTGGGGACGCCTTTTCTTTGTGGAGTTTGAGGTAATATCGGGCGTTAGCCTCGTGTATTCGCCTATCCACGTTCTCGTGACAGTAAAATATTGTTGGATGCTTCGCTCATTTCTATCCCTTCGGAGCAATGGTCCCGACCATCGAGCCGCTGTCTTTGGTCTGAGCAGAATAAAATCTCCTTGGTCTTCAATGCCATAACGCTGACGCCCAGCCCATTCGTGACTCATCTCGACGTTCGCAATCGCGCGACTAGGGAGGCTTACAAATGGGAGAATCCACACTTCCAAGCGAAAAGCACTCTTACCGTCGGCATCCCGCAAATCACGAAAGCGGCTGCATTCGATGTGCGGTTCACGCTCGCCGACGCACTCGCATCTGCTGACCGGTTCACTCCGAAGACGATTTCTTGCTGACGAATGAGGCCACAAACCCGTTCGTCGGCATCACGCAATTCCGGTATCCCGGCATATCCAGGCAGCGGATGTTTGGTTGGCAAGGAATTCGGTTTGTTCTACAACTTGCGGGAATGACTGTTCCAGAAATCATTGCAGCGCTGACTCCCTACACGCGGGATTTCCCAAAGGCCGCCGTGGAGGCGGCCATGGCCCAACGGGAAGAGGTGACGCCCCACCTGCTCCGCACATTGGAGGAAGTCGCCAAGGCTCCAGAGAAGTTCGTCTCTCAGGACCAAATGTTGCATATTTTTGCCACTTATCTGTTGGCGCAGTTCCGGGACAAACGCGCCTATCGCCCTCTGACTGATATTCTCGCCGCTCCCGGTGATACCGCGAATGACCTATTCGGAGAAACCATCACCGGGCGGCTTGACAACATCCTGGCATCTGTTTACGACGGCGACCCGGAGCCGGTCAAACGGCTCGTCGAAGGTGAGGACGTTTACGAATACGTCCGCGGAGCCGCCGTGGACACGTTTATGGTGTTAACCCACACGGGTCAAATCCCGCGCCATGAAGTGGTGGAGTATTACGGGGACCTGTTCCACGGGAAGTTGCGCCGTGAACACAGTCAAGTCTGGAATGCCCTGGCTTGCGCCGTGGCGGACCTGCCGGCGCCGGAGTTGGCGGGAGATTTGCGCCAGGCATACAAGGATGGCTTGGTGGATGATACCTATGCGGAATTGGCCGACCTGGAGCGGGACGCCCTTGTGCCGTTTGGGAAAAAGGACAATTGGCAGCGAGTAAAACTATCGTCGCTCGTTTCGGATGCCGTCACAGAGATGTCGTGGTGGGCCGCGTTCAATGCCGATGAGAGGCCGAAACGGTCCGTGTTGCCTCCAGAACCGATTGCGCCGGCGCCGCCGTTCCACTCCATCGAACCCGACGAGCCGGAAGACGCGGCCCCCGAATTCGATCCCGGCGCCGGCATCCGGCGCGGTCCCAAAATCGGGCGCAACGATCCCTGTCCCTGCGGCAGTGGCAAGAAGTACAAAAAGTGTTGTCTCAGAAAATGATGAACTCCCGGTTGTCCGGGCGGGCGGTTCATTTGGAGGTGCTGAGGACGTTTTCGATCACGGCCGGCTTTCTGGAGGGGGCGATCCAATTCTGCCAATCCTCCCAGTCACGGAATTCCAGCCCTCTTGGATGCGGCCAGGACCACAGATTGCCGTCCGCCGCCAGGGAGAAAATGGTCCAGTCAAAGGCGGATACGGCGAGCCAATCGCCGTGGACGCCCAACCGCGCCGGCGGACCGGTGATCGGCGCCAATGGCAGCGCCCATCCCGATTGACCGCGAGTGCTGAGAATGGTCTCGTGGTTCCAATCCCAACCCCAGAGGGAGCCGTCGGTTTTGCGCGCCACGAGCTGGCCAAGCGAGCCAGCAATCTGCGTCCAGTCCGAATCTTTTCCGATTTGAACCGGCGCCGATCCGCCGACTGGAGCGGCATTTCTAATGTACCATTTACTGTTCCACAGGTTCCAGCAGTCAATCCAAGTCCAGTACCACAATGTTCCATCGTCGCGGACACCCATGAAAAAGTAAGCTTCGGGAGCGCGGACCAGGCTGCGCCATCGGACATTATCCAAGCCGGCCAGGTGCGCGATGAGGATTCCATCGCCGAAATCTTGCTCGACCAGCTTCCGGTCTTCGCCCGTGCTTTTATCCTGCCACAAGCCCCAGGCGCTGCCGTTTGTTTTCCAGAGGAAGGCGTGCATTCCGAATGTTCCCTTCAGCAATCTGGCCCAGTCCGAATCTTTCCCAAGCTGGCGCGGCGTGGAGTCCAGCAGACCCGGCTGATGACGATTGCCTTTGACAAAATTGAGCCGCCACTCCCATAAGGTGCCGTCGCCTTTCAAGAGAAACATCCCACGTTCGGAATTCCGGGCGACGCTTCGCCAGTTGTTGTCATGTCCAAACTGGATGAAATCGGAAGTGTAATCCCGGGACAGCAGATTGCGGGCGTGCGTGTATTTGGAAACCCAAAGGGTGCCGTCGGAGCGAATCGCAACGATCTCCCTCGAACTATTGGCCGCCATGTCCACCCAATTCGAGCCTGGCGCGAATTGATTGACACCCCCGCTCGTCCATCTTTGGCTCCAAGGATGGTCGCGGAAGCGCCATCTCGCACCGTAGCCCACAGAGTCGAACCAGAGCCGTCCATCCGGCAATAATGCCATCATCTCGCCGCCATCGGGACTGCGGAGCACGGTCGCCTTTTCTGACGACAGCCGCGCCGGGCCGTGGGCCGGTTCCAGCGGCGTAAGCCATTCCCAGGCGCGATCATAAACGGCCCCTGTCGAGCCGACGGTCAAGACCGCCATCGTGGCCAGCGCGAAGGCATTGCGCCGCCACAAACGCCAGCTTTCGGACACGTTCCCGAAATTGCGATACGACAACCAGAGCAGAGTTGCCACCAGCGCCGGCCAGCCGACAAACAAGAGCAGGGGGTTTGTTACCAGCCGGATTTCAAACAGCCACAGCAGCAGCCCCACGCTCAAAGTGAGACCCAGGACCGCGAGCGCCGCCGCCGCCAGCGCCTGCACGACGCCGCTGGCCAAGGTGGAGCCATAAAAACCCGCCAGCGCGATGACCAGGAAAACCAGAGTCAAGCCATGAGTTTCATGAACGAAGCCGCTGCCAGTCGCGCGTTCCACCGCCCAAAGAAGCGTCAAACTCAACAAACCGCCCACGACAAGCACCACCATCAGCTTCAGAAGCCATTGAATCTTGCGCGAGATGGGCAGGCACAATTGCGCTTCCATCGTGCCGAACTTTCGTTCTTCCGCCACGCTCTGGCTGCCGGCGAGCGCCGGCACAAAAAACCAGAGGCCGCCGAACATCCCCAGAATCTCAAGGGTCGCGCCGCTGAAAACGTGTGCGCCGGCCTTGCGCGCGGCGATGGCCCCCAAGTGCAACGCCAGGATGCAGCCCATCGCGATCAGAGTGACCTGCTGCAACTGCACTTCCTTCCAAAGCAAGGCGGCCCACGGCCTTCGCTCTCGCATGGCGGACGTTGCCGCGCCGGCCCGCCTGCCGGCAAAAGCGATCACGCCCCCTGTCCACGCCGTGTCCTGGAGGTGAGAAAACTGCCATCGGGCCAGAAGAAACGCGGCCGCCGCATACAGGCCCAGCGCCGCACCGATCATCCAGTCTGCCGCGCCCAACGCACTCATCGTCACGCCCGCCGCCAGCGGGACCAGGAGTGTCATCCAGAACGCCGCGGCCACCTGGCGCAGCAGCACCGTTGTCCAGAGACCGCCCGCCGTAAACGCCGCCGCCATCAGGCCGGTGATCGCCAAAACCTCCAACGGCCGCGCCATCTCAGGCCGGAGCATGGCGCGAAAGCTGCCGGAAACCAGCCAGGCGTCGAAGACCAATCCCACCGAGGCGCCCAGCACGACAACTTTGGTCCACCAGATTCGGGAGCGCTCCAGAGGTTGCGCCAGGGTGAACGAAAGCGTTTTGAGGCCAATCTCGCGCCCTATTGACGAGTGTGCCAGCATCAAGATCCCAAACAAACACAGATAAGTCTGCCACATGTTCGACTCCCAGGTATCACGAGGCAGGAGCCAGACCGGCAGAACGGCCAGCGCGAGCGCCCCGGCAAACGCCGGGAGCAGCAACCGGATTTCTTTTTCGACGAGCGCTTTCATTGTTTGACAGCGGCCAGGGTTCCCGCGGCCACGAAGATTTCCTCCAGGTTCAACGAGTCGCAACGCAACTCATCCGGATGGCAGGCGCGCAGCTTTTCCAGCAGGCGGTCCCGGTTGCCGTCCGCCAGAATCTCCATGTCGCGGCCGGACTGCCGCACATGGAGCGCGCCCGTCAGGTCGAGGTTGGCGGGCTGTTGCGAAAAGGTGACGCGGATTTTTTGGAACCGCTCCCGCGCCTGGTCGGCGGGCAGGGTGAGGAGTTCGCGGCCGTGGTCGATGATGGTGAACTCGTCGATCAAACCCTCGAATTCGCCAATGAGATGGGTGGAGACAAACACGGTGCGATGTTCGGGATCGGCCGCGTGGTAGGCGCCGATGACGGTCTGGATGAATTCGCGGCGGACGATGGGGTCCAGGCCCGAAGTAGGCTCGTCCAACACGAGCAAATCCGGCTCGTGGCAAACGGCGCCGATCAAGGCCAGTTGCGTTTTCTGGCCCCTGGAAAGGTGGCCGGCCTTCTGGCGGCGGTCGAGTTGGAACCGCTCAATCAGATCGGCTTCCATCGCCCGGTTCCAGCGCGGCCGGAACGACGCGATGAACCGCAGCGTGTCATCCACCGTCATCCAAGGATAGAACGCGACGCTGTCGGGGACATAAGCCAGGCGCGATTTGACGGCGACTTCGTCGCGCCGCGGGTCCAGGCCGAAGACCCGCGCCGTGCCCGAAGTGGGCTGCAACAAATTGAGCAGGCACTTGATGGTCGTCGTTTTGCCCGCGCCGTTGCGGCCGAAAAATCCGTAGCAGCGCCCCGGCTGGACAGTGATATTGAGGCCGTTGACGGCCTCGAGTTGGCCGTAGCGGCGGCTCAGGTTCTTGATTTCAATGACTGGTGTTTCCGTTTTCATATCGAATGATTCACTTTTTTGCGCCCTCCCCGGCGGCGGATGCCTTGCTCTCGAAGTAATCGAGTCGCTCCGCGACCAGGGCCAGGAATTTTTCGCGATCCACGCGGAGTTGGTGCGCCATGACGACTGCTTCGTCGATCTCCGTCAACAATAGGCGCTGGCGGGCCTGCTGGGTGAGGGCGGAGTGGTTGTCTTTGAGGAAGCAGCCTTTGCCGGGGAGGGTTTCGATGACGCCCTGGGCTTCCAGCTCGGCGTAGGCCTTGGCGATGGTGTTGCGGTTGATGCGCAACTCCTCCGCCAGCGGGCGCAGGGAGGGAAGCGCGTCGCCGGGCCGCAGGCGGCCGGAAGCGGCGGCGTGGCGGATTTGATCGGCCAGTTGCAAATAGACGGGCTTGCCCGCCTGGAAATCGACTTGAAAGATCATAACATGTCCACTGTTACGCAACAGTATGACAGTTGGCGGCGGGTGTCAAGGGGGAAAATTACGACTTTTTCTTCAACGGGCACAAATCTGTTTTTGTGACTGGCTCGCCCTCATCCTAACCTTCTCCCCCGGGGAGAAGGAATAGCTAAGGAAACGTCATGGCGGTTTGTGTGGCTGTCCGGCAAGTTCCGATGTCGGCTTTCCAATGGGCAGACGACTATTCTCCCTCTCCCGCGCCGGCGGGAGAGGGCCGGGGTGAGGGTGGCACGGCAAGGATCGATTGGGCCAAAAACGGTTTTGCGCCCTTCAAGGCCCGGCAACCAGATCGGCCGCGGCCGCGTTGGCGCGGGCTTGGGCGGGGTTTTTGCAGCCGGGAATCACGGCTGTCACCAGCGGGTTGCGCAGGCACCATGCCAGCGCCCATTGCGACATGGGGACGCCCGCGGGCACTTCTTCCTTTCCGATGCGCTCGACTTCGGCGAAGTCGCGCTGCATTTTTTCGGCGTCAAAGCGGGCGCGCACGTCGTTGGCGGGGAAGGAAGCGCCGGGGCGGTATTTGCCGCTCAACAGGCCGCTGGCCAGCGGCACGCGGGCCAGGAGGCCGAGGCGGTCGCGTTCGGCGGAGGGGAAATACATTTTTTCCGCGCGGCGATCCAGGCGGTTATAGACAATTTGCAGGGACTCGACGCCGAAACGCCGGGCTTCGCGCGCCTGCAATTCGCTCCCCTTGCCCAGAATCGAAACGCCCAGGTGGCGGACTCGCCCCGCCCGCTTCTCCTCCAGCAGCGCGCTCCACAGATCCCCATTCTGAAAAGCCGCGTCGGGACCGGAGTGGAATTGGTAGAGATCGACGCACTCGATCCGCAAGGCGCGCAGCGACGCTTCGAGCTGGCCGCGAATCTCGGCGGAGCCGAAGGCGTCATCCCGGTCCATGAAGGCGCGGAAATGGTGGCCGAATTTTGTGGCGACGATCCAGCGGGAACGGTCGTGGCGGGCGAGGTAATCGCCNNCGATGAAGTTGATGCCGGCGTCGGCGGCGGCGTCGAGGATGGCGTCGGCCTCATCTTGGGAAAAGACGCGGCCCCATTCACCGCCCAATTGCCAGGTGCCCATCCCGATGACGGACAAACGCAATCCAGTTTCGCCAAGAACGCGGTAGCGCATAACAACGGAGGTGATGATCGGGGAGAGAGCCAAACGAACGCAAGAGCATTTCGCCGGGCGCATCTCAATTCTTAAACATAAGCCGGAGCAGTCAAAGAGCGAAATCACGATACGCCGGGGGAAAATGACGAATGACGAATGACATTAGTCATTTTCAGCTTGTCGCATCCGGATTGCTGGAAACTGAGATGCGCCCCATTTCGCCTGAGAAGGAAATTCCAACTTGCGCGTCCCGACGCCCGGATGCATTTTTCCCGGTGACGTAGTCCGAAGGTGTGTGTTATGCCGATTTACGAGTTTGCCTGTCCACGGTGCCGGAGAATTTTCAACTTCCTTTCCAAGAGGCTGCAGCCGGACCGCGCGCCCGTCTGCCCCAAGTGCGGCCATCGGAAGCTGATCAAACAGGTCAGCGCGTTCGCCATGCCGCGGGGACTGGAGCAGCCCGCCGCGGGGCCGGACGCCGGGGCGGAAGAGGGGCCGATGCCCGACCTGGACGATCCGCGCGTGGCGCGGGCCATGTCCGAGATGGAGAGCGAGATGGAGCACATGGACGAGAACAACCCGCGTCACATGGCGCGTTTGATGAAGAAAATGAAGGACCTGATGCCGGCGGGCACCGTGCCCAAGGAACTGGACGTCGCGATCAAACGGTTGGAAGCGGGCGAGGACCCGGAGAAAATCGAGGCGGACATGGGCGACGTGCTGGGGGATTTCATGGGAGGCGAAGAAGGCGGCGGGCCTGGCGGCGCGGGCAGGGGCGGGGGCGGCTACACGCACGACAGCGGTTTGTACGATTATTGACCGCCGCGGTCCGGCTGGGTGGATTTCACTTTTTTGGGTAAGTTCTGTTGGGCACGCAACACGTCGAGATTTCGGACATCTCGATTGAGAATTGGTCATTGAAAATTTGTTATTGGTTATCGGAAGACGTTCCTCCGAATCCTGGCATGGCATCGGAGATGTCTTGGAGCGTCAGGGCGATACGGCATCAATAACAAATGACCAATTTTAAAGGACCAATTTTCAATCGTTTCAATCGCTTAAGCCTTTCCCAAGACAGAGATGCGCCAAAAAAACTGAAATGCGTCCGGGCCGCCGCCGGCCTGTGTTTTTCGGCCCGGCAAACATAAATGAGAATAATGGCAATTACGAGTAATAATAAAAGCTAATTTTAAATTGACCGGCGGGGGATGAATTGTGTAAAGAAATCGGAAAATGAAAAGCATTCATCTCCCGCGGCGGTTTTCAGCCATCCTTCTTGTCTGCTGGCTTCTTGCGGCGTTGTTCCACCCGCTTCAGGCGCAAGGCGCGGCCACTATTGAGCAGCGGCTCGCCCGGTTGGAGGCCGCCAGCGGGCAGGCTCCGGCCATCAGCGCGGGCGATAACGCCTGGGTGCTGGCCAGCGCGGCGCTGGTGCTGATGATGACGGCGCCGGGGTTGATACTCTTCTATGGCGGGTTGGTGCGGCGCAAGAACGTGCTGGGAACGATGATGCACAGCCTGGTGTTGATGACGATGGTTTCGGTGTTGTGGATGGTGTACGGCTACAGCATGGCTTTCGGAGAGGGGAACCCGTTTGTCGGCAATCCATTGCAGTATTTCATGCTCACAGGCGTGGGGGCGGCGCCCAACGCCGCTTATGCGCCGACGATCCCGCAGGAGAGCTTCATGCTGTTCCAGATGATGTTCGCCATCATCACGCCGGCGCTCATCAGCGGGGCGATTGCCGAGCGGATGAGGTTCAAGGCCTACCTCCTGTTCATGGCGCTGTGGGTGACGTTCATTTATTTCCCGTTGTGCCACATGGTTTGGGGCAAGGGCGGGCTGTTTAACTGGAGCCTGGGCGGCCGTTATCCCGTTCTGGATTTCGCCGGCGGAATGGTCGTCCACGTCAGCTCCGGCGTGTCGGCGCTGGTCTGCGCGGTCGTGCTTGGAAAGCGGATTGGTTTCCCGGCCGAGCCCATGCCGCCGCACAACGTGGTCTTAAGCCTGATTGGCACGGGGCTTCTCTGGGTGGGCTGGTTTGGTTTCAACGCGGGCAGCGCGGTCAGCGCCGGCGCCCTGGCCAGCAGCGCGTTCGCGGCAACCCATTTCTCGGCGGCCGCGGCGGCGCTGGGATGGGGAGTGACCGAGTGGCTGCTCAAAGGCAAGCCGAGCGTTCTGGGAGTGGCTTCCGGCATGGTGGCCGGCCTGGCCACGATCACCCCCGCCTCGGGTTTCGTGACGATCCCGGCGGCTTTTGTCATAGGATTGACAGGCGGGGTGGTTTGCTACGTGGCGGTCAGCAAACTCAAGAGAGCGATGGGCTATGACGATTCCCTCGATGTGTTCGGCGTTCACGGCATCGGAAGCGCCATTGGCCTGCTGATGGTGGGATTATTCGCCAGCGCGGAGGTCAATCCGGCGATCGGGAACACGTTCACCGCCGGCGGCAAGGTGGTTTCGCTGGCGGGCGGCGCGGCGCAGTTGGGCAATCAATTCATCGGCCTCATCTTCACGGTGGCGCTGGCCGCCGCGGGAACGTTTGTCATCCTCAAGATCGTCGGCGCCCTGATCGACGCGCGGGTGACGCCGGAGGAGGAGGATTCAGGGTTGGACCTCACGCAACACGGCGAGAGCGCCTACAACGATTAACACTCCAATGTCATGAAGAAAATTGAAGCCATCATCAAACCGTTCAAATTGAACGACGTCAAGGAGGCGCTCAACGAAATCGGGTTGCGCGGACTGACCGTCTCGGAAGTCAAGGGATTTGGCCGTCAGAAGGGCCACACCGAGATTTACCGCGGCAGCGAGTACACGGTGGATTTCCTGCCGAAGATGAAGATCGAAGTGTTTCTCCCGGACTCGTCCGTGAAGGCGGCGATCGACGCCATCCTGCACTCCGCGCAAACCGGCAAGATCGGGGACGGAAAGATCTTTGTGCTGCCCGTTGACAACGCCATCCGCATCCGCACGCAGGAGGAGGGCGACGTCGCGATCTGAACGCTCTCAGCCTTTCTCAATCGATGCGTAGGCGTTGTGGCTGTGGATGCTTTCGAAGTTCTCGGCCTCCACTTTGTACCAAGCCACGTCCGGGTGGGCGTTGAGCCGCTCGACGACGTTGCGCACCAGGTCCTCGACAAAGACCGGGTTTTCATAGGCCCGCTCGGTCACGGCCTTCTCATCGCGCCGCTTGAGCAATGAATAGAGTTCGGAGCTGGCCGAGCTTTCCACCAAGGTGATCAAATCCTCGATCCAGATGGCCTTGCGCGAGCGCACTTGCACCGTCACCATGCCCCGCTGGTTGTGGGCGCCGAACCGGCTGATCGCTTTGGAGCAGGGGCACAGCGTTGTCACCGCCACCTTGACCGTCAGCACAAAATCAATCTCCTTCCCCGTCGCCGTCGCGTCGAAACGGGCCGTGTAGTCCATCACGCTTTCCATCCCGGACACGGGGGCTTTCTTGACAAGAAAATAGGGAAACTCGATCTCCAGGTGGGCCGACGCTGATTTCAGCCTGGCCTGCATGGCGTGGAGAATTTCCGTAATGTTTTCGACGTGGACGATGTGCCCGTGCGAATTGAGCACCTCGATGAACCGGCTCATGTGGGTGCCTTTGAATTCATGCGGCAAATCGACATACATCCCGATAGTGGCGACCGTGTTTTGCAACGTGCGCTCCTTGTCGCGGACCGTGATGGGGAAACGCAGCCCGCGCACCCCCACCTTGTCGATCCGCAACTTGCGATGATCCGGCTCGCTTTGTTTGTCGTGCAGCACGTCCGGCGCCGGACCGCTGGGAAAAAGGGAACTTTTCATGGCTACTCTTCGTTTTTCACCGCCTTCATCCTACCAGCCCGCCGCCCGTTTGCCAACTTCGGCATTTTCCGGGTTGACCCGTTTCGGTGGAACTGACACTGATTGGGCGGACGACGCCTCTTGCCGGCGTCGGATGATCGGAGTGAAAACAGGCGCGGAATGCGTATTATTGAGCATTGAAGGAGCGGAACGATGAAGTTTGCGCCCTTGCCGCGGTCGTTTTTCCTGCCCTCGGCCAGACTGGTGGCGCGCCGCCTGCTGGGCCACTGGCTCATTCGGCGGCTGCCCGGCGGCTTCTCCGGCGGGCCTATCGTAGAAACGGAGGCTTACCTGGCCGGCGACCCCGCCTCGCACGCTTACGGCGGGGAAACAGCCCGAAACCGCGCCATGTTCGGCCCGCCGGGCCACGCTTACATCTACCTCATCTACGGCTTTCACTTCTGTGTCAACGCCGTCTGCCGCCCGGCCGCCCAGGCCGAAGCCGTGCTCATCCGCGCCATCGAAGCGGAATTTGGCCTGGAACTCATGCGCCAAAACCGGCATGTCCCTTCTGCCATCCAACTCACCAACGGCCCCGGCAAACTCTGCGCCGCCCTGGCCATCGACCGAACCCTCGACGGCCTGGATTTATGCGACGCATCCTCCCCGCTTTTCATCGCCCGCAACCCGCGCGCGGCCGCCTGGCGCCGGCGGCGCGGCCCGCTGGCGGCCACGCCCCGCATCGGCCTCAACCGCGCGGCGGACTGGCCCCTGCGTTTTAGTCTTGACCTCAGCCCCTTCGTGTCGCGGCCCCCGCGTCCAGCCTAGAGTCAGGGCCGATTTTCCGCAATGCGTCCGCCCGCCTCCAGCCGCGGCGCCAGCCAGCGCAGGACCCGGCCGGTCAAGCCCGGCGCGCCCACAATTCCGACGTGCCCATGCCGCAGCCGCCAGAGATCGGGCCGTCCCCAAACCTGCCAAAGCTCCTCGATGGTTTCCGGCGGCATAAACAAATCATGCGTCCCTTCGATCAACAAAATGTTCTCCGGCCTGAGCGCCGGACGGGCTGCGGTCAGGTTCAGCATCTCCACCTCGATCCGCCGTCCCTGCAATCCCTCCCGGATGCTCCGGCAGAAGGCAAGTTCCTCGATGACCCGGTCCAGGCGCACGACCGGCGCCGTGAGCACCGCCGCCGCCCAGCGCGCGTCGCGGCACAGCGCCAATCCCGCCAGCCACGCCCCCAGCGATACGCCCCACAGCGCCACCGACGGGCAGCCTTCCCTCAACAGCCATCCTGTCAGCGCGCGCATTTCGGCGATGGCCTGCGCCGCGGCCGCCGCAGTCCGTGACACATCCGGGCATAGGAAATTGCTCCACGCCCCAAGGGCGCGCGGACGCCGTTGAAAATGGTAGGGCAACGTCAACGTGACCGCGTTGAATCCCGCCCGGTTGCAGCGCCGGGCCATGAACGGAAACCGAACCCGATGATTGATGAGATCATTCCAGCCGTGCAGCAGCACGATAGCGGGCCGCTCCTGCCAGCGCGCCTGGCAACCGTAGAGCCGGCCATAAACGATATTGTTCTCCGCGAACCGCCCCGGACGCGGCGTGGGAAACCGAAAACGCCCCGGTTTGCCGGCATCCCATTCCACCCGCGCCGGCTCCGATTCTGCCGGAATAAAATCCGGCCCGGCCAGGAATTGCCGCGCCTCCTCCAGGCGCGGATTTTGGCCATCGGCCCGCGGCATTCGCGAGGCCGCGAATTGAATGGCCGACCAATCCAGCAATTTGGACAAAGGCGCGATCAAACCTTGACATTCAACGCCGAACCCCGGACACGTCAACTGAATCCCGCGCTTGGGTCCGCATTGGTTGCAAAAAGATTGTAACCTGCGCGGGGCCGGAGTAGTCTTCCTTAGCAGCAATCTCGTCAACCATGCGCACGGAGTGCGTTCTTGGTTCGGGCTTGTTCTTGATAACTAAACGCAAATGTATGAAATCTAATGAATTCAGGTCAAAATCTTTAATGAAAGTCCTTGCCTGCACGGCAGTTGCGCTCGGCGCCATCTGTTTCGCGCAAGCCCAGGACAAGGCTGTTGATCCGTCGGGAACATGGACTTGGACAGGTGGACGCGGCGGCCCCGGCGGCCCCGGCGGTGGCGGCCCCGGCGGCGGCGGTGGCGGTCGTCGCGGTGGTGGCGGCACCAATGTCCTGGTGCTCAAATTTACCGACGGCAAACTAACCGGGACTTTGACCGCGCCAGCCAGGCGAGGCGGCCCTGGTGGCGGTGGCGGTGCTGATGCTGGCGCCGCTCCTCCTCCTCCCACCAAGACGGATATTACGGAAGGCAAGGTCACGGGGGATAAAATATCCTTCAAGATCGTCCGCACGATGGGCGACAACGAGATTACCATCCCCTATTCGGGCACGATCAGCAACGACACCATTACCGGCACCATGACGATGCCGGGCTTTGGCGGCGGCGACCCAATGGAACGTCCTTGGACAGCCACCAAGCAGAAGTAGCATTACGCCATGTGACTGGCCGGCATGACCGGCCAGTCATATGTATTTCGGCCCTGGCTCGACAGGGCGCAATCGAGCCACCGGCTGGCTTCTTTTTCCCGGTGATGCGCCCCCCGCCAGTTTAGTCTTGGCGCGGCAGCCTGTTTGTCACGACAATCCCTCATGCGCCAGAGCTTTCGCACGATGTGGACAATGGCCGCCGCCTTCGGGCCGTGGTTTGGCATCTGGCCCGCCGGCGCGGCGGTCCCGATCGGTCGTTACAGTGTTGACACCTGGGGCACCGAGCAGGGTCTGCTCCCCGAAGTCTCGGTCATCGCGATGACGCAAACTCGCGATGGCTACCTTTGGCTGGGCACTCTCAACGGTCTGGTGCGTTTTGACGGCGTTCGTTTCACGGTGTTCGACGAGAGCAACACGCCCAAGCTCGAAAGCAGTCCCATCGTCCGCCTGTTCGAGGACAGCCAGAGCAATCTCTGGGTCGGCACGGAAACCGCCGGCGTTGCCATCATCCTTGATGGGCGCGTGGAGAATCTGAGGATCGGGCGCGGCGGTCGCAAAGGCCATCTCGCCTCAGTCTGCGAGGATTCCACGGGGGCGGTGTGGCTCTTGACCGAAGACGGGCAATTGGGCCGCAGCGCGCAGGGTTCGGTCGATGTTTGGAATTTGAACGGCGCGGGCCGGTCTGTCATCGCCGAAAAGGGCGGCAAAGTCTGGGTCGGCATGGGCAACCGGATTCTGGGCCTGGACCCGGCGGCCGTCCGTTCCAAAGCGCCCCTGCCGGTGACGCCCGGACCGGCTGTGGCGCGGCAGTTGGACCTGTTGCTGGCCAGCCGCTCCGGCGGTTATTGGTGCCTGGCTGATGGCGTCATCCGCAAGTACTCAGGCGCCAGCGTGGACGGCGCCACCACGCGCTATCCATGGAAAAGCCCGACGCTGGAAGTCGTCAAGACGGCCTGCGAAGACCTTGATGGAAACCTCGTTGTCGGCACCGGGGGCGTGTCCGGGCAGGGCATCTTCTGGTTCGACAACCGCACGAATTTCACCCGGATTTGCAACACCAATGATCTGCCCAACGACAACGTCTATGCGCTTCACGTCGATGCGGACGGAGCTTTGTGGGCGGGTTTGGACGGCGGCGGCCTTAACCGCATCAAGCGCCGGGTTTTCAAATTGGCGCCGGGAACTTACGGTTCGGTCGTCCAATCGCTCTGCCCGGACGCGCAGGGGGGGGTCTGGATCAGCGCGAAATCACAGGATTTCAGTTACTGGAAGGACGGCATCTTGACACCGGCCGCATCGATTCCGCCGCATTTGGGCCAGTTCAATCCAACGGCGATTCTCGTGGACCATGAGCAGCGGGTGTGGGGTGCGGCCAAGCCGGAGGTAGGCTCCGGCCTGTTTCGGCTCCAAAACGGGGTCTTCATGTCGGCGCTGGACAATTCGTCCCCCCTCTTTGAAGACCGCGGCGGCGGGCTGCGCGGCACGCCGGAGATGTCCGCCCTCTTCGAAGATCGCGCCGGCGGGCTTTGGGTGGGGATGGCGGGCGGCCTGGCCCATTGGGATGGCAGCCGATGGCAGCGGCTGACCACCAACAACGGCCTTTCCGCCAACAGCGTCCACGCCCTTGCCCAGGACCCTTCCGGCGACCTCTGGATTGGAACCGAGCTGGGCGGATTGAACCGCCTGCACGAGGGCAGGTTCACTTCGTTTCAGCGCGCCAACGGCTTTCCCAGCGACAACATCTCCGCCCTCCACGTCGATGGCGACGGCGTTCTGTGGGCGGGGACCTTTGGCAACGGTCTCATCCGGCTGCGCGACGGACATTGGACCCATTACACCGTCGCGAACGGGTTGATTGGCAACAGTATTGATTACCTGATGGAAGATGGCGAGGGATTCTTGTGGATCGGCTCCAACGCCGGCCTCATGCGGGTTCTCAAAGAGGACCTTGACAATTTTGCCGCCGGCAAAATCAAATTCATCTCCTGCCGCGCCTACGACAAGCGCGATGGGTTGCCGGCCAGCGAATGCACCTTTGGCTCCCAACCGGCAGCCTGCCGGACGCCTGGCGGCATCTTGTGGTTTCCGACCATCGCCGGCGTGGTCTATATCGACCCAAAGGAAATCCACAAAAACACCAATCCTCCACCCGTCCTCATCGAATCGGCCTTGGTGGCGGGCCAGGAAGACACCAACGGCCCCCACCTGCCGCCGCCGCTGTCGGTCGTCATCCCGCCCGGGAGTGAACAACTGGAGATTCGTTATACAAGCCTCAATCTGGGCGCAGCCGACCGGGCGCGTTACCGCTACCAGTTGGAGGGCCACGAAAGCTGGAATGAGGCGGGCAACCGGCGATTTGTCCGCTACCCGACGCTTCTACCCGGACACTACACATTCCACGTCCAGGCCTGCAACGAAGATGGCGTTTGGAATCAAATCGGCGCGAGCCTGGCTGTTGATGTCCTGCCCTTCTTTTGGCAAACGGGCTGGTTTCGCGCCTCCATGGCGGCCGCGCTGCTGGCATGGGTCGGCGCGGCGGTGTATTACGTTTCCACCCAGAAATTGCACCGCCAACTGGCCGGCCTGCGTCAACAACAAGCCCTGGAAACCGAGCGCGCCCGCATCGCCCGCGACATCCACGACCAGGTCGGCGCCAGCCTCACCCAACTGGCCCTCCTGGGCGAAATGGCCGAGGCCGACAAGGACAGCCCCGAAGAGGCCGCCGCGCACGCCCGCCAGATCGCCCGGACTTCGCGCGACACCTCGCTCGCGCTAGACGAAATCGTCTGGACGGTCAACCCGTCGAACGACACGCTGGACGGGCTGGTCAATTATATTTGCAAGCAGGCGCAGGAGCACCTCGGCATGGCTGGCCTGCGCTACCGCCTGGACGTGCCGGCCCAACTGCCTGCCGCGCCCATTTCCCCCGAAACCCGCCACAACGTCTTCCTGGCCGCCCGCGAAGCGGTCAACAACGTCGTCAAACACGCCCGCGCCTCCGAGGCCTCCCTTCGCCTGCGCCTGGACCGGGATTCCTTCACCCTTGAAATCGAGGACAACGGGCGCGGCCCCGCCGGCCTGAAGGAGAAGGCCGCCGAGTCAAGAAATGGGTTGCGCAACATGCGCAAAAGGATGGAGGATATTGGCGGCGGTTTTTCAATCGAGGCCGGCAGCCGTGGCGGCACCCTTGTGCGGCTGACCGTTCCGCTGGCCCGAAGCTGATTTTATGGCGATACGAATCTCCATCGTGGAAGACAACGACGACCTGCGCGGCACGCTGGCCCGGATGCTCAACCGGGCTGAGGGCTTCCAGTGCGTCAGCCAATACGGCTCGGCGGAGGCGGCGCTGGAGGGGCTGCCCAAGGACAAACCCGAAGTCGTGCTGATGGACATCAACCTGCCGGGCATGAATGGCGTCGAATGCGTGCGGCGGCTCAAGCAATCGGTTCCCCAAGTCTCGGCTGTGATGCTCACGGCCTATGAGGACACCGAGAACATCTTCAATGCCCTGGCGGCGGGCGCCAACGGCTACCTCCTCAAACGCGCCCCTCGGGCGGAGTTGTTGGAAGCCATCCGCGAGGTGCAGCGGGGCGGCTCCCCCATGACCACGCACATCGCGCGCAAAGTCGTGCAATCCTTCCAGAAAACCAGCCCCGCCCCGCCGCCGGGCGAAGCCCTCTCCGCCCGCGAACAGGAGGTGCTGGACTTTCTCAGCCAGGGCTTCCTTTACAAGGAGATTTCCGAGCGCATGGGCATCAGCTACGAAACCGTGCATACCTACATCCGCCGGATTTACGAGAAGCTCCAAGTCCGCACACGAACCGAAGCGGTGGCCAAGTTCCTCAGGCGGTGAGCAACCGAGCCGGAGGCATTTAACAAATTTTCAATGACCAATTCTCAATTGAAATGTCCGAAATCCAAACGTATTGCTTTGCCAACAGGACTTACCCAAGGAAGTGTAATGCAGACCGCAGTGTCCGGCACATTGGTCATCAACGAAATCTACCTCAGCTTGCAGGGCGAGAGCACGCTGGCCGGGCTGCCGTGTGTTTTTGTCCGGCTGACCGCCTGTAGTCTCCGCTGCTCCTATTGCGACACGGCCTACGCCTTCGCCAAGGGAAAACGGATGACGCTGGCGGCTGTTTGCGCGCGGGTCCGCGCCCTGGCCAAACCCTTTGCCCGGACTACCGCCGCCGGACGCCTTCCACTGGTGGAACTGACGGGCGGCGAGCCGCTTTTGCAAAAAAACGCCCCGGCGCTGATGCAAACTCTCTGCGACGCCGGTTTTACCGTTCTGCTGGAAACCAGCGGAGCGCTGGACATCGCCGCGGTCGATCCGCGGGTGCGGCGCATCATGGATTTGAAATGCCCCAGCAGCGGGGAATCGGCGCGCAACCGCTGGGAAAACCTCCCTCTCTTGAAGGCCGGCGACGAGGTCAAGTTTGTCATCGCCACGGCGCAGGATTACCAGTGGGCCAGGAACATCGTCTTGACGCGCGCTCTGGCGCGGGTCTGCCCGGTGCTGTTTTCCTGGGCGTCCCCTTTGCTGCCGGGTCAGCGGGACAAATCCCTGCGCCCCGCGCCGGAGGGCCACACCGCCCTCTCGCGGCGGGAATTGGCGGAGAGGATCGTGGCCGACGCGCTGCCGGTGCGGTTTCAACTCCAGATGCACAAGTTCATCTGGCCGCCGGACCAAAGAGGCGTCTAGCCGCATGAGCGCCAAAACAAAACGCGTCCTGGACCTGCTCCGCGCCTATGAATCGCGCAACATGCTGCTCATCGAACCGGATGGTTCCTGGCCGATTGTCTGGGAGCGGGCCAGCGGCACGCGCGTCTGGGACGCGGAGGGCAGACGGTATCTGGATTTGACCGCGGCCTTTGGGGTGGCCGCGGCGGGGCACGCCAATCCGCGTGTGGTCGCCGCCGGGCGTCGGCAACTGGCGCGGCTGCCGCACGCCATGGGCGACGTGCATCCGCACGCCTTGAAGGCGGAATTGGCGCGGGAATTGAGCCGGGTCACCTTCGGACGGTGGCGCGGGACGCGCGCCAAGACTATTTTCAACAACTCCGGCTTCGAGGCGGTGGAGGCCGCGCTGAAGACCGCGCTGCTGGCCACGGGCCGCAAAGGGCTGGTGGCGTTCACCGGCGGCTATCACGGGCTGGGTTACGGCGCGCTCAACGCCACGCACCGCCCCTTGTTCCGCGCTCCCTTTCTGGCGCAACTGGGCCGCTTCGGCCGCTTCGCGCCCTTTCCGGCCAAGCCCGACGATTTGCCGGCGTTGGAGCGGACCCTGGAAGCCATTCTTGACACCCATCGATTCGGCGCGGTCCTGGTCGAGCCGGCGCAGGCGCGCGGCGGCATCCGCCTGCCGCCGGCGGATTTCCTGCCGCTCTTGCGGACGCTGTGCGACCGGCACGGGGCGCTGCTCATCCTGGATGAAATTTACACCGGCTTTGGCCGCACGGGAAAATGGTTCGCCTGCGAGGAAAACGGCGTCGTGCCGGACCTGATCTGCCTGGGCAAGGCGCTGACGGGCGGGTTCCCGCTCTCGGCGTGCGTGGGGCGGGCGGACCTCATGGACGCGGCGTGGCCGGCTTCCAGCGGCGAGGCGATTCATACCAGCACGTTTCAGGGCCATCCCGTCGGATGCGCCATGGCTCTGGCGCAGTTGGCGGAAATCCGCTCGCGCCGTCTGCCGGAGCGGGCGGTGGCATCGGGCCGGTTCCTGCTGGAATCTTTGCGCGCCGGCCTGGCGCCGCGGAATTGTCAAATCGAAATCCGCGGACGCGGTTTGATGGCGGGCGTCGAATTGCGGAACGCGGACGGGTCGCCCGCCACGGAGACGGCCATGCGGGCTGTCAAAGAGATGTTGCGGCGCGGCTTTATCGTGCTGCCCGAAGGCGGGCAGGGGAACGTCATCAGTTTCACGCCGCCGCTCATCATCACGCGCCCCGAACTGGCCGCCGCCGTCCAGGCCCTGAAAGAATCGCTGCCGTGAAGCTTTCCGAAATGAAAGGGGTGCTGGCCGCGCGCGGCTGGAAACTCACGAAGTCGCTCGGTCAGAATTTTCTGCACGATCAGAACCAGGTCCGGCGCATGCTGGCGGCGGCCCATCTGGGGCCGTCGGACAAAGTGCTGGAAATCGGTCCCGGGTTGGGACCGCTGACGGAGCTGCTGATCCAGGAAGCCGGGGAAGTGCTGGCCATCGAGAAAGACCAGCGCCTGTTTGATTTCCTGGCGGAGTCGTTGTCCGGCGCTCCCCATCTGAAACTCCTGCGCGCCGACGCCTTGGACCACTTGAAAACCCAGCGGCGCTGGGCCGGTTGGAAGCTCGTGGCCAACCTGCCCTACTCGGTCGCCTCTTCCCTCCTGGTCCAACTGGCCGACGCCGAGTCGCCGCCCGACCTCATGGTGGCGACGCTGCAATTGGAAGTCGCCCAGCGCATCGACGCCGCGACCGGCAGCGGGCAGTACGGCGTGTTTGGCCTGCTGCTCCGCCTGCGTTTCCAGCCGCGGGGCTGGTTCAAGATCCCCGCCTCCTGTTTCTTCCCCGCGCCCGACGTGGATTCCGCATGCGTGACGCTGGAGCGGCGGACGCGGCCGCTGCTGCCCGCCGCCCTGGAAGCGCCCTTCACCCGGATCGTCAAGCGCGGGTTTTCGCAGCGGCGCAAGATGATGCTCAAACTCCTCAAACAGGACTGGCCGGAAGACAAAGTGTTGACAGCGTTCGCGGAGACCGGCCTTCCGCGAACCATCCGCGCCGAAGATGTCAGCCTGGAGCAATTCGCGCGCCTGACGGAGCTGCTTGTCAAATGAACGACGAGATTTTTGACATCGTCAACGACCGCGACGAGGTCATCGGGCGGATGCCGCGCGCGCGGGTGCATCGGGAGGGCCTCAAACACCGGGCCGTCCACGTCCTGGTATTCAACGGGCGCGGCGAGATTTTCCTGCAAAAACGCTCCATGACCAAGGACACGTTTCCCGGCGCGTGGGACTCGTCCGCCTCCGGCCACGTTGACAGCGGGGAGGACTACGACGCCTGCGCCGCGCGGGAGTTGGGCGAGGAGATCGGCCTGACGCCGCCCGCGCCGCCGCGGCGATTGTTCAAGATCGAGGCCTGCGCCGCGACCGGCCGGGAATTTGTCTGGGTGTACCGGCTGGAAGCCGAGGGACCCTTCACGCTGCATCCCGATGAGATTGAGCGCGGCGAATGGTTCGCGCCCGGCCGCGTGACGGAGTGGATCCGGCAACGCCCGCAAGATTTCGCCAGCGGATTTGTTTTGATTTGGAAACGGCTGGGTTTGAGCGGGGAAGGCTAAAAGACGATGAACAGAGAGCGGGAAACCCTCACCGCCGTCAAATCAAGCCGTAAATAGGCGTAATTTACCGTAATT
>PLGF01000112.1 GCA_003138485.1 Verrucomicrobiales bacterium | reverse complement strand
CAAAGAATTTTGTCTCACACCCTTCGCAATTTTGGGGTGAAGAATTTGCTTTCCTATTTCGAGAGCATTTGCAATTGTCTCGGTGTCCGTGCAAATGAAAATGCTGTTCGATAGGAGCGTATGAAGTTCCAAGGACTTTTGGTGGCGCTGATCACCCTGCTGGGCTGCGGAGCCTGTTCCGGCAAGGATACGTGCTTCGATTGTCACCTTGTCATGGAAGGGATGAGCAAGGTGTTCACCAACGACATCCATTTCAGCAAGCAGATCAGTTGCGCCACCTGCCATGGCGGCGACGCGAGCGAAACCAACATGAACATCGCGATGAACGCCAGCCGCGGGTTCAAGGTGCGGGTCACGCGCCAGGGCGTTCCCGAATTCTGCGCGCGCTGCCACGCCAACAGCAGTTTCATGAGCCAGTACGACGCGCAACTGCCCGTGGACCAGTTTGCCAAATACACCAATGGCGTTCACGGCAAGCTGCTGGCAGCCGGCCGCAGGAAGGCGGCCGAGTGTGTGGATTGCCACGGGATCCACAAGATTCGTCCACCGGGCGACCCCCTCTCGACAGCAAATCCGCGCCATATTCCCCAGACCTGCGCCAAGTGCCATGCCTCCACCGCTCAGGCTTACGCCAACACGCGGCACGGCCAGCGATTTGTGGACCAGCGCAGGCCTGGCTGCGTGGTCTGCCACTCCAGTCATGACACCCAGCCGGCCACCGCCGCGATGCTCACCGGTCCCACTTCCGTTTGCGCGCGCTGCCACAAGCCGGGGACTCCGCCCGCGAAGGTGGCAGAGGAGATGGCGAAGATTCTGGCCGGCCTCGAAGCGGCCGGTCCCGACAAGAAAGAAGCCCTTGCCCGGGCGCGGGTGGCGGTGCATGGCGTGAACCTGCAGATTTTGCAGCAGGCCGTCGAACCGCCAGCTCCACCGCCCAAGTCCGACGAGAAAGACATGGCTTCTCCACGGGCGAGCCTTCCGGCCGCGGCAGAACCCTCGACCCTAACCTCTATTCAAGAACAATATGAACACCAAGAACACCATGCAGATTAACCGGCGCCAGTTTCTGGAGCAGTCGGTTGCCCTGGGGGCCGCCGCCGCACTGCCGCTCGAAGCCTTTGCCGCCGCCACGCCCATTCGGCGCGCAACGGATGTGATCGAACTTGGCCCCGCCAAGATCAAAATGTCCCGAATGGGCGTCGGCACAGGCACTTACGGCGCGGGCCAAAGCTCCAATCAGGTTCGTGCTCTCGGGGTCAGCGGGGTCGCGGACCTGCTGACAGCGGCTTTCGACAAAGGCATTTTTTTCTGGGACACCGCCGATGCCTACGGCACCCATGAAGCGGTGAAGGCGGCTCTGAAGAAGGTTCCGCGCGAGAAGGTCACCATCCTCACCAAGACCGATGCCTGGAATGCGGACAAGACGAAAGAGGACATTGATCGTTTCCGCAAGGAGCTGGGAACAGATTACATTGACATCCTTCTCCTGCACACCCGGGAGCAGCCCAATTGGGACGAGCTGGACAAGGGCGCCATGGATGTCATGGCGGAGGCCAAACAGAAGCGGATCCTCCGTTCGGTGGGCATGAGTTGTCACTCGGTTGAGGCGATGCAGACGGCCTCCAAGTGTCCCTGGCTTGATGTTTGCATGGCGCGGATCAATCCGGCCGGGGAGCGCATGGACGCGGAGGTTGAAACCGTCTTGCCGCTCCTGAAGCAGGTGAAAGCCAACGGCAAAGGGATCATTGGAATCAAGGTGCTTGGCGAGGGCACGTTGGTTGATGACCGCCTCGACGAGGCCTTGCGGTTCGCCCTCACCAAAAGCCCCATGCACTGTTTCTCCATCGGTTGCGAAAGCCTCAAGGAGTTGCAGGACAACGTCAGCCGCATCGAGAAACTGGCCGTGCCCGCTTAGACCGAAAATGGCCATTCTGATGAACCTTCGTCCGTGGCGCGTGGCGTTGTCACTCATGGTCCTGGCTTTGACGGGCTGCGTCCGAACACCGCCTGCGGGCGTGACGTCCGTCGCGGCCAAAGCGACCGCCTCTGATCTGTCCACCATCCGGGGCGCAAACTACCGGGGAGCGGGCGCGACGAACACCACCGATTATTGGCTTCATTACAATGCTTCCGAGACCGAACGCGATCTGACCTACGCGGGGCGATTGAAACTGAATCAACTGCGCGTTTTCGTGAACTACGCTTCATGGCGGGCGGACAAGGCGGCGTTCCGCAAAAATCTAGTTGACCTTGCCCGGGCGTGTGATCGGCACCGCATCGGCCTGATGATCACCGTCGGCGACACGCAGACCTTCATCAACGATGACGGCGCCATCAACCGCGGCCACATCCGTGGCCTGGTCAAGGAACTGGTCAAGGCGATTGGCCGCGAACCTGCCCTGGTCTTTTGGGATGCCTCCAATGAACCGGACTATAATGCCCGCGGCGCTCCTGGGGACCGGCAAGAGAAGCGATTCGAGATCGCCCGCCTGATCGCAGCCACGCTGCACGAATTGGACAAAAAGACCCCTGTGACCATCGGCGTGGCCGATGAGCGCAACATGGAGACGCTTGCCGATGCCGTCGATGTGTTGTCGTTTCATGACTACCTTCCAAACCGTGCCGCCATCTCCAATGACATCGTCCGCGCGAAGGCCTTTGCCGGCAAAACAGGCAAGCCGGTACTGAACACGGAGATCGGCTGCGTTGCCCGCGCGAACCCTTACGACGTGGCGCTCGAGGAACACATGAAAGCCCATGTTGGGTGGTATATCTGGGAACTGATGATCACCCGGCGCTGGGGCGACGTTCACGGGGTGTTTTACGCGGATGGCACCGTGCGCGATCCCGCAATTCCCGCGGCGATGTTCGGATTGTTCCGCAACCGCTCTGACACCGCATTGCCGGAACTTCCCGACCGCGAAGGCGCGATCGGCAAAGCCATCACCAACGCCCAGACTTGGTTGGGCAATGACAGCGCCAATTGGGCGGCAGGCCTCAACGCGGCGGAAACTCTGGCCAATCTGCTGGAAAGCGCGCAACTGGCCGCCATGCGCGACCCGCCCACCCGCA
Organism: Verrucomicrobiales bacterium; assembly: GCA_003138485.1. GTDB lineage: Bacteria > Verrucomicrobiota > Verrucomicrobiia > Limisphaerales > Palsa-1400 > PLGF01. The sequence goes on along the minus strand of PLGF01000112.1, from coordinate 21,241 downwards.
CGGTTGACCTTTTGCGGCGAGGCCCGACGAACAATGCGGCATTGCGCGAGTTGCTTCCCAAATATGTCGAGATGCTCCGTCCGCATCAAAGACAACAGTAGCCTCCCCTGATGCGCGCACCCACCAACCATCACCCGCCGGAGAGAAGCCTGTTCCACAACTTTCTCCGGAATTTGGCCGCGCTCGTCATGGCTGCGGTGACGTTCGCTGTATTCGTTGCCTCCGCCGCGCTTGCCGGGACTGCTGCAATCGCCGTGGAATCCGCGACGAGCGACAACGCGGCGGCGAACTCCTTTCCCATTGTCCGCCGCGCCAACTCGCGCACTCCGGCGGATACCTCGACCATCCGTGGCGCCAACTATTGCTATGCGGAATACGGCGGCCACTATGGGATGTGGAGCAACTATGCACCAGCCATCACCGAGCGGGATTTGAATTATGCCCAGCGGCTGGGGATCAACCAGATTCGTTGTTTCATCTCCTGCCCGGCCTATCTGAGCAATTCCAACCAGTTTCGACAGAATCTGCTTCACTTGGTGCGCGCCGCCGACCAGCGCGGCATCGGCGTCATGCCCGTTGTTGGATACAGCGCTCAGATGCGAGGCGAAGGCCGCCCCGGAGCGGAGGAATGGGTGAAGTTTCTGGTGGATACTCTGGGAAAAGAGCCGGGCCTGGCGTTTTGGGATGCCTGCAATGAGCCGGATTACCCGCCCACGCCGACCAACCGCGTCGCCAGCCGTATCGCGTTCGCGCGGCAGATGGCGGGCCTGTTTCGCAAGCTCGACGGCCAGACGCCGGTCACAATCGGATTCGCCTATGAGTCCAACATGGAAGCAAGTGTTGATGACGTTGATGTGTTGGTGTTCCACGACTACCTACCGACACGCGAAGCCGTGCGCGCCGACATCGAGCGAGCGAAGAAGGTCGCCGCTGCCGCGCACAAGCAGGTGATGGACGATGAAACTGGCTGCGTGGCGCGGGCCAATCCGTACGATGTGACCCTCCAGGAACACATGAACGCGCATGTGGGTTACTATCTTTGGGAACTGATGATCGTATGGGACGGCGCGCACGGCTGGGGCAATGTCCATGGGATCTTTTATCCCGATGGCACGATCCGCGATCCGTCAATCCCGATGGCCGTCATGGGCATCTTCCGGAACCATGGTCCGGACGTTGTAATCGAGCAACCCGACCGCGAAGGCCGCGTCACCCGCACCATCGGCGATGCCCGCGACTGGCTGGCCAATCCGAATGGCGGCTGGCACGCCGGCTTGGACATTGCGGAGGCAGCCGCCAATTTGTTGGAGTCCGCGCAACTGGTGCCTTTGCATGAGCTGCCAACCCGTAAGGTCGAATTGCTGCGCCGTGCCCAGGAAGATCGCCCGGCCCTCAAGACACTCCTGGAAAAAGACATTACGGCGCTCCAACCTTACGAACGATAAATTTGACTTGATTTTCCCGCCATCACACTCAATCTCTTAACCCAAAATTCCCATGAGCAGAAAAGTGATACTCAAGCTTCTCGTGTGCGCCATCTTGTGCGCCGGCGCGTTTCGTGGCGCGCAGGCCCAGACCAATTCCACAACACCGAACGCGGCGGCACCCGCGTTCCCCGGTCGTGCCGGCGGCGGGCGGGGGTTTACCCGCGGCCCAATGCTGCCTCCAGGCCCGCCGGCTCCTGTGCCGCCGGAAGTCGCCATCCCGCGACCGACGGCGGAAGAGGTCGCCAGGATGAACGCGGACCTCAAGCAATTCGTCGAGGCGTCCCCCGACAAGGAACTGTTGAAGAAATACGACTCGCTCCTGACCGTTCAAATTCCACGCGATAATCCCTGCATTCGTCCCACCGGCGGCACGCTGTCCAGCCGGCATCAGGGGTTTATGAACATCGCCACCAACGAGGATTTCGACATCCTGTTCCTGGGCGACTCGATCACCGACCTGTGGAACGTGGAGGCCGATCCGCAGGGCAATCCGGGCGGCAAGCGCGTCTTCAACAAGTATTTCGGCGATGTGAAGGTCGCCAACTTCGGCATCTCAGGCGACACCACGCAAGGCGTCCTCTGGCGCCTGCAAAATGGTGAAGGCAAGGCCCACAAGCCCAAGGCTGTCATGCTGATGATCGGCACCAATAACACGGGCGGCAGCTCCGGGGCGGAAATCGCCGAAGGCATAGGCGCCATCGTTCTTGAACTCCGCAAGGATTTTGCGGACGCCAAAATCATGCTCCTGGCCATCTTCCCGCGCGGCGCCGGTCCGTCGGACTCCAATCGCCGCAAGTGCGAGGAGGCCAACAAGATCATTGCAAGGCTTGACGACCAGAAACACGTTTTCTTCACCGATATCAATTCCAAGTTTCTGAACGACAAGGGCGGTTTGATCGGCTTCCGCACTTCGGACAACCTCCACCCCGTGGAAGAAGGCTACGAAATCTGGGCGTCCACCGTCGCCCCCACGCTCAAGAGCTGGATCCAGTAACTATGTTTAGAATTGCGCTCCTCGGCGCGGCTTTGCTGTGCCTTGCACTAACTCTTCATGCTGCTGACGCGGCCGACACCTCGGCCTGGGTCCGGTTTTCCTCCTTCAACTACACCGGCAAGACCGCCGCCGCCCCAAAGGCTGGCGAATATCTTAACCCCGTCGTCGCCGGCTTCTATCCCGATCCTTCCATCTGCCGCGTCGGCGAGGATTACTATCTCGTCAACTCCGCCTTCAACTACTTCCCCGGCATCCCCATCTGGCACTCCAAAGACCTTGTCAACTGGACCCAGATTGGCAACGTCATCGACCGCCCCTCGCAATTTGCCATGCGCGGCGGACAAGTCTCTTCCGGCACGTACGCGCCCGCCATCCGGTTTCATGACGGAACCTTCTACCTGGTATGCACCTTTGTCGGCGGCATCGGCAACTTCTACGTCACCGCCAAGGACCCCCAAGGCCCCTGGTCCGAACCCATCCCGCTCCGCAGCGTCGGCGGAATGGACCCTTCGTTCTTCTTCGACGACGATGGAAAATGCTACATCGTCAATTGCGACGAACCGCCAGAGGGCCGCGGCGAATACAACGGCCACCGCACCATCCGCCTCCGGGAGGTTGACCTCGAACAAAAGCAGGTCGTCGGTGAACAGACCATCCTCGTCAACGGCGGCACCGACATTTCCCGGCATCCGGTCTGGTGCGAAGGCCCTCATCTCTACAAAATCAACAAGACCTACTATCTCATGTGCGCCCAAGGCGGCACCAGCACGGCCCACTCCGAGGTAATTTTCAAATCCGATTCACTCCGCGGGCCGTACGTCCCCGGCCCCAACAATCCCATGATCACGACCCGCGGCCTACCCTCCAATCGTCCCGACCCCGTCACCTGCACGGGCCACGCCGACATGGTGCAAACGCAGAACGGCGATTGGTATGCCGTCTTCCTGGGCTGCCAACCGTATGAGGCCGGCTTCTATAACACCGGCCGCCAGACCTTTTTGCTCCCGGTGAAATGGGAGAACGACTGGCCCTCCATTCTGCCGCCGGGCGCTCCTGTTCCTTTGACAGTCAGGAAACCCAACCTCCCCGCCGGCAAACCAGCGGTTGTGCCCTCCACCGGCGACATCTCGTTTACCGACAACTTTGACGCGGACACGCTGGCTTTCCGGTGGGTGGGCTTGCGGGCGCCGGCGTCAGAATGGCACCAGACCTCGAAGTCCGCCAAGGCGCTTTTCCTTGAACCGCGCGCCGACCGGTTCTCCGGCCAGGGCAACCCGTCCTACCTCGCCGTCCGCCAGCAAAACAACGACTTTTCCTGCTCTGTAACATTGACAGCCCAGCCCAATACTTCGAACTGCGTTGCCGGCCTTGCGGCCTTTCAGAATGAGGGACATTACTACGCCATCAACGTCACGATTGACTCCGGCCATTTGACAGAGATTTCCGTGGAAAAACCCGCCGGCGGCCGTGGTTTCGGACGCAGCGCGCCGCCCGCCATTCTCACCCCCCAAAAACTCCCCGGCAACCTCGTCTCGATTGATCTTAAAATCGAAGGGGCCGGGCCGGTCACCCGATGCTTCTACAAATCCGGCAATGGCGATTTCATCCAACTCGGCCAGGACCTCCCATCGTCCTTTCTCAGCACGGACACCGCCGGAGGGTTCCAAGGCGTGACTCTGGGGATGTTTGCGCGCAACTAAATTCCCGGAGCACGGGTGCGGATCGAATACAGCGACGAGCGGGCGCCGATAAAAAGCGTGCGCTTGTCCGCACCGCCAAAGGCGAGGCTGCCGGGGCGTTCAGGCAACTCAAGGGAGCCGATCTCTTTGCCGGTGCGGTCGTAAACCCACACCTGGCCGCTGGCGAGATAGACGTTGCCCGCGGTGTCGGTGACGACCGCCGTTCCGCCGCGCTCGGCGAAAACCGTAGTTGACAGCGTATAGTCGCTCTCGAGTTTCGCCATATAGGTGCGCCCATCGTCTTCGCTGGCAAGGTAATGCGATGCGCCGGGCGCGAATGCGGCGAGTTGCGAACTTTGGAGGTTTGGACGCCAGGTGCCGCCGGCCATGATAGCGGTTTTCGTTCCCGGCGCGTAGAAATAGCCGCGGTGCTCGTTAGTCACATCATTCACGATCGCGGTGTTGCTGCCCCGGCGATACACATGGCCGCGATGCTCCGTCATGTCCTTCATCACGGACAATTGATTGTGCAGCCCGACCGGCAGCAGCAGGAGGGTGTCGGCCTGAAGATCGGTAGTTTCGTTCACGGCCTCCGCCTGGACCGCGCCAGTTGAATCGTCCGGCCCGGCCGGGTTGACCTTGAGGTGATAAACGGCCCGCTCATTGGCAATCGCCAGGAGGCTTGAGGGCGCCACGAAGCCCAGCACCTGTGGCTGGCCGGGAATTTCGGCGATCAACTCCGCTCTCTTCGCGGTTTCGTTCCAGCGATAGACCTTCCGGTTCGCGGCATCGCTGAAGTACACCGTCCCGGCGTCGCTCGCGGTCAGACCCGAAGCGTTGCTGAAGTTGGTCGCCAGCCGCTCCAGCCTGGCGTGTTTGGCGAAAACCGGCGGCAAAGGCCGCGCGGCCGGGGTCTTCATTCCTTGGTTCACGGCGAAGCTCGTGAAAACCTGTGGACGCACCGTGACGCCGCTCCCTTCTTCCAACACGGCGTTGTCAAACGCGAGCCGCGTTTGGCTGAACACTTTCACGTTTTGGAACGTGATGCGGTCGGACCGGCGGACAATGGCCGCATGTTCCTTGGGCAGGACATTTCGCGACACCCGATACATGTACGTGTTGGCGAAGAGAAGGTCCCGCGAGTCCTGGATTTCCAGCGCGTTGGCCTGGGCTCCGGCGGGATTCTCCTCCTCGGTCTGCAACGCGCAGATTTCCCAGTTGCGCGCTTTGTCGAACTGCGTCTCGATCCGCGGGTGATGCTCGACGGAAATCTGATAAACTCTTCCCGGCGTCGTGGTGTTCTCGACACGCAATCCAACCCTGGCGCTCGTATCGTGCGGCCAGCAGCCGCGGATGATTCCGCCGCCGCCGTCCCGCACCATGAGATCGCCCGCATGAGTGTTGCTGAGACCCTGCCCGCGGCCAGGGCCGGCACCCTCAGGCGCCGGAGTTGCCGCGCCGGATGAGTTTGTGCCGGCCGCCGCGCTTGCGCGTCCGGGGCCTCCACCGCCTCTGCCGCCTCCGCCTCCCCCGCCCACGAACGATACATCGTCGAGCATCGAGGCCGGCCCCGCCATCCAAACCACTCCCGCCGCGCGCGGATTCCGTGCTCCCACGCCGACACTGATTGAGCTGACGATGTTGCTGCCGCCATGCGGGGCGGTGATTACCCCGATCGGATCGCCCTCGCCCGCAAAAGCCTCAGAGCCGGCGGCCAGCGAGATCGTGGTCGCGCCCGGATTGAAGCCGATCAGCGCGGTGTCGGGCTTCAGCCTCAGCGGCGCGTTCACGCGATACGTGCCGCTCGGGAAGAAGAGCGCCCGATGTTGATCAATTGCCGCCTGCAGCGCCGCGGTGTCGTCCGTCGAAGAATCGCCATTCACCCCCAGCGTGCGCACGTTCACCCATGTCTCCATCGGCGGCAGCGCCGGGACATCGCTGGCGGCCACCGGCGCCGGTCGCGAGAGCGCGCGCTTGTGGTGGCGCAGACGGATGCCCGTTTCGCGTCCGTCCGGGCCGATGTCCAAGCCGAGCGAGAATTGGTCAACCACGTAGTGCTTCGACGGCGCCGCGACCGGATGGTCGCCCGCGCAAAAACGCGGCACGTCGCTGCACGCGATGTTCGTCAGCGTGACGGCCGAGTGGGCGTTGCGCCAGTTGCCCGCGACAAACGCGGCTTCGCGAATGTTGTCCATCCGCAGGTCCCGCCCGTAGAGTTGCTCGACTTCACCGGGGGCGATTTCCAGCGCGACAGGCATGTTTGCGAAATGAACGCGGACAAGCGTGACTCCCGCCTCCATGGTATGGATCGCCGCGGCGCGCTGGCCGTCGAAGCTCGAATCCATCAGCAGGAACTGCCACGCGGGCGAGGTGCGCTTGGTGAGGATGCCGTATTCGCCGCCATGCATGTGGATGTCGCTTGCCTGATTTCCGATGTCCTCCAGCGCCGCGCGAGCCGAGCCGATCTGAAAGTCCATGTGCGTCAGCGCGCTGTGCTGCGCGACGTGGAATCGCACGGCGATGGCGGCGGGATTTCCCTCCTGTATTTCGAAATCAATGTTGTTCATCCCGCTGTAGAAGGTGAACTCCGACGCGTCCACGAACGGTCCGCCGGCCTGCGGACGATTGTCGGCAAAATGGATCATGTAACGGCCCGTGCCCTCTTGAAATCCGGGCGTCTCACGGCCGAGCACAAAAACGGGGCGCTTCTGGCCATAACCAACCAAACGGATGCCTTGCCAGACAAAGACGGTCTTGCCCAGACGGTAGCGGCCTTCGGGAATCAACACCACGCCGGCGCCTCGCACGCGATTGACCGCCTGTTGCAGGGCCTCGGAGTCGTCGCCCGTTCCATCGGCATGGGCGCCGAAGGCTTCTTTCGTGAAATCGACCGCGCGAGGATCGTCGGGGCGTTGCGGATAGTAAGACTGCGCCCGCAGCAGGCCGCCGCACAAAGTCGCCAGGCCGACAATCAGGGCGGCAACCCGCGCGATCTCGTGAGGCCCCGGCCTTATTCTCGAATTGCGGTCTTCGCGTGCCTGTGGTTTGAGCCGTTCGGAGCGCAACGTCATGTTCCGGGGTAAATCGTAAGTCGTCATATAAGGTATGCCGTCAGGGACCAAGACCCACTCTAGCCGGGCGAACGGGCAATGCCAGCTAAAACAGGCGGCCCACCTTGTCCGCGAAAGACCGCTCAAGTCAGATTCTTGTTGCTTTTGTTGCGGCTCATGCACATCCTCCGAAACGCATCGAAATTTGTTTGGACGATGGGCGCTCTCCATTGTCCGCCATGATTAATCCTATGAAATTCGTTCTTCTGACAGCGATTCTCACATTGGCCTCATCCGCGTACGCGCTCGACGGCCAAATCGGGATCCATGACCCCTCCACTGTCATCCAATGCGACGGCAAGTTCTACGTCTTCGGCACCGGCGGCGGCGGCCTGATCTCCGACGACGGCTGGACCTGGCGCGGCGGGGCCGTGCGTCCCGGAGGCGGAGTGGCGCCCGATGTGATCCATATTGGTGACCGCTACATCGTCGCTTATGCCGGAACCGGGGTCCATACGATGTGGACCAAGACGCTTGACACCAACTCCCCCGACTTCGGATTTAAGGACGACACCGTCGTCGCCACGAGCGACCTGGACTGCAACGCGATTGACCCGGCCTTTCTGCTGGACCCCGGCGACGGCAAGTTGTGGATGAGCTACGGCTCGTATATTGGCTTCATCCGCCTCGTGCAGCTTGATCCGAAAACCGGCAAGCGGGTGGACCCCAACGGCACGCCATACAACATCGCCGTCAACTGCGAAGCCTCGGCAATGATGTTTCACGACGGGTGGTACTATCTTCTGGCCACCCACGGCAGTTGCTGCCGCGGCTCCGACTCCGGTTACAATATTCGGGTCGGTCGCGCCACGGCCGTGACCGGCCCCTTTCTCGACAACATGGGTGTGGACATGATCGAGGGCGGCGGCAAGCTGTTCGTTGGCTCCAACGGCCGAGACATTGGCCCCGGCCATTTCGGCCTCCTCGATCTGGGCGATGGCGTGCAGAAATTCTCCTGCCATTATGAAGCGGACCTCGACCGGGGCGGCGCCAGCGTGCTCGATCTCCGTCCGGTGCTTTGGAAAGACGGCTGGCCCGAGGCCGGCGAGAACATGAAGGGAGGCACGTATGAAATCCAATCCGTGCGCACCGGCACGTCGCTGGAACTTGCCGTCGAGGGCGTGCCGGTCGGCGGCCGGCGCCCGCTCCGGGGAGGTGGTGGAGGGTTCGGCGGCCGGCGTGGCGGCCCAGGGGCAGGCGTCGCGGCCGGGGAAACCAACGCCGCGGGTGGGCAGATCGCCGTCGGCGAACCCGGAGGAACCAACGCGGCCGGCGGACGAGGTGTGCGGCGCGGCGGCGGGGGCGGCATGTTCGCGGGCCAGGGTGGCGTGATCCCGCCGCAGGATGTCGCCCAAGTGTCAACCAATTGGCCGGCGGGCAACGTTGACCTGCGTTTGGCCAACTACTTGTGCCAGGCCCAGCAAAAGTGGGCGATTACCGCGGTCACCAACTCCGGCGGCTACCCCGGCTCGCCCTATTTCAAGATTACCATCGCCGGCACCGACCGCGCGCTGGCCGTCTCCGAAGACGCCGAACTGGTTGCCCTTCCCGCCTTCAGCGGCGGCCCTGAACAACTTTGGCGGATTGAACAGCTTACCGACGGCACCTGGCGCATCATGCCCAAGTCCGTGCCCAATTCCAAAGATGCGCTCGCTCTCTCGGCCATTGGCAGCAGTTTCGCCACGCTTGGCAAGTTCGATCCCACAAGCGACATGCAGCGCTGGCTGATCCGTGCTCCATGAGCGCCTGTCGAAAATCGGAATCCACTCTCAACCATCGAAATTCTAACATAAGGTCTCACATGAATACTCTCCGTGCCATCCTCTTGCAGGCATCCTCCGTCCTGGCCGCCACCGTGCTATTTGGCATCGCCGCCCCTCCGGGCGCATCCGCTCAGAGCTACGGGTCCACCCTCACGCAGCCTGCCTCACCCACCAAGGCGCCCGGCCCTGACGGTTTCCTGCAACGCTGGATCATCCTTGATCCAATCCACGTCAACGGAGTCACCCAGAACGCCGTCCAGGCTGCTGTCAAAACTAATTACTTTCCCGGCCAGTTCACCGTCATTCCGCGCGACGGCGACAAGGTGACTGTCGGCGACGTGGAACTCATCTGGCACGCTGTGGATACCAAGAATTACAACGTGAACCTCTATCACCTCGTCCATGCCCTCAACAAACCATTCACCAACGTCCTGTTTTGGGCTGTCACCATCGTCAACTGCCCCGAAGAAATGCGTGACGTTCGTCTGGCCATCGGTTCCAACGACGCTTCCGTCTGGTGGGTTAACGGCCAGGAGGTCATTGGCATCTACGGTGACCGCCAGACCGTCATCGACGACGGGGTCTCGAAGAAACTCACGCTCAACAAGGGACCCAATGTCATCCGTTGCGCCGTCCACAACCAGGGCGGCGCGACCGACTTTTGCGCGCGGTTCCTCGACGCGCAAAACAAGCCGGTAAAGAATCTATCCCTGAGCCTGGGTGACATCGGGAAGTGAGTCCCAGCCGGCGCGGCGGAAACCCTCACCGCTAAGGAGACGCCCTGTAACGCCGAGTCGCATACCCATGAACCCGCCCGCTCCAGGTCCTCCCGCCGACGGCGAGCGCCTCAAGGCGGGCGAGTACATTGGCTATGCGCTCGGTGACACGGCCTCGAACTTCTTTTTCAAGACCTTCAGCATTTTTCTTCCCTATTACTATGTGGTCGTTTGGGGCATTCCAAATGGAGCGCTGTTGTGGATGTTGCCGGTTGTCAGCTTTATCGGCGCCTTTACCGATCCGATCATGGGTTTGATTGCCGATCGCACGCGGAGCCGCTGGGGCAAATTCCGCCCCTATCTCCTCTGGGGCGCGATCCCCTACGGCGTCTGCGGCTGCCTGATGTTCGCCGGCCCGACCCTGAACACGAACGGCAAAATCATTTACGCCCTCATCACCTACGCCTTGATGTTGACGAGCTACTCGGTCATCAACGTTCCCTACTCGTCACTGCTGGGCGTGGTCAGTTCCTCGTCGCGCACGCGCGCTGTGGCGTCGAGCTTCCGGTTCGTGGGCGCGTTCAGCGGAGCGCTGCTCATCTCGCTTTTCGTCCGGCCGCTTGTCAAATATCTCGGCGCAGACCGGACCGGGGCCGTCAACGAGATGCGCGGATTCCAATGGACCATGGCGATCTTCGCCGTCGCGTCGGTGATCTTGTTTTGGGTGTCCTTTGCGACGACCCGCGAACGTGTCAAACCGCCGGAGCGGCAGAAGACCAATGTCCGGGAGGAACTGGGCGAGCTGCTTCGCAACCGGCCCTGGGTCATGCTCCTGCTCGCGTCCATCTTCTCCACGACGTTCATTGCGCTGCAATTGGGCAGCACCGTCTTCTATTTCCAGTACGTCGTGGGAGACGACAAGGCTCCTGTTTTCCTGGGACTCGACCGCACGACGGTCTTTCTTACCACCGGCTCGCTCGGCCTTGTGCTCGGCACGATAAGCCTCAGTTCGATCGTCCGCAGGATTGACAAGAAGCACTGCGCCGCCGCGCTCAGCGCCATCACGGGGCTTTGTTTTGCCGCCTTCTACTTCGTGCCTAAAGAGAGCTACGGAATCATGCTGGTTCTCAATGTGTTCGCCCAGTTCTGCGCCGGCCCCACTTCGGCGCTCACCTGGGCGCTCTACGGCGACGTCGCCGACTACGGGGAATGGAAGTTCGGACGCCGGTCCACGGGGCTGGTCTATTCCGCCTCGCTGTTCGCGATCAAAACCGGAGTGGTCGTCAGCAACTTCCTCCTGCCCTTCTTCCTGGCTCGCTTCGGCTTTCTGCGCGAGGCCGCCAGGCAAAGTCCCGCCGCTTTGCTCGGCATCACCCTGGCTTTCTCACTCGTGCCCGGATTCATCGCGCTGCTCAAAGCCGCCATGCTCATGATTTATCCGCTTAACCAGAAGCGCGTGGACGACGTCGAACGGGAACTGGCCGCCCGCCGCGCCGCCGTTTCGCTTGTGCCGACAGCCCTATGACCATCCATAACCCCATCCTTCCCGGATTCAATCCCGACCCGTCGATCGCGCGTGTCGGGGATGATTATTACATCGCCACCTCAACATTCGAGTGGTTTCCTGGCGTGCAGATTCATCATTCGCGCGACCTGGTCCACTGGCGGTTGCTCACGCGCCCGCTCAATCGCCCCAGCCAGCTCAACATGCTGGGTGATCCGGATTCCTGCGGCATCTGGGCCCCCTGCCTGAGTTACGCCGACGGCTTGTTCTGGCTGATTTTCACGGACGTCAAGCGCTATGGCCGCGCCACCGTCGGCGGCGCCAGCGGCGCTTCCCCGCGCGATTTCCACAACTATCTCGTCACCTGCCCGCGCATCGAGGGCGATTGGTCCGACCCCGTCTATCTCAACAGCAGCGGCTTCGATCCTTCGCTCATTCACGATGACGATGGCCGAAAATATCTGGTCAACATGCTTTGGGACCCTCGACCGGGGAACAACCGCTTCGCCGGCATTGTCCTTCAGGAATACTCCGTCAACGAGCGCAAGCTGGCCGGCAAACGGATCAACATCTTCAAAGGCACGCCGCTGGGCTTCACCGAAGCGCCCCATCTCTACAAACGCAACGGCTGGTATTACCTCCTCACCGCCGAAGGCGGCACAGGCTGGGGACACGCGGTCACGATGGCGCGGTCGCGGGAACTGGCCGGGCCTTATGAACTGCATCCGGACACTTACATCCTCAGCGCGCGGCACCGGCCCGATGCTGAGTTGCAGCGCGCCGGTCACGGCAGCCTGGTCGAAACGCCCAATGGCGAGACTTACATCGCTTATCTCTGCGGCAGGCCCTTGCGCAATCGCGGCCGCTGCACGCTCGGACGCGAGACGGCGATTCAGAAAATGGTTTGGGGCGCTGACGATTGGCTGCGCACCCTCGATGGCGGCGGAATTCCGACCGTTGAAACACCCGCTCCATCCCTGCCCGTCCACACGTTCCCGGCAACGTCGGCGCGCGAAGATTTCAACGGCCCGCAGCTCCCCATTGATTTCCAATGGCTGCGCACTCCGTGGCCCGGGGAGATATTCAGCCTCACCGCCCGTCCCGGCTTCCTTCGCATTTTTGGCCGCGACACCCTCGGCAGCTTGTTCACTCAGGGGCTTGTCGCCCGCCGCCAGCAATCGCATTGCCTCAGCGCCGCGACGCTGGTCGAGTTCGAGCCGGAACATTTTCAACAGAGCGCGGGCCTGGTCTGTTACTACAACGGCGCGAAGTTTCATTACCTCTGCGTCTCGCATGATGAAGCCGTCGGAAAACATCTCCGTGTGATGTCCTGTGTTCCCGACTCGCCGCAGACCGACGCCTTCACGCCGCCCATCCCGATCCCCGCCGGCAAGCCCGTGCATCTGCGCGCCGAAATTGATTATGAGCGCCTCCACTTCGCCTTTCGGGTCGAAGGCGCGGACCCCGCCTGGCGCTGGCTGCCGCAACAGTTCGACGCGAGCATCCTATCCGACGAAGCCACCGCTCCCGGCCAGCCCAATTTCACCGGCGCCTTTGTCGGCATGGCGTGTCAGGACGCCAGCGGAACGGCGCGTCCGGCCGACTTCGACTTTTTTGAATACCGCGCCAGAGACTACCGCGCGAATGTGTTCTCCGCCCCTTCGGACTAACCCGCAAAGGAAGGATTCCAACCACGGATGGACACCGCTGCAAAGCGACATTGCGGGCGTGGCACTGCCCGAGGCCCAGGGCGGAATTCTTTGGAAATCGCCCTCAACCTGAACTCCCTTGGGGAAAAGGGAGCGGCTCCGCACGAGCGTCGCCCTGCTATGAAATGTGAGTCAACTCGATGACCGGGGTGTCGGGAAAACGAACTTTCCAATCGCGCGGGTTCTGGTAGCGTCTGCGGTCGTGTTAAAACTGTTTTACTTGCTGGCATTCGCGACGGGCGCCTTGGGCGCGGCGGGGGCTGAGATTGTGTTTGATTGGAGCCAGTACAAACCGGGCCGGTGTCCGCCCGGCTTCGCGAGCCTTGTGACAGGGGCCGGCAAGCCTGCCGCGTGGACTGTCTATGAGGAAATTGTGCCGCCGACCCTGGCGCCCCTGACTTCCATGGCCGGCAGCAACGTCGCCAAACAGTCCGTGCTGGCGGTGCAATCGCCGGACCTGGACGGAAACCATTGTCCGTTGCTGCTCTATACCAACGAGGTGTTCTACGATTTCACGCTGACGACCCGGTTCAAGATCGCCGGCGGCGTCATGGACCCGGAGGCGGGAGTGGTCTTTCGCGCGCAGGACCAGAGCAATTACTACGTCTTGCGCGCGAGCACGGAAGGCAACCTTCTTTGGTATCGGGTGGTTGGCGGCAAGGCGTATGAGTCAACGGGAGTGGGCGTCAGAATCGCGGTGCCCGCCAACGTCTGGGAGGAATTGCGCGTCGAATGCGCCGGGAGCCGGGCGCGCTGCTATCTCAACGGCAGCCTGGTCATTCCGCCCGCCCGGCCCGGTTCTCCCACCAATGATCTGGCAATCAACGACACGACCTTTGCCAGGGGCATGATCGGCTTCTGGACCCGGGCCGATTCGAAGTGCTGCTTTTTTGACACCCGGGTCCAATACGAGCCGAAGGTGCCCTTCGTCCAGATGGTCGTGGCTGAGATTGACAAGAAGTATCCGCGCCTGCTGGGGTTGTCGATTTACGCCGATAAATCGCCCGGCTCCCCGGTCGTCATCGGCGCCAGGGACGAGCATGAATTGGGAGCGCCCGGCGCCCAGTATGAACAGGACGTCATCGAGCGCGGCGCCACGTACTACCTCAAGCTCAAGGGCGCCGTCGAGGTGACTGTGCCGCTGCGCGACCACAATGGGGAGATTGTCGCCGCGCTGAAAACGCGGATGAAGTCCTTTCCCGGCGAAACTCAGGCCGCCGCGGTGTCCCGCGCCGTCATTGTCAAGAAAGCGATTGAAGAACGGATTGGGACATTGCAGGACCTTCTGCACTAACGGGGCGCGGGAGTCAGTTTGATTTGAGCTGCTTCTTGATCCGCTCGAGGATCATCCCGCTGGTCTGAGCCGGTGTCATGGCGGAATTGTTGATGACCATCGCGCCCAGGGGGATCATGAGGGGAGCGGTGGCGCGCTGGCTGTCGCGCTGGTCGCGGGCGGCCAGATTCTCCTTGATGCCTTCGGCGGCCCGGCGCTTGGCGCGCTCGTCCAGGCTGGCGTCGAGATAAAACTTGAATTCCGTTTCGGGAAACACATTGGTGCCGATGTCGCGCCCCTCCATGACCAGGTCGCCGAACTTGAGGCACTCACGCTGTTTCAACTTCATCCAATTCCTCACCTTCGGCACGGCGGCGACGTGGGAGACGGCCGCGCTGACGGTGGCGGTGCGGATTTCGGTTTCCGGATAATAACCGTTGACCAAAAGGAGGACCTTGTGCTCGATGCAGGCGAGGGTGGTTTTCCATTGGCGGCACAGGTTCCACACCGCCGTACCGTCATGGACATCGATTTTGTGGCGGAGACAGTGCCAGGCGAGGGTGCGATACATGGCGCCGGTATCGACGTAGATATATCCCAGGGCTTGCGCGACGAGGCGGGCGTTGGTGCTTTTCCCGCTGGCGCTGGTTCCGTCGATGGCGATGACGATGTTGGATGGGTTCACTGAGTTCCTTAATCGGCGAACAGCTGTTGCTCCGCCAAGGGCCGGGCCGTGCCGCCGTCCAGGATGGCGGCGCCCAGGCCGGCAGGCGGGCGGGCGGCCAGTTTCTGGAAGAAGTTTGGAAAGGTCTTTTTCACGCAGGACGGATTCCTAATGCGAATGCCCGGAATTTTCAATCCCAGGATGGCAAAGCACATGGCCACGCGGTGGTCGTTGTAGGTTTCAATTTCCGCCCCTTGCGGCTGGGCTGCCGGGAAGATCGTCAAGCTGTCGTCCTGTTCAACGACCCTTACGCCGCATTTGCTTAATTCGGTCCGCAATGCCCCAACCCGCTCGCATTCCTGGAGGCGCAGCCGCCCCAAATCGGTGAACCGCGTCGGGCCGCCCGCGAACGGCGCCAGCATCATCGCCGTCATAATGCTGTCGCCAAGCTGGCGTTTCCGCGACAATTCCGCCGGCAACGGCAAGTATCCCGGAAACGCGCCGTCAATTTGCCAGTCCGACGCCGGAAAAGCGGCGACGCGAATCCGCGGAGCGGTCCCAGCTCCCGGTTCGCGCAAGCCCCCTTGCAAGAGCCAGTCGGCGGCGCAAAAGTAACTGGCGCTGGAGGCGTCGGCCTCGATTTGAAATTCACCGGCGCCCCGTGGAAATGCGGCGATCAACCGCCGCGTCATGGCCACGTAGGGCGCCTCTTCGGCATCGTCTCCCGCGACCTCCACCCGCCAGCCGCCCGCCCGGGCGCACAGCAGCAGAGCCGAGGCAAACTGCGAACTCTCCGCCAAATCGACCCGGCAGGCGCCTGCGCGCGCGCCGCTCCCGAAAATGGTGACCGGCAACTGGTTGTTCGGGGATTCAACGCGATAGCCCAACTGGCACAAGGCGGCCAGGAGCGCCCCCTGCGGCCGCTGGTGCATCCGCAGACTGCCGCGCAGGCGATAGACCCCGCAGCCCAGGCAAACCAGCGCGGCCAAAAAGCGCGCCGCAGTCCCCGCGTTTCCCACGAACAGTTCCAACGGCGCTTCCGCCGTGCCGCCGCGCGGAATCTCTCCGGCCAGCCCGGCGACGCGAATGGTGCGGTTGCAGCGTTCGCGAGCGTCCGGGGCGACATTGAGGTCAAAGCCAAGCCGCTCAAGGGCCTCGACCATCACTTGGGTGTCCTCGCTCCACAACGCGCCGCGCAGAGTGACCGCGCCGCCGGCAAGGGCGGCCAGGATAAGGGCGCGATTGGTGATGCTCTTGGAGCCGGGAACAGTGACCTCCGCCGCAGGCGCCTCCGCCAGCGGAACAATCTCAATGCTCTCCGGCAGCGGCATAAGCTTCTCATTCCGGCGAACTGGCCGGAGAATAGGGACGCCAGGCATCGCGGCGCTGTTTGGCGTTGGTGAAAAATTCCTGGATGGCTTGGACGTCTTCCCGTTCGAGCGCGAGTTGGAATTCCTGCAAATCCTCGATGAAGACCCCCAGCACGCGGCACAGATTCGCCCGGTTCGCCAGCGCGATGTCCCGCCACATCTCGGGCGAGCCGGAGGCGATGCGAGTGGTGTCGCGGAACCCCGTCGCGCACACCAGCGACTGCTCCTTGGGATGGGCCGGGCTGAGGATGTAGTTGGCCAGTTCCGCCGCCACGACATGCGGCAGATGGCTGGACCGGCTCACCAAATCGTCATGCGCCTCCGCGCTAATTCGGATGGGCCAGGCACCCACCGACTGCCAAAACCCTTCCACCGCCGCCAGCGCCGCCGCCGATGTCTGGCGCGTCGGCGTCACAAGGCACACCGCGCTCTGAAACAAATCCCCGCGCGCCGCCGCCGCCCCAGCCCTCTCCGAGCCAGCCATCGGATGGCTGCCGACAAATTCCCCCTTGCCCTCGCGGATGATGGGTTCCAGATCGCGCACGACGGGACCTTTGACGCTGCCGACGTCGGTGACCACCGCGCCGGGCTTGAGGAAGGGGCGCAGGTCGCCGGCGCGTTCGGCCAATTGGCCCAGAGGCGTGCAGAGGATGATCAAATCCGCCCCGTCCACCGCCTGGCGGATGTCCCGGGTGACGAGGTCCGCGATTTCCAGTTTCGTGCATTCCACCACGCTGGCCTCGCGGCGGACAAAGGCGTGGACCGTCCCGGCCAACTGGCGCTGCTTGATGGCCAGGGCAAGGGACCCTCCCAGCAAGCCCGTTCCAATTATGCTGATCTTGTTCCAACGCATTTGAGTGCCCACACGCTACCGGGTTGGCGCCGGAAGGTCGAAAAGAATTTGCGCGTTATTTTGGAGCCGCGAAGGTCATTCTTCTGGAGAATATCTGTTTTAGGGCCAGGCGATATTTTCCGCCAAACCCTGGAAGTGGCGCATGTTGCGCGTGATAATCTCGTCGGACTTCGCCTTATTCGATACCAAGGCGTGCCAATAATCATACACCCGCGCTCCTTGAACTCCCATGCGTTGGGCCGTGTCCAGGCCGTTCAACGCTTCATCCTTGGTCAACTCCTCAAACTTGAGTCGGCCCGCGAATTTCCTCAGCCAGGCCGCGCATTCGTTTTGAGTGAACACCATCCGGTCGATATTTCCGGCTTCGTCCGTGATCTCCACGCCGCGTCCTGTCATGGTTGCGAAGAACTCCGCCAGAAGATGCAGGCGGGCCACATGCTCTCCGTTCTCCAGCCGCCGAAAGACTTCAGGCGAAAGGGCGGCGTTGACGGCCGCCGACGTGTCCCAATATGTCCTCACGAACGGCTTTCCTGCTCCTCAGCCACCGCTTTGCCAATGGCTTCCGAATCGAGTGTGTACCCATTGGGAACCTTGAAAAACAGATTTCCTCCCCGTTTGACAAGTTTGGCCACAACCCGCCTCGGTCCGGGCTTCGGTACCACCGGAACGAGTTTTATTGTCCCGTCCGAGTTCGGTTCGTACGCGAAAACCTGTCCCGCCTTTGCCTTCGGGAGCCGAACCCGC
The DNA here is from genome assembly GCA_003138485.1 of Verrucomicrobiales bacterium. Classification (GTDB taxonomy): domain Bacteria; phylum Verrucomicrobiota; class Verrucomicrobiia; order Limisphaerales; family Palsa-1400; genus PLGF01. The sequence goes on along the minus strand of PLGF01000112.1, from coordinate 3,375 downwards.
TGCCGATCATCCACGGTTAACGTCTTCATCTGGGGAAATTCCCACTGAACATACCCGGATTCAAGTTTTTTCTTCGAGAAGCAGTTCGCCCCCGAATCATTAGCGACTTTTCCAGGAGCGCGAGCGTCCCGGTCGCCCCCGTCCAAGACCTCCCCGCCATTTTGGTGAATTCGCAAGTGGGACGCTGACGATTCGGAGTTCGCCGCGAAGGTCATTCTTCGGGAGAAGAGCCGTTATTTCATGCAAGCGCCAGATGCCGACTTTTAAGTTTGATCGATTGCGCGGCGAATTCAAGACACGCCCGCAAATCATCCCGCTCCAGGTCGGGGAATTCGGCCAGAAGGTCCTCAAACGTGTCGCCGGCCACCAAATACTCGAGCATGGACTCGACCGGATACCGCAAATGGCGGATGGCCGGTTTGCCGTGGCAAATCTCCGGGTCAATCGTGATTCGGGCCAAAAGCTCGCTCATGGCGTAAATAATCAGCGAATCGCATGAAAATGACAAGCGGCGCAACCTTCCAAATCCTCGCCTGAGGAATTATTTTGAACCGCGAACCACGCGAAATACGCGAATGATCGGGGTTTTCGCGTAGTTCGCGTGGTTCGCGGTTGACTCGGTTTTCTATATTGGCACGAATCTTGAGGTTTCTTCTTTTGCGCCGAACTCATTTTGCACGGTGGGGCGACGCTCCTGCGGAGCCGGGGTCTGGTCGGTGGAAAGGCTCCGCAGGAGCGTCGCCCTACCAAGCCACGAAATGTGCGGATTAGCGTCTTCCCGGCGGGCTTTAGTTCAAAAGCCCTTTTGGGGATCGGCGTCCGCGCCGGACGCGGCTTGGCGGACCCTTTCCAGGATCACGTCCGCCACGCGCGGTTCGCTCCCTACGGCGGCGGTGTACCAGACCCTTTTGCCATCGCGCTCCGTCGGGTTGCGCCACGGCGGCTGGCCCAGTTTCAACCGCCCGGCCACCACCGCCTTGGGCGCTCCCATCATGACCGGGATGTCCTCCCGCGAATGCAAGCCGTCGCTGATAAAAAAAGGCGCCACCACGATGTTCTTGGAGCGCGCCAGCTTGTGGCAATGGATAATGCGCGGTTCCTCCTCCATGAAGACGGCATGGACTTCGGCGTAAAGTTGGCGGGCGCGGATCAATTGGGCCTGGTTCTCGATCGCCTGGCGCGAATTCTCGTTGTTGCCCGTGCCGTGGCCGGCGATGAACAGCGCCGTCTCCGCCGGCTTGGGCGCGCGCGGGAACGGGAATTGTTCCACGATGCCGCCGGCGCGCGCCAGAAGAACATCCGTCATGCCCGGATGCGTCCCGACCGGACCGCAGTAAAAAAAAGTCTGGCCGCCGCGCTCCTGCGTCCGCGGAAAATCCCGCCGGCCGTTTCGGCAAAACCCCAGTTCCCGCGGCACAACCTCCTCCGTGAAATAGCCCTCGCTGATGAAGAGCGGGACAATAAAAACACGCCGCGCAAAAACGCCCCGCAAAACCTGCGCCAGATACGGCTCCTGCTTCCAAAAAGCCTCCTGCGTCTGCGCGAAGAGCCGGCGCCGGCGCAGTTCATCGACGTGTTGATAGACGGGCGCGGCGGAGTCCGCGTTCACGGTCGATCCGTGCCCGGCCACCACCAGCGCCGCGTCTGAAAATCGGTCAGTCATTTACGGTTAAAATTAGAATTAGAAGCCGAAATGCGCCATTGGAAAAATCACGGCGAAAAATACCGCTTGCGCTCCGGGCGTTTGCGCCCTATATTGCGCGTCCTTTTCAGAGAAGAGGACTATTATGCGTCGTCCGAAAGGCATTAAAACAAAGAAATCGGTCGCCAAGCGGTTCAGGATAACCGCCCGCGGCAAAGTCATGCGTCCGCATGCGGGCAAGCGGCACTTGCTCCAAACCAAAAACCCAAAGCGCCGCCGCCGTCTCGGAAGGTCCTCCGTAGTGGACCCAACGGATGCCTATCGGATACTGCAGAATTTACCCTTCAGCCACTAACCAACCCGCCTTTTTCCCTCTATGCGAGTCACCAACTCACCCGCCTCCCGCAAGCGCCGGATGCGCACGATCAAAGCCGCCAAGGGCTTTCGCCTCAAGCGTTCCAAGCTTTACCGTTACGCCTCCGACGCCCTGGATCACGGGCTGCAATACTCCTACCGCGACCGCAAAACCAAGAAGCGCAACTTCCGCGCCCTCTGGCAGGTGCGCATCAACGCCGCCGCGCGCGCCGCCGGGATGACCTACAGCCGTTTCATGGAAGGCCTCAAGACGGCCAAGTGCGCCCTCAACCGCAAGATGCTGGCGGACATCGCGGCCCGTGACGCCGCCGCTTTCGCCCAATTGGTGGAGCTTTCCCAGAACGCGCTCAAGATCAAGACCAAGAAGGCCGCCTAGGCCCGCCCGGGCGGCGTTTTCCAATGGACATCGAACCGCTCAAACAAGCGGCGCTGGCCGATTTGACCGCCGCACCCGACTTGGCCGCCTTGGAACAGGCCAAAGGCGCCTGGCTCGGCCCCCAGGGGAAGTTCACCGCCGCGATGAGGGAACTGGGCAAATTGCCCAGGGAAGAACGCCCCGCCGCCGGCAAACTCTTCAACCAGGCCAAAACCGAATTGGATGCCGCCGTGGCTCAACGCCGCTCCGACCTCGAACTCAAAGCCGCCCTACCCAAGGAAGCCACCGACTTCACCCTCCCCGGCCGCCGCCGCCCCCTTGGCAAGCTCCATCCCCTTACCCAAGTCACCGAGGACATCGTCCGCAGCTTCCGCAAGATCGGCTTTGCCGTCGCCGACGGCCCTGAGATCGAGGACGAATACCATTGCTTCGACGCCCTCAATACGCCCGCCGATCATCCGGCTCGCGATACGCAGGACACGTTTTATCTGGACTCCGCCGAACGGCTTCTCCTGCGCACGCACACTTCCTCAGTGCAAATCCGCGTCATGGAAAAGCAGCCGCCTCCGGTGCGCATCATTGTCCCCGGCCGCGTTTACCGCCGGGACAATCCCGACGCCACCCATAATCCCACCTTCCAGCAGATCGAGGGCCTTTACGTGGATCGCGGCGTGACGGTGGGAGATTTGAAGGGGACCGTCGAGTTCGTCTTCAAGGAGCTGCTCGGTGGCGAGACCAAAATCCGCTTCCGTCCGCACTATTTCTCCTACACGGAACCGAGTTTCGAGATAGATTTCTCCAGCGCGATGACCCGGAAAATGGGCAAGGAATGGCTGGAGATCGCCGGCTGCGGCATGGTGCATCCAGGCGTCTTCGAGCAAGTCGGCTACGATCCGGAGGTGTGGACGGGCTGGGCATTCGGCTTCGGCATCGAGCGCGTCGCCATGATCCGCTACCAGATCAACGACATCCGCCTCTTCTA
>PLGF01000143.1 GCA_003138485.1 Verrucomicrobiales bacterium | reverse complement strand
GCCATGGTTTATGGGATGGTCAGGCGCCACGATGGCAGCATCGAGATTGAGAGCGCGCCGAATCAGGGCACCAATGTGCGTCTTGTTTTCCCCGTCCGCCAGCGGGCAACAACCTCAGCGCCGGCTCCAGTCCCCCCCTCCGATTCCTTCCGCTCCCTGCGCATTCTTTGCATCGACGACGAACCGGAACTGCGCGAACTCATGCGCGATGTTCTTGAAGCTTACCACCACAAAGTGACTGTCGCCGCGGGCGGGAAGGAAGGGCTAGAGATGTTCCAATCAAACCTCCGGGGACCCGCGCCTTACGAGATGGTCATCACCGATTTGGGCATGCCGGACATAGACGGGCGCCAGGTGGCGCGGTCCATCAAGGCGGAATCGCCGCGCACGCCCGTCATTATGTTGACTGGATGGGGAACCATGATGAAGGCGGACAAGGAAACCAATCCGGAAGTGGATGCCGTGCTCAGCAAACCGCCCCGGATTCAAGAACTGAACGACCTCCTGCAGCGTATTTCCGCAAAGAGCGCGCATTCTCTCTCGTAGAAGATTAGGAACGATTATCCAAAAAACGAATTCCGACCGGGAAGAGGCTTGACTCCGGGGGCGGGATGGGACAGGCTCACCGTTACTATGAGGAAATTGGCACGCGTTGCAGGCGGGATGATTCTTCTCTTGAGCATGGCTGCGTCCGTTCCCGCGCAATCGCCCGTCCCTCCGCCCGCGCCGGAGACGCCGTTGCGCCCGGCGGCGGAACTGGATCAATTGCTGGGCCCCATCGCCCTTTATCCCGATCCTTTGATCGCCGAGATTCTTCCCGCCTCGACTTTCCCCAGCGAGATTGTCATGGCGGACCGATACGTCAGCGAGGGCAGCGATCCCAATGAAATCCCCAGCCAGGGATGGGACCCGAGTGTCCAGGCTCTGGCCCATTACGCCGCCGTTCTCAAGTGGATGGATGACAATCTGCCTTGGACGACTCAATTGGGCCAGGCGTTTCAAAACCAGCAGAGCGACGTCATGGATTCCATACAGCGTCTCCGCGCACAGGCCCAAAGTCTCGGCAACCTCCCCTCCACTCCGCAGGAAACCGTGGCCAGTGACGACGGGGACATCGAAATTGAACCCGCCAATCCAGACGATATGTACGTGCCCATTTATCCGCCGGACACAATATACTATCAGAACGGCGTTTATTGCACATTTGGCGCCGAACTGCCCATTGGTCTCTGGCTGGCGTATGATTGGAATTGGCACGGTCGAGGTTTAATCCGGTGGGGGCCAGGCCATCAGCGCCCTGGCAACTGGTGGCATCAATCACCCGGCCAACGCCATGATTACATCTCCCAGCATCCGGCGCCCGCCTGGCGCCCCGTTGGCGGAGGCGCGCTGGCGACCGGCCGTTTTGACCGCGGCTTTCGGCAGCCGGAGGGTGTCCGCTCCTTGGGCAAGGCTGTACTCCCGCGCCAGCCCGCTCCGCGCGTGGAAGCCCATCCCGCCCAAACTTATCACTTCCCCGCTGCTTCGAGCGCGCCTACGGAACGCCGCGCTTCCGCGCCTAGTGAATCTTCCGGCGGGGCTTTTGGCGGTTTCCAGAGCGGACGCGAGGCTGTGGAGTCGAGTTCCCGCGGCCAGTCCAGCCGCGCCACGAGCTCTCCAGCCCCGGAATCGCATGGTGGCGGCGGGGGCGGCGGTGAAAGCCACGGCGGCGGTGGTGGCCAAAGCCATAGCAGCAGCGGCGGTGGCGGTGGCGGCTCATCAAAAAACCGCTAAGGCCTGACCATGAAAACTAACTTTCTATCCCGCACTCTCCGAACCGGCGCCGCCGTCATGGGCGCGCTTCCCCTGCTGGCCGGTCTCCAAGCCGTGGCGCAGGATCAGTTTGCCACCTCAGACGACGCGGTAAAGGCACTGGTTTCCGCCGTCGGAAGCAAGGACACCAACGCCCTGGCTCACATTTTCGGCCCGGCCATGCGCGGGTTGGTTTCGCCCGACGCGGTGCAATCCAGCAACGCCTTTGTTCTGTTCGCGCGGCGCATTGGCGAGAAAGTTGAGCCTGTCCGCCGATCAGACACAAAGCTCGAACTGTATTTTGGCGCGGACGCCTGGCCTTTTCCCATTCCGCTGGTCCAGCAGGATGCGCACTGGTATTTCGACACGGCGGCCGGCGCGGAGGAAATTCTCAACCGGCGCATTGGACGGAACGAGTTGGACACGATCAGCGTTTGCCACGCCTACGTCGAGGCCCAGCGCTCCTACGCCAGCGCGGACCGGATCGGAGATAAAGTCCTGGCCTACGCGCAGCATCTGCGCAGCGCGCCGGGTGCGCACGACGGATTGTACTGGCACGCCGAACCCGGGGAGGAGATCAGCCCTCTTGGCCCGCTGATCGCTCAAGCCCGCGGCGAAGGTTACCGACATGAATCCAAGATCATGACGGATGTGCCAACCCCCTATCACGGTTACCTGTTCAAAATCCTCACCCGCCAGGGGCCGCACGCTCCCGGCGGAAAGTTCAACTTCATCATCAACGGGCGCATGATTGCCGGATTCGCCCTGGTGGCGTGGCCCGCCCAATGGGGCAATTCCGGCGTCATGACCTTCATTGTCAATCAGCAAGGCACGGTTTATGAGCGCAACCTGGGGCCGAAGACCGGCTCCATCGCCGTGAAGATGACCACCTACGACCCGGAACCGGGGTGGAAACCGGCCGAGAAATAGGCTGACACCGCGCCCCCCTGAAATTCTCACGGGCTTGGCTGGCCGTGATACGCCTGGCCCGCTTCAAATAAGGCTCGCAGCCTGGCTGCTTGCGCTCCGAGATCCTTCTGTCCCTGCGCTTTGGCCAACTCTTCGGCTTTGCCGGCGGCTGCCACAGCCTCGCCAAAGCGGCCCGCCTCGGCGTACGCCGCAGCCAGTGTCAACAGCATCGCCGGCCGCTTTTGTCCTGTCAACGCGCAGGCGCGCGCGGCCATCTCCACCGCCTGGCTGCCGTTGCGCGATTCCGGCCGCCCATCCGTCGCGGCAATCCAGGCCAGATGCTGCAAAGCGTCCGCGAAGTCCGGCTTGCGCAGCAACGCCTCCTCGTAGCGGCTCACCGCGTCGCGCGTTCTGCCCAGGTGCTCCAATGCCAGCCCGTACTGAAATTGAACGTCAGCCTTCTGGCTCCCCGCAAGCGGCTGCAACAACTCCGCCGCTTCCGCCCACTGCTGCTGCTCATTAAGCGCCTGACCCAGATTAAAACGCGTTTCGCTGTCGCTGGAATTGAATTTGAGCGCCGCCCGAAGCTCCCTCACCCCGTCCGCCACGCGCCCGGTTTGCAAATAAGCGATGCCCAAGTTGTTGTGGGCGCCCTCCAAATCCGGCTCCAACCGCAAGGCCTCCTCGTAATGCGCGATGCTCTCCTTCCACCGCCCCTGATTCACCAGCGCCATCCCCCAATCGCTCTGCGCCGCGGCCGAGCCAGGATTGCTCTTGAGCGCCGCTTGGTAATGGACAATCGCCCGCTCGAATTCCTTCTCCTGCGCCAGCAGCAGTCCGGCCATCACATGCGCCGCCCCAAAGTCCGGCCTCAGCCTCAGCGCCGTCTCGTACTCCGCCCGCGCCTCCTCCGTCCTCCCTTTTGCCTCCAACGCGCGTCCGAGAAAAAAATGCGCTTCCGGAAAAATGGGTTTGCACGACACCGCCTGACGGCAGAGCGCGATGGCGTCATCCGGCTTTCCCTCCTCCACATCCACGCTCCCAACCAGCGTCATCGCCAGGTAATTGTCGGCTGTCACCTCCATGGCCCGCCCAAAAAGCGCGCGCGTATCCTTCCAGTGGCGAAGCTCCGCGGACGTCGCCGCCACCAGCGCCGCGCCCAGCACGGGAACCAGCAATTTGACAGCGGGATGGCGCGCCGCCCACTCCGCCGCGCTCCAGACCACGATCACGAAGAAGCCGATGGACGGCAAATAGACGTATCGGTCGGCCCATCCCTGCCCTCCGACCTGCACCAAACCAATCACCGGCACAAGCATCCCCAGAAACCAGAGCCAGCCCACCGCCAGATACGGCCGCCGGCTCGCCGCGGCAAGAGCCAGCCATGTCGTGAGCGCCAGGGCCGCCGCCGCTTCCGCGCCCCATGGCAGCGGCTCGTGATGCTGGAACGGATAGTACACCGCCAGATGCCAGGGAAACACCAGCACCCTTGCATAACGTAAATAAGAAATCATCGCGTTGATGATCCGCTCCCACATGGGCAAATCCGCCGCCGTCGCCACCGCCTGGCCCAGGCCTTGCGCCCAAATCGTTATCCCGCACCAGGCCGCGCTCAACGCCAGCAGCGGCCACTTCTCCGCCACCAATCGCCGCCACGACGCCCAGTCCACGCCCCGCGCCCGCTCCAGCGGCCAGAAATCCAGCAGCAACAGCACAAAGGGCAGCGTCACAGCCATAGGCTTCGCCATCAACGCCAAGGCGAACAATGCCACCACCGCCCAGCGCCACGCCCCGCCATTTCCAGTTTGGGATTTGAGTTTCTCCGCGTAGCGGACGTGCGCCCAAACCGCCAGCAAGCAGAAAAAGCCGCTCAACACGTCCTTGCGCTCCGCCACCCACGCCACGGACTCCACGTGCGCCGGATGCGTTGCAAACAACGCCGCCACACACGCGCTCCGCCAGACCGCTCCCGTCATGCGCCTCAACAGGAGAAATACCAGGACGCTGTTCGCCGCGTGAAACAGCACACTGGTCAGATGGTGCCCCCACGGCCTCAGCCCGTAAATCTCGCAATCAAGCATATGCGACAGCAAGGTCAGCGGATGCCAGTTGCCCGCCGTGGTGACGCGGAATGCCGACACGAATCCGTCCAGCGTCAAGCCGGCGCGGACGAGCCGGTTCTCCGTTACATAAGCCTGGTCGTCAAAGGCCAGAAATTGGCAGCGCAAGGCGGGCGCATAGAGCGCCACCGTCAAGGCCGCCAGGGCCGCGCAAATCGATAGTGAACGGCGCATCCTGGTTTACGATTTACGAGGAATCCCCCAATGGCAATGTTGAACTTCTCCCCCGGACGGGCGCATCTCCTTCCGAGGCGCACACCTGGCATCGCTCAAAAACTTCCCAATGCCGGATTGCATGTTCTTGATTATCAACGATCTCAAGCTCGGCCGGCCCGCGGGAAACCTCCAGCCCCGCCCTTTTTAGGGCGCACAAGTTGCATAAGTCGCTCTCTGACATGTATATGGCCTTTTCATAAAAGTTATTCACCGGGGATTGGCCTGGGGTGAAAAAGGTGCA
>PLGF01000165.1 GCA_003138485.1 Verrucomicrobiales bacterium | reverse complement strand
TCGAATTCCCTAACACCCTCTAGTACGGTTTGACCCCTATATTCGCGCCAGTGGCGTCCAGCATGGAACAAGGATGCTGTCGCGCGGTGCGATGTATCCAGCCGGAAAGTCCGAATAGCGGGTCCCATAAAGCTCCCTCCGAGAAAAATCCCACTGACCGCCCAGAGAATGAGGAGCACGAAAAGGGCGGTCAGAGCCAGTTGCACCCATGGATTGCGGCCTCGAACCTCCGACAGGATGATGGCCGCAGCCGCCACAATGCCGAAAATTGGAAAAGCGATTGGCCCATACCCGACAGCGAACCTAGTTGCCACAGGGAAATTCACTCTTCCAAGGCCTTTAAAAAGTGCCCCGAAGCCTACAGCAACGAAACCAAGCCAACAGAAAGTGATAAGTAATAGTGCGGCGATGGCCCATGATTGTCTGCGAATTTGCATGGCGTTGGGGCGTTTCACAGTCTGCCCATAAGCTACAACCCCTGAGAGATGCACGAGTTTCGGTGACTGGCGGCTTTTCGGGGAAGGGGTATGGTGTGGGCAGTTGGACGTGCAAATCGCAGGGTTCCGTGTGTGTCAAAAGGCGTATGTCTGCGGCGCCGCACGACAGCGGCAAGAAATTTAAAAGTTTTGTTCTCAGACAAAGGGCCGGGTTTCCCCCGGCCTTCTGTTTTGTACCACCACGTTTGGGCATAGGCGGGCTTAAAGAGGAGTCCGCGGGATGGAATAGATTGAGATTGCCGCGAAAAGGCGCAAGAAGCGCAAAAAGTCTTTTGCTTATGCGCCTTTTGCTTTTTCGCAGGCTATTCCGTTTTTCCAGTGTGTCGTCTATGCCACGGACTTCACAGTATATTGCCGCGTGATGAAACTATTCCTCGCCTAACGACCGCAAGCCCGAATGAGTTCGGCGCAAAAGAAGAAACCTCAAGATTCGTGCCAATATAGAAAACCGAGTCAACCGCGAAATAACCGAAATACGCAAAAAATCCCGATCATTCGCGTATTTCGCGTGGTTCGCGGTTCAAAAAAATTCCTTAGGCGAGGATTTGGGACGGCGCTTGCCCTGTGCGCATAGGCGGGCATATTCAGAAACCTCACCAAAGGAAGAGAAGCAACCACGGATTTCCCAGCGCGGCCAGCCGCAACCAAAATCCCCCTGCCCCGGGGATTCGCGCATTGCAGAGAACCGCAGAGGAAGACGTTTGACGACGGATGGACCCAGAGCGGCAAAGCCGCAACCAAAAGGGTTTTGAACAAAAGCAAACGAAGGAAACGAAGATGAAAAGGCGGCCTGGAAAATCTTCGCGGAAATGCGCGATTTTTTACTATAGTGGTACGGATTAACCCGGATAAAGTATTCCCATCTGTGCATCCGTGTCCATCCGTGGTTAAATCTCTTCCGTTGCGGAGGAAAATGATTGCGCAAGGCGGGGGCGTGCGGCTTACTGGTGGGACAAAATGGCGCTTTTATGGCGCCGATGGCGAACCAGATATATGCCGGCGGTGAAATCCAGTTTTCTTGATCGGGTGCTTGGCCGCATTGGGCGGCTGGACACCGAGGGGCTGCAATCCATGGTGCAGCGGCTGGCGCGGGAGCGGAGTTTTCTCGAAACGGTTTTTAACGCCATCGAGGACGGAGTGCTGGTCGTCGATGAGCAGGGGCGGATCATTTATTTCAATCAAGCCGTGACGGGTCTGCTCAATTGGACTGCGGAGGAGGCGGAGGGACGTCTGGTGACGGACGTGCTGCCGGAGTTGGATTGGGCCAGCTTGAGCGCGTTAGGCCCCGGCGGGCGGCAGCAGACGACCCGGCACGAAATCGAAATCACCTATCCGCGCGCCCGGTTCCTGAGGGTGTATGCCGCCCCCGTGGAGGGGGAAACCAAGGGCAGTTCGGGCATGGCCCTGATCTTGCACGACGCGACGGAAGCGCGGCAGCAGACCTTTGAGGCCATCGAGAGCGAGCGGCTCCATTCGCTGACGCTTTTGGCGGCCAGCGTCGCGCACGAAATCGGCAACCCGCTCAACGCGCTGCATATTCATTTGCAGTTAATGTCGCGCCAGGTCAACAAGCTGCGACAGCCGCCCGCGCGCGCGGCGCGGAGCCGGGGGCGGGGAGAGCCGAAAATGGACGTGGAGACGGCGGAGATCGCCGGGCGGCTGGAGCATTACCTGGAGGTCGCCAAGGGAGAGATCACGCGACTGGACTACATCGTGACGCAGTTTTTACAGGCGCTGCGCCCCTCGCCGCCGCAACTGGCTCCCGGCTCGCTCAATGACGCGGCGCGGGAAACGCTGGAGCTGCTGCGGCCGGAACTGGAAAACCGCGGATTGACGGTGAAGGAGAAGCTGGCGCCCCGGCTGCCCCTGGCGCCGATAGACGCGGGCCAGATCAAGCAGGCGCTGGTCAACCTGATCAAGAATGCCATGCAAGCCATGACCCGCGGCGGCGTCTTGACTGTTGAGACGGGCGGCACGGCGGAATCGGTTTGGATCAGCGTGGCCGACACCGGGGGCGGCATCGCGCCGGATAAGATCAACCTTATATTCGAGCCTTTTTACACGACGAAGAAGAAAGGGACCGGGCTGGGATTGATGATCGTGCAGCGCATTGTGCGCCAGCACGGCGGACACATCAATCTGGAAAGCCGGGTGGGGCAGGGGACGACCTTCCGGCTGTCGGTGCCGCTGCGCGAGCGGCAGCCGCGGCTGCTGGAAGGCAGCATAAGCAAGACCACAGAAAATGAAGACCGAAATCAAAACCAAGCCGGCGCTGCTGATCGTGGATGACGAAAAGCCGACGCGGGAGGGATTGCGGGCGGCGCTGGAGGACCACTACGAAGTGTGGGTGGCCGAAGACGCGCGCGCCGCAACCACGCTGCTGGAGGAGGAGAATTTCGACGTGTTATTGACGGATTTCCGGCTGCCGCAGGAGGACGGGATGAAACTGATCGCGCGGGCAAAGTCCCTGCCCCAGCCGCCGGTGTGCATCCTGATGACCGCCTACGGCTCGGAGGAACTGGCGGTGGAGGCCATGAAGCAGGGGGCCGACGATTACATCGCCAAAGGGCGGCTGCAAATCGACGAGCTGGAGATGAGAATTGGCCGGGCTTTGCGGCGGCGGCATCTGGAGGCCGAGAATGTGGCGCTGCGCCAGGAGTTGGAAACCAAATTCGGGCTGGACAACATCGTGGGGGAATCGGCCCCCATGCGGGAGGTTCTCGATGTGGTCAGGCAGGTGGCGCCGACGCGGACCACGGTGTTGCTGCTGGGGGAAAGCGGGACGGGCAAGGAATTGATCGCGAAGGCGGTCCACCAACTGAGCCCGCGCGCACATTTGCCGATGGTGACGGTGCATTGCGCGGCGCTGGCGCCGACGCTGCTGGAGAGCGAACTTTTCGGGCACGAAAAGGGGGCGTTCACCGGGGCGCACGAGAGGCGGGTCGGACGATTCGAGCAGGCGCAGGGCGGGACGCTGTTTCTGGATGAGATCGGCGAGATCGATCAGACTCTTCAGGTCAAATTGCTGCGTTTTCTGGGAGAGCGCACCTTCGAGCGGGTGGGGTCCAACAAGACGCTGACGGCCGACGTGCGATTGATCACGGCGACAAACAAGAATTTGGAGGAGCAAATCAAGGCCGGCAAATTCCGGGAGGACCTCTACTTCCGTCTGGCGGTGGTGCAGATCACGCTGCCGCCATTGCGGGATCGGCCGGGGGACATCCCGTTGCTGGCGGGGGTGTTTCTGAAGGAATTCGCAACCGAGAACAACAAAAATGTGAACGAATTCACCCCGGACGCGCTCGAAACGCTGATGAGTTACGCCTGGCCCGGCAATGTGCGGGAACTGCGCACCGCCATGGAGCATGGCGTGGTGCTCTCGCGCGGAGACAAGATCGGAGTGAGGGACCTGCCGGCGGCCTTGCGCGGGGCCAATTCCCGTTCCACACCGCAGGCGCAGAAGGACTTGACGGTGGCGGAAGCGGAGAAGCAATTGATCGAGCGAACACTCAAGGAGTGCGACGGCAATCGGACGTTGGCGGCTCAAAAACTGGGCATCAGCCGGCGCACGTTGCACCGGAAATTGCACCATTACCATTTGGAGGGCGTTTAAGTGCCGCTGCAAGAGTGGATACACCATTGGGAGGAAGGGGCGGGGGCGCGGCTCCTTAAGGTGGCCGGGGCCATCCTCGGATTCATTGTCCTTGGTTGTCTCTACGACCTGCTGGCCTTTCAAGGCTTTTCAAACGAAGAGGCGATGGAGACGGCGCAGGTGGCCCGCAATCTTTCCGAGGGCAAGGGTTACGTGACGCAGTCCATCCGGCCCCTGTCGATTTATTTATTGCAGAGGCAGGCCGGCCCCGCGGCGAAGCTGGACATTCCATTGCCTGCGCCGGACCTGAACAGCCCGCCGGTTTATCCGCTCTTGATGGCGGGGTTGATGGAGGTGCTGCCGTTTTCATTCACCGCCAGCCAGAATTGGTTTTACCAGCCGGAACGGTGGATCGCGGTGTTCAATCAAGTGCTCTTTTTCGCCGCCGTGCTGGTGCTGTTTCGCATCGCGCGGCGGCTGTTCGAGGCGCGGGTAGCGTGGCTTTCCACCATTATTTTTGCCGGGACGAACCTGTTTTGGAAATTCACCGTGTCGGGATTATCCACCATGCTGCTGCTCCTCATCTTCTTGGCGGTGGTGTGGTGCCTGGCGGGCATCGAGGAGCGGGAAAGGGCCGCGCCGACGAGCGGCGGCCAGGCTGGTCTGGTTGTGCTGGCAGGCGCGCTCATGGGGATCGGCGGGCTGACCCGCTACGCCTTTGCCTGGATGATACTCCCGGTGGCGCTGTTTATCGCCGCGATTGCGCGGCGGGCCAGGGTCAGGCTGTGCCTGGCGCTACTCGCGTCGTTTCTGGTCGTGATGGGGCCGTGGCTGGTTCGCAATTTCATGGTCAGCGGCGCCTTTTTTGGCGGGGCGGGTTATGCCCTGGTGGAGGGGACGCCGCCGTTGGAGGAGGACCGGCTGGAGCGTTCATTCGATCCCGGCAACGATCTGAAAAGGGTGTCGCTGCTCGACGTGACCGACAAGTTCCTGACCAACGCGCGGGCAATGTGGCGCGATGATTTGCCCCGGTTTGGCGGCAATTGGGTGTCGGCTTTTTTCCTGGTCGGATTGCTCATCCCCTTCCACAGTCCGGCTTTGGGGCGGATTCGGATGTTTTTGGTGTTTTCGCTCATCGTCCTGTTTGTGGTGCAGGCGCTGGGCCAGACCCACCTCAGCGCGGACTCGCCGGAGATCAATTCGGAGAATTTGCTGGTGCTGCTGGCGCCCCTGGTATTTGTCTATGGCGTGGGCCTGTTCTTTATTTTGCTCGATCAGTTGAATCTGGCGACCGTGGACGCGCGCGGGGCGGCGGTGGGGGGCTTTATCGTAGTATTAAGCATTCCGTTTGTGACGTCACTGCTCCTGGGGCGCGCGGCGGCGGCCAATTCGCCTTATATGCCGCTTCATGTACAGTTGGCCGCGCGGCTGACCAAGCCGCAGGAGCTGATGATGAGCGATATTCCCGGCGCGGTGGCCTGGTATGGGGAGCGCAACTGCGCCTGGCTGACCCTGGATGATGATCGGGAGTTCTTGAAGCTCAACGCTTTACATCCTGTGAAGGCGCTGTTTCTGACACAGCGGACGACGGATGAGAGGTTTCTCTCGGAGATGATGTTGAAACGGACCAGTTGGGGCTATTTCGTGATGGAATGCGAGGCAAACGGGGAAGTGCCGACGGGTTTCCCGTTGACCAAGGCGCGTTCGGATTTGCTGCCGTATCAGATGTTTTTGAGCGATCAGGCCCGCTGGAGGATGCCGCCCTGATGGGCGGACGGCTGGGGGGTTGAAAAATAGGTGAAATTTTCTTTTGACAATTTTGAAGAATGTCCTTAGAACTGCTTCAAGTTAAACGGAATTACAGATACGATGCGTTGGCATCAGGGAACTACATTAGTTGAGCTTTATGAAAAAAATTATTGCTTCTGTCGGATTGGTGGCAGCGGGCGCGGCCTCAGTGCAGGCTCAATACGCCCCTGGATTAACCTCTCAAGAAATGACCAAGCCGTGGTCGTTGTCCGCCTCCTTGCGCGGATTTTATGATGACAACTACCTGACGCTGCCCGCCAATTACGCGAACGGGACCGGCGGCTACAGCCATCCGTTGAGTAGTTACGGCACGGAGGTCACCCCGTCGGCGTCGATCAATCATACGACCGAAGACACGGTGATCACCGCCAGTTATATCTACGACCTCAAGTACTTTGGAAACCAGGACTACACTGAACAGTCCCACCAGTTGAACTTGAGGTTCGAGCACCAGTTTAGCGAGAGGCTCAAAATGTCCGTCGGCGAAACTTGCGTGATCGCGCAGGAACCGACGATGATTGATTCCTCGGAGCTTGTCTCCACCCCATTGGTCGCCAATGGCAACAACGTCCACAACACGGGGAAGGTGGACCTTACGTGGGAGTTGACCAAACAGCTCGATGTTCATGTTGGGGGATCCACCGATCTTTATGCCTACCGGCAGGTCGGGGGCGACGAAAACCCTCCTTATAGCTACGCCAGCCGTTCCGCCTCATTGGATCGAATTGATTCACTAGGCATGGTGGATTTGCGTTGGAAGGCGCTGGAGGACACCACCGGTGTTTTTGGCTACCAATATGGACATACCGGCTACACCAGTCCGGAATATATCATTTATCCTGGCACCGAGCCGTCTGCCCCCAACGGATTCCTGGCGAACAGCCGCAATAGTGATCAAGATTTTGTCTATCTCGGAGCGGATCACAGTTTCACGCCGGACCTGAACGGTTCGATCAGGGCGGGTGGGGAGTATATCGATTACAACAAGCTGCCAAGTCCTCCTGGACACACCAGCAAAGTCTCTCCGTACGTCGATATCAGCGTGACCGACCAGTACCTGCCAAAATCCACGGTTCAGGTTGGAGTAAAACACGTTCACAGCGCGACCGACGTCGTTGGCGCGTTGGGCACGGGAAGCCCCGTGCTGGATTCCGACACCACGGCGGCCTATTTTTCGCTCAATCATTCGGTGTCCGACAAGCTGACGGTTTCGGTGTTGGGACAGGCCCAATTCTCGACCTTCAATGGCGGTGGAGTGGGATACAACGGCAAGGGTGAAGATTTCTTCATCGCCGGACTGAATGCCGCGTATCAATTCAACCCGTTTCTTTTGGCGGAAGCTGGATATAATTACAGCAAGTTGAACTCGGATCTGCCGGATCGCGGTTACACGCGCAACTATCTTTATATCGGCGTTCGCGCGACCTATTAGATAGAAGAATAAAATTGACCTTTCGTTCAGAAAGCTGGAACGTATCATCTGCGTACGATCTGGCTTTTTTTTTTGAATTATGGATGCTGTAACGACAAGCGAATCTCCTGAATTTAAACTGCACTTTCTGGACTATTGGCGGGTGATCCGGCTGCGCCGGAGCCTGATTCTGGTGGTCTTCCTGCTCTGCGTGATGACCAGCACGCTCCTGACCATCTGGCTCCCCAAGCAGTATTCGAGCATGGTGCGGATTCAGGTGGAAAAGGACGCGCCGGAGGTGCCCATCGCCGAGGTCCGGCAACTGAGCATGGGGACGGACCCCTATTTTCTGACGACCCAGTTCAAGATCATCGAGTCGTACTCCATCCTGACCAACGTCATCGTCAACCTGCGCTTGGACGACAGATTGGCCCAACAGAACGGCGACTCGCACTGGACCTTAAATAAGACCTTCGATTACCTCTCCCGCAAGATTTCTGTGGAGCAGACCCGCATGACGAGCCTCATCGAAATCTCAGTCAGGAATCCCGACAAGGACCTCGCGGCCCAAATTGTCAACGGAATCGCCGAGGCCTACAAGCGCTCCCGGTTGGAGCAATGGAAGAACAGCCGGGGCGGCGGCGTCGAAAAACTCCGGGAGGTGGTGAAGGAAACGCAGGCGCAAGTTGATTCGGCGGAATCCGACCTGAACGGGTTGCGGGTGAAGTTGAATATCGACGACGTTTACGACAGCGGTTCCGTCAACCAGTCGATTTTATCCGAGTCGCTCAGGGAATGGGCGCACGATGAGGTGATGGCGGCGTCGGATTACGCCAATTTCAGCAATATTCTAGTCAAGCTCAAGGCGATTCCGGCCGACAAGCTGGGAGTGGAAATTGCCACAGCCTACCCCCATCAGAACGACCCCGAGTTGACCGAATGTTATTATCGCCTGGTGACAGCCAAAGACAAAATGTCCCAAGCGGCGGCCGATTACGGCGAGCACCACGCCAATTACGAGATTGCCAGGAAGCAACTGGACCAGGCCCAACATGATTACGACGCCAAAGTGGAGGGAATTGTCAACGGCATCCAGGCGCGGGTGGATGAGGACAAGGATACTCTGGCGATTATTCAGGCCAATGAAGAGGCCATCAAACAGGAGCGGAACCGCGAGGCGCAGGCCCACCAGCCTTATTACAGCGCCAAAGCCAGGCTGGATAACCTTTATCGGAATTTGAGTCTGTTGCAAACCCACCTCAGCGAGGAAGTGGCCGAGGAGAGCCAGCCCAATCAGAGTGTCGTCGTCGTGCGCGATCCGGGCCGGCCGGAAGATCGCCCCGTCAGCCCGAAAGCCGCGGTGATTATCCCTCTGGGCGTTATCGTCGGCCTGATGGTGGGCCTGGGCCTGGCGTTCTTCATTGAATACCTCGACACCAGCGTCAAGACGATTGACGACGTGGAGCGCGCGCTGCAAGCTCCGGTCCTGGGTGTCATCCCCCAAAACGTGGGGGTCATCATCGAGGAGAAAGCCGAAAGCCCGCATGCCGAGGCGTATCGCGTGCTGCGGACCAACCTGCTCTTTTCGCGCAAGAACGAGAACTGGAACACCATCTCCGTCCTGAGCGGCGGGGCGGGCGAGGGGAAATCGACCACTCTTTTCAATTTGGCCACGGTCTTCGCCCAAAACGGCCAGCGAGTCTTGGTGGTCGATTCGGATTTGCGGCGCCCCACGCTCCACAAAATTCTGCACGTTTCCAACACGGTTGGTTTGACGGACTTTTTGCTCAAACAGCGCTCGCTGGATGAGGTGATCCAGAAAACCAAGGTGCCAACCCTGGACTTTATGGCGAGCGGGAAACTGCCCAGCAGTTCCATGAGCATTTTAGGCTCGCCGCAAATGAAGGAGACCATCCAGGAGCTCAAGCGCCGCTACGATTTCATTTTCTTTGATTCTCCTCCGCTTCTGGGCGTCAGCGACGCCTCCGTTCTGGCCAGTGAGATGGACATGGTGCTGCAAGTCATCCAGTACCGGCGCTACCCGCAGCCGATGACCTTGCGGGCCAAGCAGATGGTACTGAAGGTGGGCGGGAATCTGGTGGGCATCGTGTTGAACAATATCAACATGAGCCAGGATGAGAATTATTATTACTATAGCGGTTATTACGAATATCAGTCTCAACAAAAGGACCAGACAGTTGTCCAAGTCAGTGAGGCCGCGAAGCCGGCCGCGATCGAAATAAAGCAGAAGTATTGATCTGGACTTTTGTAACATGTTGAATATGAGACTTTTAACCAGCATCATGCCACGCTATCTAAATACCCTTTGCTTGTTCTTCCTCGCTGCAGCCCTTGCCGGCTGCCAGTCCGATGCGCCAACGCCGCCAATTTCGCACGCTCCGGTGGCAACAGACCCCGCCGTCAACACCACGGTCGGCCCCCTGCGCGTTGGAGACAGGGTCAAAGTGGTGCTGACCGGGACACCGGAGAGCAATTTGCCCATTGAGCAGGAGCAGGACATTGCCGCGGATCAAACGATTCAGTTGAACTATATCGGCAAGGTTCGCGCCGCCGGCCTGACGCCGGCCGAGTTGCAGGAGGAGATTCAGACCAATTACGTTCCCAAGTTTTACAAGCACATCAACGTCACCGTGACTCCGCCGCTGCACACTTTCTTTGTCGGAGGCGAGGTCGTAAAAGGCGACCGATTCCCCTACACGGGACCCATTACGGTGATGGACGCCATCAAGACTGCCGGGGGCTTCACTCCATTTGCCAGGAAGAAGGCCGTGCAATTGACCCGTGTGGACGGCAGCATCATCATAGTCAACTGCATCGAGGTGCTGAAGCACCCGGAAAAGGACCCGCCGGTTTATCCGGGCGACAAGGTCGATGTTCCGCGGCGTTTCTGGTAGATGGTTCAACTCCAAATCCAGTCCGGGAGCCGATCTGGCGCCACTTTTCAAACGGCCCGCTTTCCCTTGCGGGCAGGGCGGGCGAAAGACTCCGATCTGGCAATCGACGATCCTGGCGTCTGGCCCCGGCACTTTCAGATCAACTGGCTGCCAGAGGGCTTGGTCCTTGAAGCCGAACCGGATGCCTTGCTCAGTCTCAATGACGTTCCGGTGCGTCGAGCCCTGCTGCGCAACTGGGATATGATCACCTTGGGAGCCGTCAGAATCCGCTTCAGCCTCTGCCCGGTTCACCCGTCCTCGCAGGCGGCGCGGGAATGGCTGACGTGGATTGCGTTGGCGGCTCTCTGCCTGGGCCAGGTGTTCCTGGTCTATGCCCTGCTTCCCTGAACCGCCCGCCGCACGCTCCGTCAGTGTCGGAAATGGCGCGTGCCGGTAAACGCCATAGCCATGCCTTGCTCGTCGGCCGCCGCAATCACTTCCGCGTCACGGACCGATCCGCCCGGTTGAACGGCGGCCGTTGCCCCCGCTTTTGCCGCCGCGATCAAGCCGTCGGGAAACGGGAAGAAGGCGTCGCTGCAAACCGCGCTGCCCGCCAGCGAAAGACCGGCTTCCTGCGCCTTCCAGACGGCAATCCGGCAGGCGTCCACACGGCTCATCTGGCCCGCGCCGATTCCGAGCGTGCGATCCGCCGCGGCGAACACAATGGCGTTGGATTTGACATGTTTGACCAGCTTCCAGCCAAACGTCATTGCCGCAAGCTCCGCCTCGGTCGGCGGCCTTTTGCTCACGATGCGCCAAGGCTGCGCCGGAAGGCCGGCGGCGTCCGGTTCCTGCGCCAAAAGCGAATCGGCACCCACGCTGCGCCATTCCAGCGACTGGCCGCTTCCCGGCCACTTGAGCGCCTTGATTAACCGCAGATTGCGCTTCTTTTGCAGCAGCGCCAGGGCGTCCGGGGCGAAATCGGGCGCGATGATGACTTCGCTGAAAATCTCCGCCACCGCCTCGGCGCACGCCAGGTCCAGGGTGCGGCTGGCGGCGATGATGCCGCCAAAAGGGGCCTGCCGGTCGGTGGCCAGGGCCTTCTCCCAGGCCTCGCGCAGCGTGGCGCCCTGGGCGGCGCCGCAGGGGTTGGTATGTTTGACAATGGCCAGGGTCGGGGCATCCGCGGCGAACTCCGCCACCAGTCCCGCCGCGGCGGTCAAGTCCAGGATATTGTTGTAGGAAAGCTCCTTGCCGTGCAATTGGCGGAAGAAATCGGAAAAGGAGCCATAAAGGGCGGCGCGCTGGTGGGGGTTCTCGCCGTAGCGCAATTCCAGCGCCCGGTTTAGAGTCAACTGCACAACAGCCGGCCAGTCGCGGCCCGGCGCCGGCCCGGCGGGCAGCGCGGCAGCCGGGGCGCCAAAGGCGCGGCTTAGATAAGCTGCGATCTGGCCGTCATACGCCGCCGTGCGCGCGAACACCTTGGCCGCCAGCGCGCGCCGCAGTTCCGGGGTGGTGTTGCCCTGGGCCACGATTTGCCCCGCCACCACTCCATAGTCCGCCGGGTCCATCACCGCCGTCACGCTCTCGTGGTTCTTGGCCGCGCTGCGCAGCATCGAAGGCCCGCCAATGTCAATGTTCTCGATCGCGTCGGCCAGGGTGGCGTCGGGGCGGGCGACGGTCCGCGCGAAAGGGTAGAGGTTGACCACCACCAGGTCGATGGGTTTGATGTCGTGCTTGCGCACGGCGGCTTCGTGGTCCTTGTTGCCGCGCACATAAAGAAGGCCCCCGTGAATTCTGGGATGGAGTGTCTTGACGCGGCCGTCGAGCATTTCCGGAAATTCCGTGTAGGCGCTCAGGTCGCTGACCATAAGGCCGTGCTCGCGCAGGACCTTGGCGGTGCCGCCGGTGGAGATGATCTCGACGCCGGCGGCGGTCAGGGCCTGGGCGAAGTCAAGCAAGCCCGTTTTGTCAAATACGGAAATCAGAGCGCGTTGAATCTTCGACATACACTCGCGGCTAATCTCCCAAAAGCCAACCAGGAGTCAACTTGTTTCGTGATGTTTGCGTTGTGGGGGGCGCATCCCACCTTTGTCGAGATTGGCTTGTATTCGGGTCCAAAGCGGCGCTGTCGCGCCGCACTCCAAGACGCTTCGCGCTCAAGGTGCGCTCCCGTTCCGCCGACAGGTTTTGGAGTGCAGCACCGCTCCGCGGTGCAGGCCAACAATTTGTTCCGTCTGCGCGACAGCGCCGCTTTCAAACACAGAAAAGCTCGACAAATGTGGGATGCGCCCCGTTGTGGGCGGTTCCGACATTCTCCCTCCGCGGTCAAACCGCTTGCATTTGAGGCGCTTTTGGTGTGTTTTTCCGGGGTGATGAAGCTGGATTTCTTCCCTTGCAACTTGAAGTTGCGCCACACTTGGACCATTTCCGGCGGCGCCGGGTTGGACGCCGTTCCGACAGTGTTGGCGCGCCTCAGGGACGCATCCACGGTGGGAGTGGGCGAAGCGCCGGTCTCCTTCCGTTATTCCCAGACGGCGGACTCGATCCAGGATTTTCTGCGGCGCGTCGATCCCAGGAAGCTCTCGTTCGACGACATTTCCGGAAGCATGGATTACCTGGAGAAGATCGCGCCCGGAAATCACTCGGCCAAATGCGCGGTCAACGTGGCGCTGTGCGACGGCGCGGCGCGCGGGGCGGGCCAGGCTCTTTGCGATTTCCTGGGCCTGGGTTTTGGGGAGAACCAGCATGTCACCTCCTTCAGCATCGGCCTTGACACGGCGGACGGCGTGCGTCAGAAGACAGCGGAAGCGTCGGCATATCCCATTCTCAAATTGAAGACCGGCTCGGCCGAAGATCGGGACAACCTGGCGGCTCTTCGCCAGATCGCGCCCCGGAAAACGCTGCGCGTTGATGCCAACGAAGCGTGGGCGACAAAGGAAGAGGCGTTGCGCAACATTGAATGGCTGGCCAAAGACGGGCACATCGAATTTGTTGAGCAACCCATGCCGGCCGGGACCCCGGTGGAGGATTTGGTTTGGCTCAAGCGCCGTTCGCCTCTGCCGTTGTTCGCCGATGAGTCTTTTCATCGCGCCCAGGATGTCGCAGCGTGCGCGCCCTGCTGGCACGGTGTCAACGTGAAGCTTCTCAAGGCCGGCGGCGTGACGCCGGCGTGCGAGGCGCTCAAGGCGGCGCGCCAGGCGGGCTTAAGAACGATGATCGGCTGCATGATCGAGACCAGCATTTTGATCAGCGCAGCCGCCCATCTGGCAAATCTGGCCGATCACTTGGACATCGACGGCAATTTGCTGATTACCAACGATCCCTTCGCCGGCGTCACGGCCGAGCGGGGAATTGTCTCGTTTGCTGCCGCGCCGGAGAAGACGGGCTTGCGCGTCCAGGCCAGAGGAGCCGACCCGTTTAGTTAGTCGATGGACGGACGTTCCAGGCGCGCGATGCGGTCGTCCAGCGGTGGATGGCTGGCGAAGAGCGCGCCGAAACCGCCGCTCTTGCCGGAGATTTTAAGGGCTTGATAGGCTGGCTGTTGCGTTCCCGCGATGTCGGCGCCTCCTTCGTGGATGGCTTTGAGGGTCTTCAGCGCCGAAAGCATGTGGTCGCGCCCGGCGAAGCGCGCGCCGCCGGCATCGGCGCGGAATTCACGCCAGCGCGAGAACCAGTTTACCACAATCATCCCAAGGATCATGAAAATGATCTGGAAGACGTTTATCAGGACCCATTCCATGAGGAAGTTGCCGCCTCGGTTGTCGCGCGAAGAGCCGCGGGACAGCGCGAAGGCCAGTATGCGCGCCAGGAACATGGCGAAGGCGTTGATCACGCCCTGGATCAAGGTCATTGTCACCATGTCGCCGTTGGCGATGTGGGCCATTTCGTGGCCCAGGACGCCTTCGACGTCGTATTGGCGCATGTGGGTGAGCAAGCCGGAGGAGACCGCGACCAGGGCGCGGGAACGACTGGGGCCTGTGGCAAAGGCATTGATTTCCGGGGAATCATAGATGCCCACTTCAGGCATGACGGACAGGCCGGCGGTTCGGGCCAGGCGGTGGACCGTTTCCACAAGGCGCCGTGCTTCCGGGTCGCTGGTGTCCGGGTCCACGACTTGGACGCCCATCATCATTTTGGCCATCCAGCGCGAGAGTTGGAGGGAGATAAAGGCTCCGCCCATGCCCCAAATGAAGCAGAATATGAAAAGGCTCTGGTATCCGCCCATCCTGGCCAACTGCCCGCGAAAGAGCAGGCTGACGATCGTGCCAATGGTCACCATCACCAGCAGGTTGACCAGCATGAACAGCGTTATTCGTTTGGCAATTTGCAGAAACTTCATAACTCAATTCCTTCCAAAAACTTTCCTGAACGCCCCCCCATTGACCTCAATGAGCCCCCTCCGTTCATCGTCAATAGGATGGGTCATTTATTGGAAAAATGCAAGCTGGCCAAGCTGCCGGAGGCCTGATTCGTAACCGGGAGCAACGCTAGACTTCCAGCGTCTTTTCAAATTTGGTCAGGTTGCGCGCGCCTTGCGGGGTGAGGACGGCGACGTCTTCAAGCCGCACGCCGCCGACGCCTGGATAGTAGAGGCCCGGCTCGACGGTGACGACCTGGCCGGGCGCGAGCACGTCCTGCGACAAAAGTCCGATGCGCGGGGCTTCGTGAATTTCCAGGCCGACGCCATGGCCGGTGCCGTGGAAGAAACCGTGCATCCGGTTATTTTTCTTGCCGGTTTTGTAGCCTTGCCCATCGAAGTACTTCTGGACCGCCGTGTGGACGTCGATGGCGCGCGTTTCGGGACGGAGTTTGCCGAAGGCCAGGTCTTGGGCGCGGCCGACCGTTTCGTAGAGGCGGCGGACGGCGTCGCTGGCCCGGCCACGGACGACGGTGCGGGTGATGTCGCCAAAGTAGCCGGTTTTTTGGGAGCGTGGAAAGACGTCCAGGATTATGGGTTCATTGGCGCGCAGGGGGCCGTGGCCGCTTTCGTGAGGGTCGCAGCCCTGCGAGCCGCCGGCGACGATGGTGTGACTGGCCAGACCGCCCGCCTGGATGATGGCGATGTCTATGATGCTGCGCAGTTTCTCGGAGGTCAGCGGCACACCGTGGTAGGTCAGTTTGCCGTCCCGGCCAATTTTCGCGGATTTGAGGGCTTGGATTCCCTCGGCGAGGCCGACTTCGGCCATAATGAGGGCGCCGCTGATTTTTTTGACTTCATCGGCGCGTTTGAACTCGCGTTGCGGGAAGACGCCGCCCTTCTTGACGCGGACTTTGATGTTGTAGTTGCGCAGTTCGCGGGCCAGGCCATAGGGGAAATTGGGGGGAACAAAAACCTTGCGCAGGCGGCGCTCGTGAAAGAGCAGGCTGATGATTGCGGCCGTGCCCGGCCGCTTGACTTTGCGGCGCAGTTTTTCGATGCACTGCGTGTAGGAGATGAGCCGGCAATGGCGGGCGTAGCGCCGCGCGCGGCCAAATTCCAGGTCGCTTACGACGATGTGGCATTTCCCCTCGAAACGGAAATAGATGAAGGGGTCGGGCACGAACATCCCGACCGCATACAGCATGTTGGCGTCGCGCTCGCTGTCGGCGACCATCAAAACGTTTTCAGAATCGCTCATGTTATCGGCGATGGTTTTCCCATCACGAAAAAAACTCCGGCTCCGGCTTTTGGTTTATTTGTTCCGCCTGATAAAAACCCTTTTCCGGCGCGGACGCAACAGGAATCCGCCGGCGTCCATGGCTCAGTGCAAGATGCTCATTGGGGCGATGTAATAGGGCTGGCCGGCTTTCAGGCGGGGCAACTCCAGGCCCAAATCGACTTTGATGGCGGGCGCGTCGCTCTTGCCGAAAATATGGGAGAGGACGGAGCCCAGATCGAAGGGGATTCGGTATTCGACCAGGCTCGCGCTGGCGACGTTGGCCAGCGATTGGGCGCGTTTGACGGCGGCGTCGAAGTCCCCCAGTTCATCGACGAATCCGTATTGCAGGGCTTCTTTGCCCGAAAGGACGCGGCCGTCGGCGTAGGCCTCCCAATTGTCCACCAGGGCCTTTCCTTTGCCGTTGTTTTCGCTGGCGGCACGCTGCCGCCCGGATTTCACCACGGACTTGAATTTGTCATAAGTCTGGTCGATGAAGGACTGGACCATCCGATCCTCTTCATCGCGGTTCTTGCGTTCGTCCGCGGTCAGTTTGTCGTCATCCGGCTCGCGCTCCCCGCTGAGCATGTCTTTAAAGCGGCCGCTCTTGAATACCTGCGGCCGAATGCCGACTTTGTCCATCAATTGGCGGTAATTATAGCCGTGCATAATGACGCCGATGCTGCCGGTAAGAGTCAATTCATTGGCGACGATCCAGCGGCAGGGAGCGGAGATATAATAGCCGCCCGATGCCGCCAGCGATTGCATAGAGGCGATCACCGGTTTGTGGCTGCGCTCCTGGAACTTGGCCAGCAAGTTGTTGATTTCATCCGAGGCGAGGACCTCGCCGCCCGGAGAATCGACTTTGAGGATGACGGCCTTCACGTCGCTGTCGCGTTCGGCCATCTTCAATTGTTCGTCCATGTATTCGACCATGTTCATGTCGGAACGGTCCACCTCGCCGCCGCTGATGACGCCTTGGACTTCGATCACCGCGATTTTGTTGTCGGAATTGGTGTGTTCCAGAACGAATTCTTCCAAAGCGCGGGCGCGGTCGGCGCTGGCCCGGCTGTGGGGGATGACGCCGTGCGTGAAACTCAGGGCGTTGCTCAACAGGCTCAGAAGCAACAAGGCCAGAAAAACCAGGGCCAGAACCTTCCAAACCACGTTGCCGCGCCCGCGTGGCGGCGGCGGCGGGGAAATAATGGGTGGCGGCATAAGTGGCGGCAGCGGCGGCGGCGCTTTGACTGCTTCCGGAACTGGCGGCTGGTCATCCATAACAGGCGCAAATTAGCCCAAGCGCAGGCGCTGGGCAAGATACTTCGACGGAGGGCAGAAATGCCAGCTTCAAACGTCAATTCCAATGATCAGGACGGGGATATCAATGTTTGAGATTCCGCGCTTGTCCAAATCCCACACGAACTACTCAAAATAACTGACACCGCTGCTCATTTCATCCGCCAGAGCCTTCACAGGAACATACCGCTTCACCTGTTCTTGTCCATTCCAGCGGAATTTGTGACACCTTCTCCTTTCCGGTCGGTTGGTACACTGGTTTACCGAGGGGGCGGTAAGGCAATTCTCCAGCCAAAAGGAGATTCATTCGGCGACGGGCTTCAAGGACGTAATGAGAATCTTGTTCGCAGCCCATTGCCTTCCGATCGTGCCGCACGGCGGCCAACATGGCGGAGCCAACCCCGCTGAAAGGGTCCAACACCCAATCTCCTGGATTTGTCATTGCCAGAACGCAGCGTTCCACGAGTTCAATTGGAAACTGGCACGGATGAAGCGTCTTTTCCGGATGATTCGCCTTCACGTTTGGGATGTTCCAGAGACCCGCCTCCCATTCTTTTTCCATTAGCCGCCAGACATCGGAAGGGTTCTTTCCAAGCGGATTTCCCGACGGAAGGCCATATTTTGGACCCGGCTTGAAATTCGTCTTCCCCGGATATTTTGAAGGAACGCGAATGGGATCGAGATTAAATGTATAGTTGTCAGTCTTTGTAAACCACAGCAACGTTTCGTAGCGGCCGGAGAATCGCAGGGAGCAGTGAAGCCCGTGTTCAAAGGTCCAAATGATGCGGTTCCGAAGTTGCAGGCCGAGTTTCTTGAAAATTGGATAGAACCATGTATCCAGAGGGAAGATTTCGCCGTCCTCAACATAGTTTCCAACCTGCCAGCAAAGTGATCCGCCCGGAGACAGCGCCCGAATCAGTTGTTCGAGAATCGGCTTTAGTCCCTCCAAGTAATGCTCCAACTTCTTTTGCTTTTCGTACTCCTTGCCAATGTTGTAGGGGGGGGGACGTGATGATCAGTTTCGCGAAACCGGCTGGGCACTCTCGCAAGATGTCCAACGAGTCTCCCTGGGCGAAAACCGCGTCGGCATTGTCTGAATACTCGTCAGCAATGATTTTTGCAGCTTGAAACATCGCAACGTCACATTTTACCACGCGGAAAGCCTAAGAGAACAGGGCGGATGCCGTCAATCCTTTATCTGCCCCGCAACCTCCAAAAACGACTATTCCGGCAGCTTGTCCTTCTTGCGATAGGCCAGGCCTTGAAATTGGGCGACCAAATCTCCCTGGTCGTCCTTCACATCGACCAGATACGAGCCGATTTTGAAATTCTTGGACACTTCGCGCCCCTCTGCCCAAAGGGTGCCGGCGGCGGCGGCTTTCATGAACGTGATGTTCGCGTTGATCGCCACGGCGACGGTTCCGTGGGAATTGGCCGCCGCCGCGAAGGTGAAATCCGCCAGCGTGAATATCGCCCCGCCATGCGCCGAATTGAGGCCGTTGAGGTGGTGCGGCTGCAAAACCATCTTGCACGTGGCGCGCCCGGGCGAGACGGAGAGCAGTTCAATGTTCGCGCGTTCCGCGAACCGGTCGTTCTTCAAGCATCGTCTTATGTTTTCCATAGGTCAGCCTTGCCATTGTTTGAGGAGGCCCGCGCTGCCGGCGGCGTGGATGCCGTGCCGGCGCAGGACGCGCAGGGCGTTGTCCGGGTCATCAAAACGAAAAACCATCAACGCCTTGCTTTCGCGCTTTTCGGTGCAGGCGTACATGAACTCGACGTTTACCCCGGCCGCCTCCAGCACGTCGAGTATCTCCGCCAGACCGCCGGGCTCGTCGGCCACCTCGACGGCGACCATGTCGGTGACCTTGACCACGAAGCCCTCTTTTTCGAGAAGCTTCTTGGCTTTGGCCCAGTCGCGCAGGATCAGGCGGAGGATGCCGAACTGGTGGGCGTCGCCAATCGAGAGCGTCAGGATGTTGAAGCCGGCCGCGGCCAGAATCCGCATCGGGCGGCTGAGGGCGCCGGGTTTGTTTTCGAGAAAAAGGGAAAGTTGTTTCAATTTCATAAAGTTCTCCGTCTCACATTTTGCGCTGGTCAATGACCCGTTTGGCTTTGCCTTCGCTGCGCTGGATGCTCTGCGGTTGCACCAGCCGCACTTTGGCCCGCAGCCCCAGCGACGTTTCGACGCTGGCGCTCAGTTTGTGTTGCAACTCCTCGAGCGCTCCCACCGTGTCCCCGAAAAGCTCCCGCGTCACTTCCACCTGCACTTCGATTTCGTCCAGGCCCATTTCCCGGGTCAGGATGATCTGGTAATGGGGCAGGGTGCCTTCGATCTTGAGCAGCGCCGTCTCGATCTGCGAGGGATAAACGTTGACGCCGCGAATAATCATCATGTCGTCGCTGCGCCGCGCGATGCGCTTGATGCGCCGCAGCGTGCGCCCGCAGGCACAAGGCTCGGAAGTCAAGGCGGTGATGTCGCGCGTGCGGTAACGGATCATCGGCATGGCCGCTTTGCCCAGCGTGGTCAGCACCAGCTCGCCTTCCTGGCCATCCGCGCACGGCTTGCCCGTGACCGAGTCGATGATCTCCGGATAAAACCAATCCTCAAAAATGTGCGGGCCGGCCTGGCATTGGCATTCCATCGCCACTCCCGGCCCGACGATCTCCGAAAGCCCGTAAATGTCGTAGGCCTTGATGCCGCTTTCCGCCTCGATGCGCCGGCGCATCGTTTCCGTCCACGGTTCAGCGCCAAAAACTCCCACGCGCAACGGCAGTTCCTTGATTTTGATGCCCATGGCGGGAGCGCGTTCGATGATGTGGAGGAAATAGCTGGGCGTGCAGCAAATCGCCGTCGCTCCGAAATCCTTCATCACAGTCAATTGCCTTTCCGTGTTACCGCCCGAAATGGGAATGACAGTCGCCCCCAGCGCCTCCCCTCCGTAATGCGCTCCCAGTCCCCCGGTGAACAGCCCGTAACCGTAGGCGTTTTGGATGATGTCCCCGGAGTGCAACCCGCACGCCGCGAAGCTGCGTGTCATCACGTTGGTCCAGACCTCTATGTCTTCCTTCGTGTAAGCCACCACGATCGGCTTGCCCGTCGTCCCGGTCGATGCATGCACGCGGACGATGTCCTTCATCGGGCTGGCGAACAATCCGAACGGGTAGGTGTCCCGCAAATCGGTCTTCACCGCGAAGGGCAGTTGCGTGATGTCCTCCAGGCTTTGCACGTCGTCCGGCGTCAGATTGCGTTCATCCATCCGTTTGCGGAACAGGCCGACATGCTCATAAGCGCGCCGGACGATGAATGTCAGGCGCTGCAACTGGAGTTCCCTCAACTGGTCTGGCGGAAGAAAATCCGGCGCGCTGACGGGATGGAAGGTTCGGTGGGGTTGGTTTGGCGATTTTCTCATAATAAGTGTCGTCCGCTCAAACGCGGGCTTCGGGCTTGGCGGACGCTCTTTGCATGGCTTCGATGAACCATGCCGGGGGGCGGATCGGTTTCCCCCCGGCATCGGCGAACGCATGGATCGTCCAACCGCGCACCACCGCTTTGGCGGTCGTGTTTTGCGTAATGTGAACATCGAACCGCAGCCGCGC
Organism: Verrucomicrobiales bacterium; assembly: GCA_003138485.1. Taxonomy (GTDB): domain Bacteria; phylum Verrucomicrobiota; class Verrucomicrobiia; order Limisphaerales; family Palsa-1400; genus PLGF01. The sequence continues at coordinate 41,030 of PLGF01000165.1, read as the reverse complement.
CCGTCCTGAAAACTCAACGGCGGAGGCGATCTCCAGCAAATCATCGTAGCGCGCCCCGCCCAGAAACTCCAGATGCGCCTCCACCAGCGGCAGGAAGACACCCCTCTCTTCGATCGCCGTGTAGGGCAGGCCCAGCTTCCGGCGCATCAATTCCGTCCGGGCGCACTCGAACCATTCCAGGGCGCGCGAGTTATAGAATGTCCCCATTTGGTCCGTTTCGCTGTAACGGACCCGCAACTCAAGCACATCTTGCAGCTTGCTCATCGTCAGGATGATTCACCCGCCGCCGGATTCATGCCACAAAAATGCGATCAAATCCCGGCGGATTTTTTCGACTGTAAAAGGGCCGGCTCCAGAAGACTTGTCCGAATTTGCGGATACCCACCCATTTCTTGCCGCGCTTCAGGAGGGGGCGGGCCGCGCCCGCAAGCTCACTTGAATTCCAGCGCCCCTATTTATGGTGCATAAGGGTGCACAAGCCTGCATAAGCGCCGGGATCTCCGCGCCGCGGGCGCAAAAAGCCGAAACCGGCTGCTTGTAGGCGGGGGCACCCGATCCGGCGCGGCCCCCTATTTATCATGCACAAGGGTGCACAAGGGTGCATGAGGTCACAATCCGAATTAACGTGCAAGACCCCGGTTTGATAACTTGCCAGAGCTTGCCAGAGGGTGAAACTCCGGAAGACCAGCCCAACAAGGGAAACCGACTTTTCTCGCGCAGAGTCCGCAGAGAGCCGCAGAGGAAGACGTTTAACCACGTCCGCCGTCGCCTGGCTATGGCGGGAGAAGCGCCGAACACTCGGAAATCAAACCCAAGATCGGGAGGGGCAAGATCCCGCGAGTCCCTGCCTGATAATGGGATCCCAGCAATGCCAACGCATCGGACAATCGGCGAAGTAAGCTGGCACGATTTGGCTTGTGCAACGTAATCACGATTGCGCCGTGATGTTTGACGAACGCCAGTGGAATCGTGTGAAAAAGTCCTTGTCAGTCGTGACAAAAATGGCGCCTTGCTCTTGCGCAAGGGCAAATAACTTATCGTCAGACGTTCCAGGGGGAAATGCATCCAAGGCGTGGCTGGCATTGTGCCCCTTGGTTTGCAGATGGGCCAACGCGGTACGGGGGAAATTCTCGTCAAGAAAAAATGTCATTTCGCGGTGAGTTCGGCCTCGATTCCCTCCATTGCAGTCAACCTGCCGGCAAATTCAAGGCACGCCCGAACATCCGATTCCGTCAGCGAGGGGTAATCCCGCAAAATCTCCGGGAGGGTCTCACCGGCAGCTACCGCTCCCACGACATTGGCCACGAGAACACGTGTGCCTCTCACCACCGGTTTGCCGTGACAAACAGCGGGATCGAAGACAATTTTCTCTGACAACCAAGTCTGCACGCTTGCACTTTAACGTCGCACTGCTTTGTTGGCCAGCGGAAACGTCGCTAATGATTCGGGTTCGGGTTTATTCCGGCTTCTCAGCGGCGGCCCCGCCGGGCGGCTTGTCTTCCGTGCCCTGGAGCAGACGGCGTTTGGCCGGGGACAGCACGGGGATGAAGTCGGGGTGTTTGTACATTTCCGGGCGCAGGACGCCGACAAAGGGGAGGTTGCGATAGCGCTCGGCGTAGTCCAGGCCGTAGCCGACGACGAAGTGATTGTCTATGGTGAAGCCGACGTAATGGGCCGTGATGTTTTCCAGGCGGCGGGCGGGTTTGTCCAGTAAAACGCAAACTTTGATGACGCGTGGGCGCAGTCGCACCAATTTGGAGGTGACGCGCGAGAGGGTTTTTCCGGTGTCCAAAATATCATCGACCAGGAGGACGTCCCGTCCGGTGACGTCCAGGCGGAGTTCCTTGGTGAAAACCAGATCGGCCGATTCGGCGCCGCCGCCGTAACTGGAGACGCCAATGAAATCCAGGCGCAAGGGCAGCGAAAGGCCGCGCAAGAGATCGGCCAGGAAAACAACCGTGCCGTTTAACAAGGCGACAATGACGAGGTCGCGTCCGGCGAAGTCGCGCTGAATCTGGGCGGCCAGGGTGCGGACGCGGCGAGCCAGGCGCTGTTGGGAGATGAGGACGGATTCGATCTGGTTGCGCCAGGGGTGTGGCGGCTGGTTGCGGCGGCGCGGCGAATCCATGGAGAAAAGATAGGCCAAAAGATTAGGGTTTAAAGTTCAAAGTGGACGGGGTATAAAGCGGGGATGCCTCATTTATTGGCTGAGGGCGGTTTGATGATCTGGGTGATCGTGGCGACCAGCGCGGTCGCTTTGGCGATTTTCTGCGAACGCCTTTTGCAATATCACCGGGATCAGATCAACTCCACGGAGTTTCTCAACGGGGTGCGCAACGTGCTCAAGCGCGACAACATTGTCGAGGCGCTGGCCATCTGCGACGCGACGCCCGGTCCCGTGCCGCGCCTGGTCAAGATCGCCATTCTCAACCGGGACCGGGGCCGCGAAGCGGTGCGGGAGGCGCTGGAGGACGCCGGCGCGTGGGAGGTGCCGCGCCTGGAGCAGCGGCTGAGCCTATTGGCCACAGTGGCGCAAATCGCGCCGTTGCTGGGGCTGCTGGGCGCGGTGCTCGGTTTTATGGGCGTGTTCGCCGCGGTGGAGAAAGCGGGCCTCAACGCGCATGTGGGGGATCTTTCGCCCGGCATTTGGAAGGCGCTGATCTGCACGGCCGCGGGGCTGGCCGTGGCCATTCCGGCTTACGCGGGTTACAATTACCTGGTCAGCAGAGTCAATCATATTGTTCTCGACATGGAGCAGGCCGCCAGCGAGATCCTGGGCATCGTGGCCGCTCCGGGGGCTGGGCCTGAGGACTCGCGCAAGGCATGAGATTCGAGCGTCATGCCAGTCTATTTCGCGGGCCGCTGGACGCGGCGCCGGTGGCGGGGGTGTTGATGTTGCTGCTGATATTCATGCTGCTGTGCTCTCTGCTTTACACGCCCGGAGTGACGATCCATCTGCCCGAAGCGGGGCGCTGGCCGGGGACGGACAACCCGACGGTGGTGGTGGCGGTCGATTCCCGCGGACAATGTTTTTTTGAGAACGAGGCGGTGCAGGAAGGGTATTTGGAGGCGAAATTGAAAGAGCGCCAGACCGGCACGGCGCGGCAATCCAGGAAATTGACGATGGTGTTGTGGGCCGACAAGGCGGCGACACTGGAGGTGATCGCGCGCCTGGAACTGCTGGCGCGCCAGGCCGGCATCACGGAGGTTTTGCTGGCGGAGCGCCCCCCCATGTTTGCCCAGCCGCCATGAGCGTTCCCGGCAAAGAGACGGGAGGCTGGACGCAGTGGCGATTTCTGGTCGTGGCGGGGGTTCTGTTTGTCCTTCAAGTTGCGTTGATCCTGGCTTTTGGCGACCGGGCAGGCCGCGCGGTGGCGGCTGGCGAGCCGGGCATCCGTTTTTCCGCGCTCGATGCCACGGTGACGGAGGAGAAGTTGTGGAGCGTGTGTCTTGCGGGGGACCCGGCGGTGTTCGCATGGCCTGGCGTCCGCGGATTTTCGGGCCGGGGCTGGCTTTCGCAGCGGCCTCCGTCCTACACCCCCACAAATCGGCTGGAAGCGCCGGTCTGGCTGGACTTGAATCTTGCCAATCTTGGCAACATTCCAGCCGCCGTGACCTCCAGCCCGACGCTTCTGCCTCTGGCTCTGGAAGACCGGGGATCGATGTCGTTGGAGCCGCTTCCCATCTACCTTCCGGCGGAAGTCGTCCAGACGAATTCGATTTTCCGCCTCGAAGGCGCGGTGGCGCGGCGTTGGACGGGCGCCGAGCCGGCGCTGGCGGCGTGGCCCAACGCGCAATTGTTGAGCAATTCGGTTGTGGAGATCGCCGTCAACCGCGTGGGCGACATCGTGGCGCATCGCCTGGTCGTGCGGAGCGGGTCGCCCAAGGCGGACGCGGCGGCGTTGATCGCGGCCAAAGGGCTGCGCTTTGAGCGGTCGGCCTCGGGGATGACCGATTGGGGGCGGGCGGTTTTTGAGTGGCGCACGAGCGAGGAGACCAACGCGGCGGGGCTTAAATGAAAGGGGAATGAGATGAGGTTGGAGAAACTGATTTGCGCCTACGTTATTTCTTTGCTTGCGGGCTTGGCGGTGTTGGTCATATATTCGGAAATTCGCAGCCGGCGATTCGGGCCGGCGCGGAAGCAGGACCGCATCTTCCGATGCGAACGATGCGGTTCGGTTTATACCGACGACGCGGACGTGGCCCGTTCACGTTGCGCACAGTGCGGAACACTCAACGAGCCGTTCGAGTTTTGAATCGGGCGGCCAGACATCTTCAAATTGAACCATTGGAATTGACCTATGGGAATGTGGATTGGAAGAAATCGAAAGGCGCGCGTCACTTATGGATTTGACGAAATCGCCCTTGTGCCCGGAGAAGTGACCATCAACCCGAACGAAGTGGATACTTCGTTCAAAATCCCGCGCCCGGACGGCAGTTTCATCGCGCTGAAAATCCCGATCATCGCCAGCGCGATGGACGGGGTCACCGACGTGCGCTTTTGCATCGAAATGGGCAAGCTGGGCGGCCTGGGGGTCATCAACCTCGAGGGCGTGCAAACGCGCTACGCCAATCCTTCCGACGTGCTCGACCAGATCGTCAAGGCGGGCAAGGAGGATGTCACCAAGCTGATCCAGAAGTTTTACACCGAGCCTATCAAGGAGGAATTGATCGCCCGGCGCGTGGAGGAGTTGAAGGCGGCCGGCGTGCTGGCGGCGGTCAGTTCCATTCCGCAAAAGGCGGAGCGCTTCGGGTGCATCGCGCAGGAGGCCGGGGCGGATTTGTTCGTCGTGCAATCGACCGTTTCCACGGTCAAACATATTTCAACGGAATACAAATCGCTCGATCTCGCCGATTTTTGCCGGAAGATGCGCATCCCGGTCATCATTGGCAACACTGTCACCTACAACGTAACCGAGCAGTTGATGGGTTGCGGCGTGGCCGGCGTGCTGGTCGGCGTCGGGCCGGGGGCCGCCTGCACCAGCCGCGGGGTTCTGGGGCTGGGCGTCCCGCAAGTGACGGCCACGGTGGATTGCGCGGCGGCGCGGGATTATTTTCACAAGATTACCGGGCGCTATATCCCGATCATCACCGACGGCGGGATGAGCAAGGGGGGCGACGTGTGCAAGGCGCTGGCCTGCGGTTCGGACGCGGTCATGGTCGGCAGCGCGTTTGCGCGCGCGCAAGAAGCGCCGGGCAAGGGCAATCACTGGGGGATGGCCACGCCTCACGCCAACCTGCCGCGCGGCACTCGCATCAAAGTCGGCGTCACCGGCTCCCTCAAGCAGATCCTTTACGGGCCGGCGACAGTGGATGACGGCTCGCAGAACCTGATCGGGGCCATTACGACGTGCATGGGCAGCGTCGGCGCCGCCACGATCCGTGAATTTCAGGAAACCGAAATCATCATCGCGCCCAGCATCAAGACGGAAGGGAAACTTTTCCAGACCGTCCAAAGCGTCGGCATGGGCACGCGGTAACGCGATTAGGCCGGGAAAGTGGGCATCCGCGGGCGACTACTGCTACGTCGGTGACGGAAATGGAATGACTATGGACCTGACTGCCATACCTGAGATTCGCGTCGAATCAGCCGGCGATGAAGTGACTTATTGGCTGCCTGCGCGGCGCTTGGGGGCAATTCGGTGGCTGGGGTTGATCCCGGTCGGGTTTAGCGCGATCTGGCTATCGGGCGTGGGCGGCATCCTTTTGGTTGTGGTCCGCCAATTCTCCAGTCGCCAACAGCCGGGCGGCGAGTACTTCATGGCGGCGTTTCTGGCGTTTCTTCTGGTGTTTGTCGTGGCCGGCTGCATTCCCTTGGGTGTCGGGTTTCTGGTTATGTTCGGACGGTGCCGGGTCCGGTGGCGGGACGGGCGGCTGACGGTGTGGGAAACGCTGGGACTGTTGGCCTGGAGGCGGCGGCTGCCGCGGGCGGTGATCGCCAAGTTCACACTAATAACAGGCGCGTCGTACAACGGACAGCCCGTGACAACCGGGCCGCTGTCCACCTTGGCGACGCTTGTGACGGAGTTTGAGGGCGCCAAACCGCGCTTTGTGGCCGTCGGTTATCCGCAGCACTGGCTGGAGGCGGTTGCGACGGATTTGTCCGGCCGCGTGGGAAGTTCGCAGCCGGCGCGACCGCAGGTCGAGGTGAAAAATCTAACCCAAGTGCCCGCGTGTGGCTCCCATCCGGCCCCGCGGCAGTTCCGAGACATGGACAAGAAACCCGCGAACTTGGCGATTCAACTCATCGTTATTCTGATTGTGGCGATGAATGTCGCCCTGTTCTGCTTCTTTGGCCGTGGTCATGGCCGCACCGCGGGCAAATCAGCGCCGGCCGCCATGATGAACAAGTCTTCGGAGCCAAATAGCCCAGGCCCTCTAATACCAGGGCTGGCGTTCAGTTCGTTCGGTCCTTCCAACACATACGGATCAAACACCTGGGCCGCGGGAACTGAGGCTCATGCGGATTGGTTCGTGTCCACGGCGTCCGGCCCACTTACTGCCATCCAATTGGCCATCGAACCCAACCGCCACGCGCGAGACCCCGGAAACGCGACCGTGTCCATCGCGCAGGATGAGCGTGGGTTTCCTGGAGCCACTCTGGAAACGTTTTCGGTCCCCGCCGGGGAGGTGGTTGAGCCGGTCATTCTTCAATCAGTCACCGAACCAGTATTAAAAGCCGGCGTGAAGTACTGGATGTGCGTCAAAAGCACGGGATTGTGGCGGTGGCATTTCAACAATCGAAACATCACACGGAATTCCGCGCGCGAGATCAGCCCGGGAAAGTGGGCATCCGCGGGCGATTACTGCTACGTCTGCGCGTTCAGCGTCACGGTCTCGACGAACCGCTGATGCTCATTTATTAATTGGTTCTTCCGCGTGACGATTTCGACCCGGTGTTGTCTAACGTCCTCGAAATGCTTCAAAACAAAATGAGGTCAAGCTGAAAACACTCCCGGCACTGCTTTTGACCATTTCCCTGATGGCGGGCTTATCGGCTGAATCCAAGCCGCGGTTCAGCGCGAGTGAAGTCGCCGGCCCATGCCAGCAGTTGCTGGTTTGCGACCTGGATGGCGACGGTCTCAAGGACCTTGTGCTGATGGACGACACCAATCTGTCCGTTTTTTATCAGGATCGCGCGCAGGGTTTCAGGCGCGAACCGCATCAAATCTATCGTCTTGAACCCCGGCCATGTGTTGTATGGGCGGCCAGACTGGGCGGGCCGTCCGAGAGCGTGCTCGTCATGACCAGCGACGGAGTGACCGAATATAGTTTCACTAATCGGGCCGGTCCTCCTGTCGTCCGGCGAATCATCACGCAATCCACGATCATTCCAGAAGCCGCCAAAGACACCAACGCGATGTACTTTCCCTTGTCGGTCGGGACAGGCGGCGGCTGGCCGCTGCTGCTCATACCTGCGGCGGACGGACTTCAGGTTTGGCAACATCGAGACGCGTGGCATCAGGCTCAGCTCATCAGCCATGCCATCGATGCCGGCCTCCAACTCTCAGTGAGCGATCCTGGATTTGCCACGTCTCTTGGATTGGACTTGTGCATCGGGGACGTTAATGGCGACGGACGGGATGATCTGATCGTCCGCCGCAGTAATGGCTGGACCAACACCTACAGCCTTTATCTTCAGCAGGCCAACGGCCTCTTCGACCTGAATCCCGCGCTAATCTACGCGGACAGGGCGGATACTTTCTCATGGCATTGCTGGGCCGACCTGAACCGGGACGGCAAAGTGGATTTGATCAAGAGCACCTGGAGGAACGAGCCTTCATTCATACCCGGGCTTCCTTCTGGAAAAGTGCTGGCGAGCACGTATATCGCGGATGAGCGCGGCAGGATTCCAAATGAACCACAACAGGTCTTTCGCAAGAACGACTGGACGCTCCCAGTGCCGGTGGTGGACGTGGACGGCGACGGTTTTCCAGACTTGGTTTTGGGGTACAGTCACATCGAGGACAAGGAAGGCCTCCACAAGATGCTCATCTCCAAGAAGCTCGATTACAGCCTCCGGTTTTACTTCTATCGGCCCGGCATTGGCTTTCCAAAGGAAGCGGACTGTCAACATGACGTTGTGATCCATCTGGATCGAGGCGAGATTGGGCAGGACCTGCATGAGTATTTCGCGCGATACGTCCGTCTGGGCGGCGATTTTACAGGGGATGGCAAGGCGGATTTGCTGGTGCGGGACCACAGTGATGCCATCTCGGTTTACTCCCTTGTTTCGCGAGAAAAAGGGTTCAGCCGCGAACCGGTCTTACGATTCAGTTGCACGGAGCCGATTGAGGGGTGGCAGGCTGCGGATTTGAACCACGATGGCGTCAGCGATCTGATTGTGCAACTGGCGAACCAAAAGGGCTATAGAGTCTTCATAAGCCAGAAATAACCATGCGCTTTTTTCCGCCAGCCTGGATGCTCCCCGCTCACCGCGGCAACGGACGGTTGGCGTTTCGATCAGCGTGGGAAGTATTTGGGCTGGTTCTTCTGATGATCTTCACTGTGAACGCGGGGCGGGCGGAGCCGCTGCTGCTGTTGCCTGAGGTGGTAACACTTCCCGCCAGCGCGGGTGCGCCGCTTTTTGTTGATATTGAAGGGAACGGACGCTGCAATCTGCTCGTCGTTGACGCGGCGGAGAAAACGCTCTTGAACTATCGCCAACGTCCGGACGGCTTTGCCAACTCACCCGATCAGATCATTCCCCTGCCGCCGCAAACCGCCTGGGTCACCGTGTGCGACGTTGAGGCGCATCCGGGGCGTGAATTGCTTTTTTCAACCGCCACCGGGCTGGTTTATTCCCGGCAGGACGCCGGTTTGTTCGAATCGGACCGACGCCCGCTCATCAATGCGAGCCAGGCATTCAGCAACTTCGATGTTCCCGCCCTCACATCGCTGGCTGCGAAATTCGTCGGTACAAACGTTTTGATCCCGGTTCTGGCGGCGGGACAGGCTGTGCTCTACCGGCGGAACAGCGATTATGAGTGGAGTCCCGGACTGTCCATGACGCTGGACGCGAGACGAACGGACTGGGACATCGACCTTGATCCGTGGAGGGACCCGTGGATGGTGGGAGCGAATCCAGCGCACAGCTTGAGCATTCAACTGTCGTTTCGGGCCAAACCAGAGAAGTATCCAGACACGGAGCCGGAGAATGAAGGCATCCGGAAGATCATCGCTGACTTGAAGAAAACCTCGCAGGAGCGCCCGCCACGCCTCTACCGCGCCGACATTAATGGCGATGGCCGCGAAGACCTGATTCTGTGCCAGATCAGCGGCAAATTGGATTTCAAGTCCGACATCCATGTCTTCCTGCGCGGCGCGGACCAGCAATTGCCGGAGCGGCCAAACCAAATTCTGCACTGTCGCGGGTTCCCGATTCCAATCGGTTCGACCTTCAAGGCATCGCCCGCGGGCGATCTGAGAGGGGATGGCAAATGCGAGCTGGTATTGCTTGATTTGAAAACCGGCCTCACCTCGGCCAATGGACTCCTGGAAACGGTGGTCTCGCACGGGCTGGATTGGATGCTCACGATCAGGTCGTTCCATCAAGGCGCTTTTGCCCGCAGCCCGGACGCGACCGTGCCGCTGACGGGGATTTTGCCGGCGGAAATTCTCACCGGGTGGACGTGCTTTATTCAGGGAGACTTCAACGGCGACGGACGCCCCGATCTTATCTTCAAACGTTCGGATACCCGATGGAACATCTACTTCAGCACGACGGACGGACGATGGTTCGATCCGCAACCCGGCATGGCTTTCGACGCGCCGGGACACGGCTATTTTGAAATCAAAGACCTGAAGGGCGATGGGATGTCGGACATTATCTTGCATGACTCCGATCAGCCAAAACTTTACATTTTCATGCCGCCATCCCATAAAGCAAAAGGCAGGAACCCGTGACAGGTCATTCACCAGCGCTGGCTTTGGAAGACGTCTCCAAGCGATTTGGGCGCATCCAGGCCGTGAACCATCTATCGTTTGAGGTTGAGCCCGGCCAGATGTGCGGGTTTCTCGGACCGAACGGAGCGGGAAAGAGCACCACCCTTTATATGATCCCGCGGCTGGTGCGGCCCGGCGGCGGGCGCCTCAGCGTCTTCGGCGTGGATATATGGAAGGATTACAAGAAAGCCATCCGCTCCGTGGGTGTCACGGTGGAATCGCCGGCGTTTTACGAGTACCTGACCGGTCGAAAGAACCTCGAACTCGCGGCCAGTTTGCTTGACAAAGTCTCGCCGCGTGAGATTGACCAAATCCTGGAACGGATCGGCCTGGCGGAGCGGCAGCATGACCGTGTGCGGGTTTATTCCACCGGCATGAAACAGCGCCTGGGCATTGGCCGGGCGATGCTCGGCCGCCCGCGCCTTCTGATCCTGGACGAGCCGACCAATGGCATGGACCCCGAGGGCACAAACGAGGTGCTCTCCTTCCTGCGCGAGCAAGTCAGAAAGGAGGGCCTCACCGTTTTTGTCTCCAGCCATTTAATGTCGGAAATCGAGGAATTCTGCGACACGGTTCTTGTCATCGACCAGGGGCGGCTGGTTGCTTCCGGCCGGGTGAAGGAGCTGTTGAAGCCGCACGAGCGGATCGTTCGCGTCACCTTTCAGGGCAGGATTCCCGATGGCGATTTTCTATCGCGCCACGGAGAGATCCTGCGGGTGGAACCGGTGAGCGGCGACACAGTGGAGTTCACGCTCGCGCGGGACGATTCCGCGTGGCTGAACCAATGCCTGCAACAGGCCGGGTTCACTGTTTCAGCCCTCGCGCCCAAACAGAAGACGTTGAAGGAGTTTTTCCTGTCGATCACCGGAGACAAGTCCCATGCGTAGCCAATTCGTGCCATTGCTGCTCAATGAAGCCGCCAAGGCGGCGCGGCGCACTCTGCCCTACTTCGGCATTTTCGCTTTGGGCCTGGCGAATGTGGTCACTTATTTTGCCGCGGGGCATCTCACAAACGCGGCCACGGAGAACGCCTGGGGCTATGTCGGCTTTTCCATGCAAATGGTATTCTCGGACGTTGGGCCGATTTTGATCGTTACTTTCGCGGCCAGATTGATGGCGGAGGAAACCGGGACCGGCACGATCCGCGCCGCGCTGGCCGCGCCGGTGCATCGGTGGGAATTCTACGTTGCCAAGGCGGTCATCGGGTTGCTTTACATGATGGTCTTCTCAGCCGCCGCCTTGCTGTTTTCCGTGGCGCTGGCCGGCATCCATTACCGCTTCGGCCCGATTGGAGATTCCGCCGGAATCGTGTATAGCCGCAACCAGGCGATGCAAGAGTTGCTGGCGGCTTACGCGCTCAGTTGGATTCCGTTGGGCGCTCTGGTGATGTACGGGCTGCTGATCTCCACCCTGATTCGCACGACCGGAGAGGCCGTGTCGGTGGCCATTGCCACCTTGATTGTCATTGATCTCACCAAGCATCTGGCGGGACTTGATCCCTACATCTTCACCCGCCACATCACTTACCCCTGGCTGAACCTCCTACAGATGGCCCATGCAATGGATTATCAATGGCGGCCGGAGGTTTGGAAGATGATCGAATTGTCCGGAGTATCCGCCGTCATCATGTTCGTCGCCGGCCTGATCATTTTTACGAGGGAAGACCTCAACCATTAGAGCGAGCCGGCTTTCGCGAGGGCGCATATCTGTTTTTGGGCACGCACGCCTCGGCAGGAGCCTCGTTCTGCCATAAACGCCCCGGCAGGATCGGCACCTGCCGAGCCGTATGCCTGGCACCGCTCAAAAACTTCCAAGTGCCGAGGGGTTGTCGGAAAACAAGATTTACCTTTTGCGCGCCGGGATTTTGACCGATGGCGAGAAGCGAGCGAGGCGCATATCCGAAGTGATCTGCAACGAGCGAGCAACGAAGTCATCGGTCAAAAGACCAAGCGGAAAAGGCAAAGGTCATTTTTCGGCAACCCCTGAGTTGCATGTCCTTGATTATCAACGCTCTAAAGCTCGCCTGGCCCGCGGAAGCACTCCAGCAGCCGCGCTTTTTATCATGCACAAGNNAATTTACCGTAATTTCCGTAACCGGCGAACTCCATCTGTAAGGGAAACCCTCACCGCCGTCAATTTAGGCCGCAAATGGGCGCAAAACCTCAGACGAAGACATTCAACCACGGATTTCACGGATAAACACGGATGGGAAGTCCTTATCCGTGAAATCCGTGAAATCCGTGGTAAAACCCCTTTTCTTGTCCAGCGCCACGGCGGGCCGGAAACGGGGCCAGCGCTCCGCGCAAAGGCGGATAAACAGCCGCGACAACCGGGGCATGGCGTGGTTCGAACGGGTTCGCCGCTCAAATGCCCCGATCCGCAGCCTTTCAAAGAACAAACCGCCCTCAGCCACTGCAACCACAATACCACATAACTTGCATTATGCAAGTGAAGGTTTGACCACGGATGGCACGGATTAACACGGATAATCAGGACAGGCTTTTGCAGAAGTGAACAAATTATTGGGCAGACGCTCGCTCGTGGGCAGACCACGCAGAATGACGCAGAAAGGGGAGTCTGGCACATCTTCTCATCTTTTTGCGTGTTCTGCGTGTTCTGCGGGAAAACATTCCTCACATTTTGCCCAAAGAACTTGAACAAAAGGAAACGAAGGACACGAAGAGGAAAAGGCATTGAAAACCTTGTCGGTACAACCGCGGCTCCGGGGCATTGAACCCGCGCCGCTCCGGCCTTCATTTCCACTTTCTCAGTTTCTGCCTTTCCTCATCCCGCCCAGCCGGCGCTCCCAAGCGTTTTACGTGATTCCGGGGAGCCACGGCCTTCCGCTCGATTGCCCAGCGCTTGAATATGGGGCGGCCCCTTGGCGAACCTGCGGCGCCGGGACAAAACAATAATATGCCTTTATGCGGGACCGACTCCTGCTACACGAGAAAAACTACAAATGTTATATGTCGAACTGCGTCCCCAATTGTCTGCGGAACTTAAAGCACAGAAGGGGCCGTTGGCCGGTGTTTTCATCTATGGCGATCTGCAAACGAAACAGATTCTGCGCTGGACAAGCCCGGCCGGGATCAAGCCGGGCGACAGCATGGAATTCGTCTGGGCGGAAACGCCATAAAACTCACGCTCGTTCGTCATCTCTTGCTGTTTTCCTGTGGAAATGGGCATTCGTGAAAGGTTGAGCAGAGGGGAAGGCAACAAAAGGCAGAAAAGTTCGAATTTGCACCAACCAGACGTGGATGCCTCCACGCTCGTCCATGGATTTGCGCGGACGACTCGCCATCAAATTTCGTGCGCGCTCTCCATCGCTCAAAAAATGAGATGCTCCCCGTTTCGCGGCGCCGGACATGCTCGCGCTTGCGCTTTTGGGGCGCGTCCTTACACTGTTGCGGCGCCGGGGCATGGCTCCGGTGGCCGATATGACGGAACGAAGAATCTATTATTTCGATAATAACGCCACGACGCGCGTCGCGCCGGAAGTGGTGGACGCGATGATTCCATTCTTGAGGGATCAATGGGGGAATCCTTCGAGCGCCTACCGGTTCGGCAGCCAGGTGGCCAAACGGGTGGATGAGGCGCGCGAAAAGGTGGCCGCGCTCATCGGGGCGGAGCCGAGGGAAATCGTCTTCACCAGTTGCGGGACGGAAAGTAATAACGCGGCGGTGCAAAGCGCGCTGGCCACGCAGCCGTGCAAACGCCACATCCTCACCACGGCGGTCGAGCATTCGGCGATTATCAAACATTGCGAAGCGTTGCGGAAACAAGGCTGCGAGGTGACTTTCCTGCCCGTCGATGCCGATGGCATGCTGGATTTGCATTTGCTGGACCAATCGATCCGGACGGACACGGCCATTGTGTCGGTGATGTGGGCCAATAACGAAACGGGGGTGGTTTTTCCCATCGAGGAGATCGCCGCGATATGCCGGAGCCGGAATGTGCTTTTTCACACCGACGCCACCCAGGCGCCCGGCAAGTTGAAATTGGACGCGGGCGGGGTGGGGGCGGATTTTTTGACGCTTTCGGCCCATAAACTCCATGCGCCAAAGGGAATCGGGCTGCTTTACGTGCGGCGGCGGACCCCATTCCAGCCTTATCTCATGGGCGGGCACCAGGAACGGGGCAAGCGCGGCGGGACGGAAAATGTGGCCGGCATCGTGGCCTTTGGCCGGGCGGCGGAATTGGCGCTGGCGCGGCTGGAGGAGGAAAATACGACCGTGCGCGCGTTGCGCGACCGGCTGGAAGACACGATCTTGGGCGCGGTGCCCAATACCGTCCGCAACGGCGCCAAGGAACCGCGCCTGCCCAACACCAGCAACATCGCCTTCGATTTCGTGGAGGCGGAGGGAATTCTGATGAAGCTGGATGAACTGGGAATATGCGTGTCCAGCGGTTCGGCCTGCACGACCGGTTCGCTCAACCCGTCGCACGTCCTCACGGCGATGGGCATCAGTGCCGCGCGCGCCAAAGGCTGCGTGCGGTTCAGCCTCGGATTCTACAACACGGCCGAGGAGGTGGATTATTTGTTGACGCATGTTCCCCGGGTGATCGCGCGGCTGCGCGAGTCCTCCCCTGAGAAGCCGGCCCGCCACGCCAAACATGCCCCAGGCCCGGCGCCCGCGCTGCCGGCGCACAGCCTTCAAAAGTAGGAATTTTTTTCACATGAACGCCAAACCTCACATAGCCATTGTCGGCGCCACCGGCGCCGTGGGTGTCGAAATGCTCAACACGCTGGAGAAGCGCAAGTTTCCCGTCGGCGAACTGACCTTGCTCGCCTCGGCCAGGTCCGCCGGCAAGACCATGAACTTCCGCGGCCGCGCCGTGCCCGTGCGGGAATTGACGCGGGACTCGTTCAAAGGCATCGACATCGCGCTATTCAGCGCCGGCGGCAGCATTTCCAAGGAATTCGCGCCCCTGGCCGTCAAAGCCGGCTGCGTGGTGATCGATAATTCCAGCGCCTTCCGCATGGACGACGCCGTGCCGCTGGTCGTGCCCGAGATCAATCCCGAAGACATTCGCAAGCACAAGGGCATCATCGCCAACCCGAATTGCACCACGGCCATCACCCTGATGGCGCTCTATCCGCTCCACCGGGCGTTTGGAGTCAAGAGGATATTTGCTTCCAGCTATCAGGCCGTCTCTGGCACGGGCGCCAAGGCGATTGCGGAATTGAAACGGCAGGTCGGCCAGATCGTCGCGGGCGAGCCGGTGACGAAGGAGGTTTATCCGCATCAGATCGCCTTCAACGTTCTGCCGCAAGTCGATGTTTTTTTGCCTGACGGCTATACCAAGGAAGAGGCCAAAATGGAAAACGAAGGGCGCAAAATCATGCATCATCCCGGCTTCCGCGCCAGTGTGACTTGCGTGCGCGTGCCCGTTTACCGCGCCCACTCCATCGCCGTCAGCGCCGAATTCGAGAAGCCGGTCACCGTCGCCGCCGCGCGCGCGGTCCTTGCGAAAGCGCCCGGCCTGGACGTGGTGGACAACCCCGCGAAGCAGGAATATCCGCTGCCCCTTTACGCCACCGAGAAGTACAACTGCCAGGTCGGCCGGTTGCGCAAAGACTGCGCGATGGACAACGGCCTGTGTTTCTGGGTGGCGGGCGACCAACTGCTCAAAGGCGCGGCCCTCAACGCCGTTCAAATCGCCGAGGAGCTTCTGAAGTAACACGGTGTATCAATGAAGGTAGTTGAGAACATACTGCATAAACTCGCCGAGATGATTAGACAGGACCGTTTTGAAGAGCTTGAAACGGAGGGCTTGGAGCTTAAGCCCGTGCCAGCAGAGGGCGGCGAGTGGAAGGAGCGGCACAAGAGTATTAACGCATTCCTCAATACCCGTGGCGGGATCGTTATTTTGGGAGTGAAGGAACAGGGAATGGGCTCCGCGCGTCGGTATATTGTGAACGGCTGGCGGGAGCACGCCGAGCCGAACCTGAAAGAAATATCCCGGCTGTTCACTGATCGGAAAGGGGCGGTGCAGGATCTGTCGGATTGTTTTCCGCCTTTTGAGTTGCATGACATTCTCGACAAACGCGTGGCAGTGCTTTATGTGGATGAGCTGCCTTCCGACCGGAAGTATGTCTTCTACAAGGGGATCGCCTACAAACGCATCCTCTCCGGCGACCATAAGATTTCTGAGGCGGAGGTTGACGCTCAGGAGGAATTCAAGGAAGAGGCGGTCCACGCACGGGAGTTGCAGCCAATTGCCGGGCTAACGCCCAACGACCTCGATCTCGACAAACTTAACGAATACATCACTCATCTTAACCGTCCGGTGAAGGTGGAAACAATCAAGGCGGACTTGCCAGCGGCACTGCCTTTCCTCGAACGAAAATGTTTTCTCAAAGATGGCAAGGTCACCACGCTAGGGGCGTTAGTCTGTGGTCGGCATTTGGTGGATAATATGGGCTTCCGTTGTCAGGTCCACGGATATGTGGACGTGCCACAGGAAATAGCCCGAGACAAGCAGGATTTGGCGGACAATATTTTACCCCTAATGGAGAGCAGCCTTGCTTACATTCTGCGGAACATCCAGGTCGGCATAAGCTCGCAGCAAGGAGGGCAAAATGCACCGCAGTATCCGGAACAATTGTTGCGTGAGACCGTCAACAATGCCCTCGCTCACCGCGATTACTCCGTCAACAAGCAAGCCATCATTGCCATTAAACCGGGGATTCACATCGCCATCCGCAATCCAGGAGCGTTCCGCAGCCACCTTCTTATTGAGTCGCCGGACCACGCAATTCCGCTCCGCCGCATCATTCCCGAGGCGAAGCCGAGGAACCCCAAGCTGGCGGACGTTCTCCGTGTTTATCGGAAGTGGGAGGGACGCGGGATCGGAATGGCGACGCTTGTGAACCTCTGCTTGGAAAACCAGATTGATCTGCCTTATTATCGATTTTTCTCCCAGGAGGTCTGCCTGCATCTTTGCGCGGGGCGTTTGGTTGACGAGCGCATGAAATGAAACGCTCGATCACTGTCATAACCTCATTCGCGGCCGCCGTGCTGATCTTCAAGGTCTGCCTTGCGCAGACTCCACCACCGGCCGGCGCCAACAATCCGGGAGGTTTCCCCCGGGGCGGGCCGTCTCGTGCCGCCGATCAGCCCGCCCCGCGCGCGGATTCCAATTCCCAAATCGCCCACACCCAGTTGCTGGAAAAGGCCCGGAAGGGCGGCATCGACATTTATTTCGAGGGCGATTCCATTACGCGCCGCTGGGGTACCGCCGATCTCTCGTACCAGCAGAACCTGGCCAACTGGAACTCGAATTTTTTCGGATGGAATGCAGCCGACTTCGGCTGGGGCGCCGATCTCATCCAGAATATTCTCTGGCGGCTCGAGAACGGGGAATTGGATGGGGTCAACCCCAAGATCATCGTTGTGCTGGCCGGCATCAACAACATCGGCAATCGTGCGCCGGATGAAGCCAAAATCGCCGACGTCACCAGGGGCATCAAGGCAATCCTGGACGTTTGCCGGATGAAGGCGCCCGATGCCACGATCGTCCTGACCGCCATTTTCCCCCGCAACGACAACATGGCTGTCATCCCCGGAATCAACAGAATCAACCAGAACATCGCTCAATATGCCGACGGAAAGAAAATTCGCTTTCTCAACGTCAACGACAAACTGGCCGACAAGGATGGCAGGCTTTTCGATGGCATGATGAACGCGGGAGACAAATTGCATCCCACCGTCAAGGGCTACCAAGTCTGGGCGGACGGGTTGAAGCCGATCTTCACCGAATTGCTGGGACCGCCCGCCCATACCGATCATGCCCCGCCGCCGACCGGCGATCCGAGTGCCGCCAGCCGGTCCGGGACCTCCCCGCCGCCGGCCGCCAATCCTCCGCCGGCGCGCTGACCGCCTGGCCCGTCGCCATTGCGCCAGGCGGCGACAGGCGCGAAAACGATGTCATGTTGGTCAACCCTCCCACGAATATGAAAACCTGCCGGAATCTCTTGTTGATTGGACTTCTTCTTTGCTCTGGGGCCGCCCGCGGCGCGGCGCCCGGCTGGCGCCTCTCCGTCGAAAGTGTCAAAAGCAAGGACAGCTTCGCCATCGTCCAGGATGGCCGTGCGATTCCGCTGTGGGTGGACGCCGGCGATTTCCCCGGCGTTCAGCGGGTGGCCAATGACCTGCAAAGGGATGTCGCTCGCGTCACCGGCCAGTCCCCGCTCATCAGCCACGCGGCCGCCGGCCCCGGCGCGAATGCCATCCTCATCGGCACCATCGGCAAGAGTCCTCTCATTGACAAGATGATCCAGGACCGCAAACTGGATGTCACCGGCGTTGCCGGCCAGTGGGAGTCGTTTCTCATCCAAGTCGTCTCCAGGCCCTTGCCCGGCGTGGCTGCCGCCCTGGTTATTGCCGGAAGCGACAAGCGCGGAACGATTTACGGCGTTTACGAACTATCCGGCCAGATGGGCGTCTCGCCGTGGTATTATTGGGCGGACGTGCCGGTGGAGCATAGAGCCGCTCTCTTTATCAACGCCGGACGCCATGCGGAGGGGCCGCCGTCTGTCAAGTATCGCGGCCTTTTTTTGAACGACGAAAGCCCCGACCTGACGCGGTGGGTGCGCGAGAAATACGGC
Organism: Verrucomicrobiales bacterium; assembly: GCA_003138485.1. Lineage (GTDB taxonomy): Bacteria > Verrucomicrobiota > Verrucomicrobiia > Limisphaerales > Palsa-1400 > PLGF01. The sequence goes on along the minus strand of PLGF01000165.1, from coordinate 22,471 downwards.
GCCGTGCCGGTGCCGGGCAATGCCCCGACGGCCAATTACGGCACGGGTTTCTACACCAATTTGTTTGAGTTGATTCTGCGCCTCAAAGGCAACTACCTCTGGCCCGCCATGTGGAACAACCGTTTCAACGAGGACGATCCGGAAAACCCCCGCCTGGCCGATGAATACGGCATTGTGATGGGAACCTCCCACCAGGAGCCGATGCTGCGCGCGCAAAAGGAGTGGGACTGGGGCGCCAATTACGGCAGACTTTATGGCAACTGGAATTATTCCAACACCAATCAACAGCCGGTCCTCCAGGCTTTTTGGAGGGAAGGGGTCCGGCGCAACGTGAATTTTGAAAGCATCTTCACCCTGGGCCTGCGAGCGGAGAATGACAGCGGCATGCCCATCGGCAAGGACTTGACCGGGGAAATCGTCAACGTCCAACGCAAAATCCTCTCCGAAGAAATAAATCCCGATGTGACCAAGGTGCCGCAACTTTGGTGCCTCTACAAAGAGGTGCAGGACTTTTACAACGATGGCCTCCGTCCCCCCGAAGATATCACGCTGCTTTGGGCCGAGGACAACTGGGGCAATGTCCGCCGTTTGCCCAGCGCCCAGGAACGGCTGCGTCCCGGCGGCGCGGGCATCTATTATCACTTCGATTACCACGGCGGTCCCCGCAGCTACCAGTGGATCAATACCAGCCCAATCTCGAAAATCTGGGATCAGATGTCTCTTGCCAAACAATACGGCGCCGACCGGATTTGGATCGTCAACGTTGGACACTTCAAGGGCTGCGAACTCCCGCTCGAATACTTCATGAATCTCGCTTGGGATACCAGCCGGTGGACCAATACCAACCTCAACGAATACACCCGTCTTTGGGCCACCCGCCAGTTCGGCCCCGCCCATGCCGTGGAGATCGCCGAGATCCTCGAGAAGTACACCAAATACAATGGCCGCCGCAAACCCGAGTTGCTGGATGCCGGCACCTACAGCCTCGATAACTACCAGGAAGCCGAGCGCGTGTCGGCCGACTACCAGGCCATCTCCGCCAGAGCGGAGGAGATTCACGGCGCGCTGCCTCCGGAGACGAAGGACGCTTTTTACGAGTTGGTCTTGTTCCCGGCCAAAGCCTGCGCCCAATTGCATGCGCTTTACCTCGCTGCCAGCCAGAACGAGGCCTACGCGCGACAGGGGCGCGCGAGCGCCAATGACAAAGCCGCCGAATGCCGCGCGATCTTCCAATCAGAGACAAATCTGATGGCCTATTTCAACCACACTTTCGCCAACGGGAAATGGGACCACTTCATGGATCAGCCGTTTATCGGTTACAGCACCTGGTCGGAACCGCGGGACGGCAACAACCTCCGTGCCGTCAGGCTTGTCGAGGTTCCCGTGACGGAACAAGCGGAAATGGGGATTGCTCCGGAAGGCTCCGGAGACGCCCTGCCACAATTCGACGCCTTTAACCGGCAGCGTCATTACGTGGACGTTTTTAACAAAGGGAAGACCCCATTTGCCTTCACCGCCACCGCCACCGTCCCCTGGATATCCCTCAGCGAAACCGCCGGTACAATCGAAAAGGACAAACGGATCTGGGTCAGCGTGGATTGGAAGAAGGCCCCCCAAGGAGCGGCTGTCGGCGCCATCCGGGTCGATGGCGTCAACACCAATTTCAGCGTCAAGGTGCAGTCCTTCAATCCCGCCGAAGTCACGCGAAAGTCCCTCCAGGGCTTCGTGGAAGGCGAAGGAGTCGTTTCCATCGAGGCGGAACACTTCACCAAGATCACCGGCTCCGGCGCGGCCCGTTGGATCAAAATTGAAGACTATGGCCGCACCCTTTCCGGCATGAGGGCGGTCGCCCCTGTGGACGCCCCCGAAGCCGCGCCCGGCAAGGATTCGCCCTGCCTGGAATACCGGATGTATCTGTTCAAGCCTGGGGACGCCGAAGTCATGACCATAGCCGCTCCAACCTTGAACTTCGTTCCTGGACGGGGACTTCGTTTCGCCATTTCCTTTGACGATGCGCCGCCCCGGACCGTCACCCTCGTCCCCGAAAAATACAGCGCTCAAAACGGCAATCGGGACTGGGAAGAATGCGTCAAAGACAGCGGGCGAGTAGTCAAAACTAAATTGACAGTGGGCAACCCCGGCTATCACACGCTGAAACTCTGGATGGTGGATCCAGGCGTCGTCCTGGAAAAACTGGTGGTGGACTTGGGCGGATTGAAACCGAGTTACCTTGGACCGCCGGAGAGTTATCGCGGCGGTCGATTCGCGACACGATGATGCGCCGGCATCGTCCGTCGGGTCCAATAGCCCCCGGGCCTTGAGCTAGCGGCCCTGGTTGAACTGATCCACCACCTGGCGGATGGCTTGCGTATGTTCGGCGGTGCTGCCGCAGCAGGAACCGACAATCATGGCTCCCGCAGCCAGAACGTCGGGCAGTGCGATGACCATGTCTGCGGGAGATTGTTTGTAAACGGCTTTCCCGTGTTCCAAAACCGGCAGGCCGGCGTTGGGCTGCACCATCACCGGCAGTTGGCAGTGCGCGCGATAAATCCCCGTCACCACGGCCGCGCCCGACATGTCCATGCCTGTGCCGCAATTCAAGGCCACAAAGTGCGCGCCTTTTTCCTCTGCGAATTCGGCGGCTTTTTCGGGGAAAACACCCATCATTGTGACGTAAAAGGTCTTGTCCGCCGACAAATCATACGCGAGCGAAGCGATGATGCTGCGCGCTCCGGCTGCTTTGGCGGCGTCAATGGCCAGTCCCAGTTCATCCAGCGATGTCTGCGTTTCGATAATGATCGCATCCGCACCGCCTTCAACCAGCGCCGAGGCTTGTTCCTCCAGAGCAAGCCGTGCCTCGGCTTGGGACAGATCGCCGTAGGGTTCCAAAATGGCGCCCACCGGCCCGATGTCGCCGAGCACAAATCCAGCGCGTCCGCCAAACGCCTCCCGTGCGATGCGGACGGCGGCTTCGTTGATGCGGCGCACGTCTCCGGCCACGCCATGCCGCTGCAGAGTAATGCGGCTGCCGCCGAAAGTGTTGGTGATGAGACAATCCGCGCCCGCCTCGGCATAACGCTGCTGAATAGCCAGGACCCGTTCCGGATGGGTGACGTTCCAACGCTCGCCGCACTGGCCGCTCTCCAATCCGGCCAGCATCAATTGCGTCCCCATCGCGCCATCGCAGACAAGCCGGCGCTCTCGCACCACCTCATGAAGCAGTTTTTGCATGGTCATCAGTTCATTATTTCCCGCCAATTGCACTTGACGGAACATGATCAGCCGCAGTGTAGATAGGGTTTTGCCACCCCCGGCGCAAGCCCCAACTTCCGCAGCTTCCCGTTTCAGAGTTGCGTGAAGGAGCGGGTTGATCCATAATGTTCGCTGGCCGAACTAAATGGCGCCAGCCGTTGCATGAGTGTCGAGTTGCATTTCAATCAGAAGCACGCGCGTGTCGCTCCCGGGCCGTCACTTTTCGACTGTGCTGAATCGCTCGGCGTCAAGGTCCCCACATCCTGCCGCAAGCAGGGAAAGTGCAAGGAATGTCTTGTGGAGATCACTGGGGGGATGGAGTTTGTTTCGGCCAAAGGCCCGGAGGAAGAACATCTCCGGGAGAACTTCCGCCTCTCCTGCCGCTGCCGCCTCGTCAAGGATGGCGGCGTGGTCCGATGCCATACGCTTCGACGGGGTGACATGAACATTGAACGCCACGCCGTGCAACTTCCGCCCAGCGGCCAAAAGGTGCAACTTGATCCCGCCGTCACCCGCGACGGTGACCGTATTCTCCTGGACGGAACCGAAATCGATCGTGGCAGCGGACCGATTCATGGGCTGGCCATGGACGTGGGAACCACCACCGTCGTTCTGCGCCTCTTGAACCTGGAAACCGGCGAAATCGTTGCGGACGCAGCCTTCGAAAATCCGCAGCGCTTCGGCGGCTCCGATGTGATGTCGCGCATTCATTACGACACGGAGGACGGCAGCGGATTGCTGCAGCGCACTCTGGCCGGGTACATCACCCATGCCATTGAGGACTTTCCGGTGGACCCGAAATCGATTTACGAAATGGTCGTCGCCGCCAATTCCACCATGCGCGATCTTTTCTTTCGTCTGAATGTCTATTCCATCGGTCAAAGCCCGTATCAATCCATCACCGAGTTGGAAATGGCGGAAGGCCGCCGGACCACGACCAGTCTGGCCGCGCCGCCCGGGCGGTTGTTGCTGCCGATTCATCCGAAGGGCCGCGTCTATGGGTTGCCCGTCATTAGCGGTCATGTCGGCGCTGACGCCGCTGCCTGCCTGCTGGCGGTGGACTTGGCAAACGAAGAACGCCTGGTGGCGCTCATGGACATCGGCACCAATACGGAACTGATTCTGGGCAACAGGCACAAAATCCTGGCGGCCTCCTGTCCGGCAGGCCCGGCATTTGAAGGCGGCAAAATCTCCTGCGGCATGCCAGCTTTGCCGGGTGCCATTGAAAAAGTGGCGATTGATCCGGACGGCTCCTTGCGGGCGAAAGTCATTGGGGGTGGTGCGGCGGAAGGGATCTGCGGATCGGGGCTGATAGAGGTCTTGAGCGAACTGCTCAGAACGGGGCGCATGAACTCCTTGGGACGTTTTGAGAATGGCGGCGGACCGTTCGTGCTAAAGGTCGAGAGCGACCGTTTGATTTCCTTTAAGGAAGGGGACGTTAACGAACTGGCCCAGGCCAAAGGAGCCAATGCGGCCGGGCTGCATGTCATATTCGACCGTTACGGAATTGGCTTCGACGAGGTGGCCGTTTTTTACCTGGCGGGCGGATTTGGCCGGCATCTCAGCGTGGCGGCGTCGAAACGTATTGGGCTGATACCCGACCTTGAGGATGCAAAGATCCTGCGAGTGGGCAACGCCTCAATCGAAGGCGCCTGTTTGGCGCTGTTGTCGCGCGCCAAACGCGCGGAGTTGGAGAAGATGGTCAGACGTGTCACCCACTGCCGGCTGGAGACGCACCCTGACTTTTTCCATTACTTTGTGGAGGGGTGTCAATTCAACCCGTTCACCTCAATGGAGGAGCCAAACCCGCCCGCCTTGAATGCGATTTGACATGCTGGAAATGATCGACACCCGCCCGGACTGCCATGTTCAGGAAGCCGAATACACACGCTTGCTGGGCTATCCCCCGCGTCATGATTTGGAGGGACGCGCCCGCGAAATTGTGGAGACGACCCGGCAGTGGTTTGCGCAACATGGCCGGCCGTGGATTTACGCGCGGCAGGCCGACACGCTGGAACTGGCCGGCGGCCAAATTAGGATTGACGGAGCCGCCTTCTCCTCCTCCCCGCTCCAGAAGCAATTCCAGACGGCGCAAGTCCACGCCGCCCTGCTGCTGGCGGTGAGCGCCGGCCCGCAATGCGAAGAAAAAGCGCGCGCCTTCTGGCTGGAAGGCAAACCTGACGAGTACTTTTTCATGGAGATGTTCGGCTCGGCGGTGGTGGAACACTTGGTCACGGTAGCCAACGGCCGCCTCTGCGCCTGGGCGGATCAGCATGGCCTGGCGGCGCTGCCCCACTACAGTCCGGGCTATTCGGCCTGGGATATCTCCGACCAGCCCCTATTGTGGGACCTATTTCGCAAAACAAGCAACGGTTTCCCCGGCGAACTCGACGTGCTGCCAACGGGCATGCTCCGGCCCAAAAAGTCCCTTCTCGCCATCATCGGTCTCACGCGCCATCTGGACCGGGCGCGATCCTTCGCGAGATTGGTTCCGTGCGAAAACTGCTCCCTGCCTGGATGCCAGTATCGCCGCGCGCCCTACCGGCATCCTCGTCCGCAAATCGAGGAAGTGCGCCCTCCGCAATCGGATGCCGGCAACAGGGCATCGCCTGCAGCCGTTGGCGCGTCGGGCTTGACCTTTATCGCTCTGGCGCAGCGAGAGACAGGGACCATCCGGCATCAACAGCCGGCAACGGTTGCGCCCCAAACCCAACAATCATGATGACCAAACTATGTAGTATTGACTTATCGGCCAGGGACAAACTCCCGCCAGCCTTCCAGGATAAATCCGGCATCGGCGTGCATTACGTTGACGCATTCATCAAACCGATGAACACCAAACTGGGTGACGGCACGCGCGTTTCCTGCAAGCGCAAGGGCTTGAAGATCACCCTCGTGGTCGGCCCAAAAAAAGGGGAGGGATTGATGCGCCGCCTCGATGTAAGCCGGGACCCGGTTGTGATGTTAATCGCCGCCTTGCAGGAGGCCGCCAAGGCTGCCGCCGTCGAATTGCAAATCACCGACACGGAAATCTTCGTCGCTGCCTGAACCGCATCCGTGCGCAAAAGAAATACGCACGGACACGGATTTAAACCGCTCACTCTGGCGGCGGAAGAATCAAGCCGTCAGGAGAACTTCGCCTCAATCTCATTTTTGATTATTTTTCAGGACGGGAGCATTTCCCTTTCCCACAAAATACAAAAACAAATCCACCGCGCTCGACGCATCCGCCCCGTAGCCGTCGGCGCCGATTTCATCGGCGTACCTCTGGCTGATGGGCGCGCCGCCAATCGCCATTTTTACATGCCCCAAGCCTTTCGCCTCAAAACCGTCAATCACCACTTTCATGTAGGTCATGGTGGTGGTGAGCAACGCGCTCATGCCGATGATGTCCGGGTGGTGCAGTTCGGCGGCGGCCAGGAATTTTTCGATGCTTTGGTCCACGCCGATGTCATGCACCTGGAAGCCGGCGCCTTCGGCCATCATGCAGACCAGATTTTTTCCGATGTCATGCAAATCGCCGCGCACCGTGCCCATGACCACCGTCCCCGCGGATGAATTGGCCGCGCCGCGCACCGTTAGCAGCGGTTTCAGCACCGCCATGCCCGCCTTCATCGCGCGCGCCGCAATCAGCACTTCCGGTACGTAAAGTACATTATATTTGAAATCCTCCCCCACCACGCTCATGCCGGCGATCAGCCCTTCGGTCAGGATTTCCTGCGCGATCCGGCCCTCCGCCAGCGCGGCTTGCGTCATGTTTTCGACCTCCTTGGCCTTCCCCTCATAGACGCACTGGTTCATCAAGGCGTAGTCTGGCATCGGGTGTGTTCTTTCTCCAAAAAAATCAGCGTCTGGAATTGAATTCCTCGAGGGCCTTCAACATGGCCTGTATGTTTTGCCGTGGCATCCCAGGACTCGTGCCGCCGCCCAGCGAAAGAACAATTCCCTCCCCGCCGCTCTTCTCCAGCACGTCCAGCGTCGCCTCGCGCACTTCCTCGGGCGTGCCGCGTACTCCCACTTCCAGCGGATTCACGTTTCCCATCAGGCACATCCGGCCGCCCACGCGTTCCTTCACTTCGGCGTAGTCGGTTTGTTTGCCCCAGTTCAGCATGTTAAAGCCCGCGTCCGGCAAATGATCCAGGCACGCCCCGACCTCCGCGTCGTTGTGATAAAGCTTCACCCAGTCCTTGGGAAAAGCGTCGCAGATTCTCTTCAGGCAGGGATGCGCGAATTCCAGGTAGTGCTCCTCATTCACAAACCCGACAATATCGTCAAGAATGAAAATCCCCTCCACCGTGTCGCCCATCGCCTTCTGCTGCGCCTTCAACCAGTCAATAATCAGATTCGTGCAAAGATCCAGCAGCTTGTGGGCCCATTCCGGTTTCTCCACGATATCAATCATGAAATCCGTCGTGTTGCGCACGAACCCCGCCGTACACATCGGCCCGCGGGAAGTCACCATCGGCAGAATCTCCCCGGTGTCCAGAATGCGCTGCCGCTGCATGCGGATGCGGTGCAGGGTCATGGCCATGAAGGCATCGTGTTCCACCTCGTATTCCGGGAACTTCTCGATGTCCTCGATATGATACAGGGTATGGTATTCGCTGGGCGTGTTGTCCGTCCAAAACTTGATCTTGGCGCCCAGCGCCGATGGCTCCGCCGCCATCCCGTACTCCATCCACCACGAAGGGACAAAGATGATGTCGGGAAATTCCCGATGAATTTTTAAATGGGACTGGAACCACAATTCGGGGTCGAGATAGAAATCCATGTGCTTCACGCCCAGGTAACCAGGAATCCACGGACTGTCCACGATCAGGGCCATTGGCACGTTGTCCAATTTCTCCAGGCGCGCGGCCCGCTTGAATAGGTTCCATTGTTCAGGTCTCATAGTATTTGACAGGCAGAGCCATCGCTGCGATGCCAGGCATTTTCGCGCTTCCCGGCCTCTCCCATCAAGCAGAAAGCGCAGACTCGCGGGATTATTCGTTCAAATCATAACATTCTCCATGCGTTGGAGAGGGCACAGGACCCGAGGCGAAAGTCATGACGGCGGGTGACTGGGCGGAGAAAACAGATTGGCTTGCTGATCGGGCTATTCCTTGAAAAGATAAGCGGCGCCGACTATCCATTGTTTTGCACCGGCTCATATGACTCAAATGAAACTTGGCCTGGGTTTATATCGTCACGCCCTGACCCGTGATAATTTTCAGTTTGCGCGGCAGGCGGGGGCCACGCACATCGTCGCCCATCTGGTGGATTACTTTCACGGCGGCGGGCACAACCCGCGGGATAATCAACCCACCGGCACCGAACTGGGCTGGGGGCGGGCGGGTGACCCGAATCGTCTCTGGCCGCTGGAGGAATTGGTGGGGTTGCGCAAGGAAATCCAGGCTGCCGGCCTGGAGTTGGAAGCCATAGAGAATTTTGACCCCGCTCACTGGCACGACATCTTGCTCGACGGCCCCAAGAGGAAGCAGCAGATGGAGAATGTCAAAACGCTGATCCGGCGGCTCGGCCAGGCCGGCATCCCGATCATGGGCTACAATTTCAGCATCGCCGGAGTTTGCGGGCGCACGCGCGGGCCTTACGCGCGGGGCGGCGCGGAGTCCGTCGGCATGGAAGGCCCGCTCGACGCGCCGATGCCCAACGGGATGGTTTGGAACATGGTTTATGACCCGGATGCGTCAGAGGGTTGCGTGCCCAGTATTAGTTCGGAGGAACTCTGGCGGAGATTGGGAGAGTTTCTGCGTGAAATCACCCCGGTAGCCGCGGAGTCCGGCGTCCGACTGGCGGCGCATCCCGATGATCCCCCCTTGCCGACTATGCGTGGGCAGCCCCGCCTGGTTTATCAGCCGCGGCACTATCAACGTTTGCTGGACCTGGCGCCCAGCCCTGCCAATGCGCTTGAGTTCTGCCTTGGCTCGCTGGCGGAAATGACCGAGGGCGACGTTTGCGAAGCCGTGGATTGCTACAGCCAGCAGGGGCGCATTGCCTACATCCATTTCCGCAACGTGCGCGGCAAAGCGCCGTTTTATCGGGAGACTTTTGTGGATGAAGGCGATGTGGATATGTTGCGGGTGCTGCGCATCCTGAAGAAGAACCACTATGACGGAGTTCTGATCCCGGACCACACACCGCAAATGCGGTGTGACGCGCCTTGGCACGCCGGCATGGCCTACGCGCTGGGTTATATGCGCGCCGGGCTGCAGTGGATAGACGGGGAATAAATTGGGCGCGCGCCATATCCGGAACTGCCCCTGACTCACCGGAACAGATTTCGGATTTCCGTCTGGTTGGGGCACGGAACAATTCAGGCCGGTTCGGCGGCTTGACGCGCCGGTTTTTTCAAACGGAAGTTACTATAAATCCGTAATGACTTGGTGGCACGGCACGAGAGCTTTCATGATTGCCCATGCGACAAGGTAGCTCAAGGCGCAGATAATGAACATGACCAGGTACGCAGTCTGCGGATTCCCTTTCAACGCATCCGTCAGGCCGCCAGCCAGTTGCTGAACGACCACCCCGCCCAAGCCACCCGCCATGGCGCCAATGCCCGTGACCGAACCGACCGTCTTTTTCGGGAACATGTCGGAGACGGTTGTGAAGAGGTTCGCGGACCAGGCCTGATGCGCGGCGGCGCCGATGCAAATCGTCGCCACGGCCAGGGTGGAGGCCCATTTTCCAAACAGGCTGACATCGCCAAAATACTGTGTGGTCAAAACGGTCAGCGGAGCCAGCGCGATGAGGAACATCGCGAGCATCCGGGCGTTGTAAACCGGCATGCCTTTCTTGATGAGCGTCATGGGGATGCTGCCGCCATAAACGCTTCCCACGATGGCGACCCCATAGACGATGAACGTCGGCATCATGACCTGCTCCTTGGTCATGCCAAATTGCTTGTTCAAATAGTCCGGCAACCAGAAAAGGTAAAACCACCAGACGCCGTCGGTGATGAATTTACCCCAGAAAAACGACCAGGTCTGGCGGTAGCCAAGCAACCCGGGGCCGCCTTCGTGGCCGAATTTATTTGGGCCGGAGGCGCCTTTGCGGAATCCCAAAACCAGGAGGGCTAGTGATGTTCCAATCACCGGCACCAGGTTGATCAGAACAAACCAGCCGGTTTTCTCAAGGTCATGGCATCGTTTTAGTTGAAGCGCGATGGCGATCCACGCAACGGCCAACAGCCAGGCGATGCGGAAGGTCAAAACATAAACATTGGCATTGGGAACGGCAAAGAGGCTGTCTGCAATATGTTTGACACCTCCCCCGGGGACATAGAAATGCGCGCCAGGAGCAACAATCAGGCTGGTCATCAAACAGACAAACAAGGTCAAAATGCCCAGGAGAATCGTCGTTCCCCAAAAAGCGCCGCGCGGAATGCGGCCACTGACGGAAAAGAGTCTTCCGAGGACACCTTGGCCCGGCTTTTCTTTGGTGACGGGATCCTCCTTGTCGCTATGAATATAGTCAAATTCGGCCTTGGAAAGCCGCTTTTGTCTGGCGGGGATTTCATAAAGCCGGAACCAAAAAAACAGCCAGAGAAACCCGGCCGCGCCGGTGATGATGAAGGCCATTTTCCATCCTCGTTCATTGCCGAAATAAACCAGGCACCAGGGAACGAAGAGGGCGGCCACCATGGCGCCAAAGTTTGAGCCGCTGTTGAAAATGCCCGTGGCCAGGGCGCGTTCGCGTTTGGGAAACCACTCCGCGACCGTTTTGATGGCCGCGGGAAAATTCCCGCCTTCGCCGACGGCAAACGCGCTGCGCACCAAAATGTGCATCGTCACCAACCGTCCCGCCGCGGCATTGGCAATGCCGAAGACCGACCAGGAAATGAGCGAGAGCGCCAGTCCGATCTTTGTGCCGATCTTGTCAATAAGCCATCCGGCGACGATGGTCATTCCGGCGTAAAAAGCGGTGAAAAAGGAGGTCAAATTCGCGAATTCCGTGTTCGACCAGCCGAAGCCGCCCTGTGCCGTTGGCGCGCAGAAGATCGGGTCTTTCAGGTAGCTGATGACTTGCCGGTCAAGGTAATTAAAGGTCGTGGCAAAAAAGAGGAGTCCGCAAATCACCCAGCGGTAACGGCTGGCAGCGGGCCGGTTGGCTTCAGCGGAATTCACAAGATTGCAAGACTCAACCAGAAGGCGTGCCGGAATGCAATCTTGACCTTCAACCCGTGTTTCTCCGGAGCGCCAGGTGATGGTTCCTGCAGCAGTGTTCCCCCGCTACACCACAAGAATTGGCTGACAATTGCCAAAAGAGGGGTGGACGTCCGGCGTCCACGTGATTCATTAAGTAAAATAAGGTGAGGGCGTGATGGCCGACACTCCGCTGGCGTGAATTAACGAGAGGAGCGCCGGTTTCCGAATTTGGGAATCATTGGCTTGGCCCGTTCAATGTTGGAGATGGCAAATGCTCTGCTGGCTCCTGTCGCCCGCGCGCAAGCGCCGGCGAATATTCCCAGCTTCACCCTGACGACGTGCAACAGCAATGCCGTTGCGCCCGGTTCGATCTTTATGTCCGTGACCGATCCGGGAACGAACGGAGCTTTCCAAATGATGGAGCTGACCAATGACGGTTCAGCTTGATGGTATCAGGCGGCGACGAAATGACAAATCGACCACAACAGAGAAATCATGACATGAAAATGAAAACGACACTGAAAATATTCGCCGGTTTGCTCGCGCTGGCCGGCCTCAGGGTGCAGGCGCAACTACCTGCGGACTTTCCTACCGTAACCGTCACCACCGACGTAACCAATGCCGTCAGCAGCGGGGACATTTTCCTCGGCGCCGGCAGTTATGTCACGATCCTGGACAATACTGGCGCGCCAGTTTGGTATCAAGATTTGCCCCCCATTGGAGGGTTGCCCTTGGGTGGAATGGACGTAAAGCTGCTGCCGAACGGCCTGCTGCATTATGCTCAACTGTTTGCTTTTACCACCACGGCCGCCACCCAGGTCACCCATCAAATCCTGGATGCCAATTACAACCACCTGGAGACGATCACCGCCGGCAACGGCTATGTCGCCGAGGGCCATGATTTCCAGATGTTGCCCAATGGGGACGTGCTGGTGTTGAGCTATTATGACACGCCGATGAATCTAAGCGCCTCCATTCCGGGCGGCTGGCCCAGCGCCTTGGTTTCCGGAGCGCTCATTCAGGAACTCGACTCGCAACGCAACGTCATCTGGCAATGGCGGGCCTGGGATCACTACCCCTTTAGCCCGGCCCGGCTTGTGCCCCTCGCCAGTCCCCTCAACCCCACCCAGATCGCCTTCCACGTTAACACCATGTTCATAGATACCGATGGCAACCTCGTCCTCTCCAATGTCCCATTTGACGTGGAAAAGATCAACCGCCAAACCGGCAATGTTATGTGGCGCCTGGGCGGGCCATTTAATCAATTTACTTTTCTGAACGAACCCCTCGCCGTGGCTGCTGGTCATTTTGCCTGCCATGACGTCAACCGCCTGCCCAACGGCGATATTCTCCTGTTCTGCGACGGTGATCTTGCGGGTACCCGCTCTTCGGCGGTTTATGAATACCAGATTAACGAAACGGCTTTGACCGCCATGTTGATTTGGAGCAATACCCCTGTTCCACCGGTTTACAGCTGGAATTCCGGCAGCGCTCAACGCATGCCCAATGGCAATACCGTCATCGGTTGGGGCAGCGGCGGAGCAGTTCCGGGCGTCGCCACTCCCCCGACCATCCACCAGGCGCCGGCCATCACCGAGGTCCAACCTTCCGGCCAGGTGGTTTACCAAGCGTGGTTTAACTCCAGCAACTATTCCACTTACAGAAGCTTTCGCTTCCCCTATCCGGTATCGTCGCAGATCACCAATGTCCCCATTCAGGAGATCGCGCTGGGCAATACGTATGACTTCGGCGCGACCGGCTTGAGACTGACGGTCAATTCGGGCGGAGGTGTGGGCTACAATTCCATGACCGTAAGCATGGGGCATTACGCCCCGGTTTATCCGGTGTTTAACGACCAGCCGCCTTCGGTCCTTCCCGTCCGACTGAACCTTACCGTCAACACCATCAGCAGTATCGGCGCCGCTCTCGAGTTCGATGTCGCCAGCTTGGGCGTCTCGAATCCGACCAATACGACTGTCTATTACCGCCCCACCACTGGCCAGGGTTTATTCAGTGCCCAGCCCACGGTTTACAACCCGGCCACCGGCAAACTTGACGTCTCGGTGAATTTGACGGTAACCGGAAACGACATGGGCGAGTTCATTTTGGGCACACCCGACGTCGCCCAGGTGCCGTTCCCGCCCATCCTGGATGCGGTGGTAACCTACCCGGGTGTCCAAGCCTATAACGAGGTTGCCGCGCCCGCAGCCGTGTCGAACGAAGTTGACAGCGTTAACCAGCAACTGCCGATTTGGCTCGCTTGGTCTCCCGCAGGCTTTGCCGAGTACTATGAGCTTCAGATTGACACCGACCCAGGGTTTGCCTCGCCGCTCGTCGAAGTCCCCTACCAAACCGCTGCGTTCTACGTCTGGAGCAATGCCGCCCCGGCCACTCTTTACTATTATCGGGTCAGAACCACCAATTTGGGCGGCACCGGCGGCTGGTCCACGGGATCATTCCAGACGACGGCCCCCTTCCTGCAAGTGACGGCCCCCAATGGAGGCGAGGCCTGGAGACGCGGGCTTTCCTACTTCGTGCAATGGAATTGCAACCTGGCTGAAAGTGTCAGAATCGATCTGTACGAAGGCGGGTCGTTCGTGGCCAACATTACCACTAACGCTCCCTTCAAGGGCGCCTTCAAATGGCCCATCCCCGCAAACCTGACTCCAGGCAGCAATTACACCATTCAGATCACCAGCGTGACCAACAGCGCAATGTCATCCACCTCCGCTCAATCCTTCAGCATTGTGGATCCACCGACCTTTAATGCAGGGTCTTTTGCCATTCTTCCGGATGGCAGTGTGCAATTTGGGTTGACGGCGCCCGGAGCGGCCACGGCCACGGTTTGGGTCTCGACCAATCTGCCAGACTGGACTGTGCTCCAGTCGGGGCCATTGGTCAACGGAACGACGGTGGTGACGGACGCCGCGGCGGCCGGTTCGTCCGACCGCTTTTACCGGCTCACCCTGCCCTGATCACGGGGCGCGGCTCGCCCCGCCCGGCAAATTCCGGGAGGGGGGCGAGCTCCGCGAGTCCCTGAATAACCAAGAGATGAGTTCACGAACTTTCTGCGTCAAGAAGCTATTCGAGAAGCTATTGGGCGCAAATCAGTTTTTGCCAACGCGCAGATCAGCGGTTTGGCAGGAGACTCGCCCTACCCAGGTAGTGGCGGTGGGGCGACGCTCCTGCGGAGCCGGGCCTTCAAGACACGCTCTGAGAGTAGTGGCAGCTTGGTTGGTGCTGGGCGCAGTTGCCGCGCAGGCGCAGACTGACGGCGGCTCGTATCGGGCGTTGGGCTACGCCTACCTCTCCCCGGAACCTGGTTCGCAGTATGCCCCGAATCAAACGACTCTGTTCCTGATGCGGTTTATGACGCTGCCGCCCACCGCGGTCACAAACCTGGCGGAGTGCATTCGCGTGACCGGCGCCAGCAGCGGGTTCCACCCGGGCACGACCAAGATTGCCAGTGACAACCAGACGGTGATCTTCAATGCGCTGTCGGGCTTTGATCAGAACGAACTGGTGACGGTGAGCCTGGCGCCGCAGGTTGACCTCAGCACCAACACCGCCATCGCGCCGTATCAATACCAATTCATGATCAACGGGGCCCTTACGAACACAGGCACGATCACGGCCCGGGGCGACCATCCGCCGAATGCCACCAAAGCGATGGCCTTCGATGACAACTTCAGCACCGAATGGCAGGATTTAATCGTGCCCAACGGCAGCGCAAATTCCAGTTGGATTCAGTATGTTTATCCCGGCAGCGCCATGCATGTGGTGAATTGTTATGCCCTCACCTCGGCCAATGACAACCCGGCCGGGGACCCCGGCAGTTGGCAGCTCTATGGCGTGGACGCCGGGGCCAACCTGCATCTGCTGGACACTGAATCCAATCAATCCTTCAGCTACCGCCTTCAACCCAAGGCCTACGCCTTCACCAACACCACCGCCTACCGCGGTTACCGGTTGCTGATCACCAGGGTCAACAATCCCGCCGCGGCCACGTCGGTCCAACTGGCCGAACTGGAACTGATTCCCGCCACCGGATCGTTGCTCTGGGAATGCTGGCTGGGCATCCCCGGCAGCGCCGTCAGCAATCTCACGAGCAACGCGGCCTATCCCGGTTATCCCAGCCTCAGCGATCCACTGCCCAGTTTCAACGGGCCGGTCAACTGGGCGCAGAACTATGGCGCGCGGGTGCGCGGATATATCACGGCGCCGAATACGGGCGCCTATCAGTTTTGGATCGCCAGCGACGACAACAGCGAATTGTGGTTCAGCACCAATGCCTCTCCCGCTAACGCGAGGCTGATCGCGTCCGTCCCTGGTTTCACCTCTGCCCAAGCTTGGACTGTGTATGCCTCCCAACAATCCACGCCGTTCAATCTGCAGGCCGGACAGCAATATTACATCGAGGCACGGCACAAGCAGGGTGGCGGCGGCGACAATCTCGCGGTCGGCTGGGCCATGCCCGGACAATCCTTGTCGGCCCCATCGGAAGTCATACCCGGGGAAGTGCTCTCCCCAGCGCCCCCCCTTGCCGTTGCGCCCGAGATAGTCGTGCAGCCGCAATCCGTTTCAGCCGTTGCGGGCGCAACGGCACAGATCAGCGCCACTGTTCTTGGCCCCCTGCCCCTGGCGTATCAGTGGCAGTTAAACAGCGTCAATTTGTTGAACGACGCCAGTTTCTCCGGCGTCAATTCGAACATATTGACCATCCTCAATGTGGCGCAGGCCGACGCGGGTTCGTATCGGCTGATTGTCACGAATTCGTTCGGCAGCGCGACCAGCAGCAACGCGGTCCTAAGCATTGAAACTCCGAGCTTGGTGGGTGAATGGCTCGGCGGAGCAGCCAATTTGGCCGATGTTTCGGGCTATTCGGCGCCGGGCACACACGACGGTTACATCGTCGGCGCCAGCCATTATCGGTTCACGAATGATGTGCCGTCTGGCAAGACCGGTCAATCGCTGGTCTTCTACAATGGGGATACGGGCTTGGCCATTAGCAACTCGTCCACACTGGACGCGCGCTACGTCAACACGTTCGATAACCCCATCAACAACGCATTCAGCGTCACATGCTGGGCAAAGGGCTTTCCGGGCCAATGGAGTCCATGGGTGTCCAAGTTTGGCGAAACTGAAGCCGGATGGCAGCTCCGCGATGACGGAAGCGTGAGCAACGGACAAACCTATTCGTGTTTTACCGTGCGAAACGGCGGCGTGGGCGCAAACAGCCTCGGGACGGACGTTTACGGCAATCCGGACGATATGGCCACCAGAAGCATAGCCAGCGATGATGGCAATTGGCACCTCTATGCCGGCATTTTCAGCGCCGCGACGGGCCTGCGCAGCCTGTATGTCGATGGTGTGCTGGCTGCTCAGGAGACCGGCAACGCGGCCTACACCTTGGCGGCGGCTGAACACCTATGCATCGGGGCCAAAGACAGCCCGCCGGGCAACAGCTTTGGCAACGAATCCATCTTCGAGATCTACGACGTGCGCGTCTATAATTACGACCTCAGTTCCACCCAGGTTCAGCCATTGGCCGCCATCACCCAGGCCCCATCCAGCAGCCCCCGGCCCGCTTTGTCCGCCATCACGTCCAGGGGCGTCCCCGCGAGTCCGCAGCCGACCGCACCGCCCTTGACCACCACCCCGAAGGCCACGGCCCAGACCTCGTTCGCGGGCATCGTGCCGGGCCAGGACGGGATCATGCCAAACGGGGTCTCGGTCCCCACGGACTTTCCCTACATCAACATCACGACGAGCAACAACCCTGATGCGCAATATATCTTCATTGATAACCGCGGCGGGAACGGCGATCCCTGGAATGTGATATTTGACAATTCGGGCCAGCCGGTTTGGTACTCGAAGTATCCCGACGAACGGCGCGACATGAAGGTCCAGCACAACGGCGTGATGACCATGCTGGCCCGGGACGAAGGGGGCGATCACTACAACGGCTTCAATACCAACTACCAGCAAATCGCCCAATACTGGACCAGCAACGGTTTCACCGGGGACGAGCATGAACTCCAGGTGCTGGCCGACGGGACTTATTTTATGACCGCGCTCGATACCGAAACCGTGGACATGAGCCGCTACATCGCCGGTGGCCAGACCAACGCCTCCGTCACGGAATCGGCCATCCAGGAGTTCACGCCGGAGGGGGACTTGATCTTGCAATGGCGAGCCTGGGATCACGTCAATATTTTGGATGAGCAAGCGTTCATCGACCTCACGTCCAGCAGTCTTGATTTTACCCACATGAACGCCATTGACGTGGACACCGACGGCAACATCCTGCTGTCGAGCCGCAACACCAGTGAAATTACCAAGATCGACCGGAAGACGGGCCTGGTCATCTGGCGGTTGGGCGGGGTGGAGAGCGACTTCACGTTTCCGAATGATCCGCTCAATGGCCCGGCCAACCAGCACGCCGTCCGCATGGTCACCACCAACGATTACACGTTGTTCGATGACGGCAACTTGCACAACCCGTCCGTGTCGCGCGGGGTGGAGTACGTGGTGGATACGAATAAAATGACCGCCACGGTGATCTGGCAGTATCCCCCCGTGCCGACCACTTCCATTTACGCGTATTACATGGGCAACACCCAACGCTTGACCAACGGCAACACCCTCATTGACTGGGCCGTGGGACCTTTGCCCAAGCTGACCGAGGTTCGCCCCGACGGAACCAAGGCGTTTGAAATGAACTGGGTGAATCAATATGAGGCGTATCGGACTTGGCGCTGCTCCTGGCAGGCCGTGGCCCTCCAGCCCTACCTGCTTCTGGAGTCCTATCCCGACAATGTGACGCTCCTTTTCAATCAGTTTGGCGACACGAACATCGCCTACTACCGGATTTACGGCGGCACGACCTCCCACTCCACCAACGTCCTGGCCACTGCGACGGTGACCCTGGCGCGGCTGCCGTTCTTGCAGAACGGGGCCACGTATTACTTCCGGGTCACCGCAGTGCATCGGGACGGCACGGAAGGGGAGTTCTCCAACGAACAAAGTGTCACGGTCAATCTGATTCAGCCGGGCCAGAACATGGTCACCAACGGGAATTTCTCCCAAGGTACGAATGGCTGGCTGTTCTCGCTGGCCAACAGCGGGTCGGCGGGTTGGGCCGTCGCCAACGGCGTCATCACTTGCTTTATCACCAATGCCGGCACCTACGCGACCGACATCCAGATGTACCAAACCGGCTTTCGCCTTCTCCAGGGGTTGCAATACACTCTGACATTTGATGCCTGGTCAACGCGGCCGCGCTACATCCAGGCCGAGGTTGGGGAAGCAACCTCGCCTTATCTTAATTACAGCGGTTTCGGAGCTACCTCGCTGACCCCGGTCCACAACCAGTATCAATATACCTTCACCATGCAGAAAACATCGGACTTCAACGCCAACCTCATGTTCGACCTGGGCGCTTCCACGGCTGACGTCTCGCTTTCCAATGTGTCTTTGTCCATCGCCCCGCCCACCACGGCGACAGCGTTAGGCTGGGTGCAACCGCCTTCGACCAGCGTGGCGGGCAACGCGATCTCGCCGGGAATTCAGGTCGGGGCCTCGAACGAGGCCTACGCTGTTGTCGGCCTGCCCATAACGCTCTATCTTTCCAGCGGCATCGGCGCCCTGGCCGGCATCCAAACCGCAAACACGGACTCCAACGGGGTCGCCCATTTTTCGAATCTGAGCGTGAGTCAGGCCGGCCTCAAGCAACTCATGGCGAGCAATGCCTGGCTGACAATCACCAGCGCGGTCTTTACAGTTCTTCCACCGCCGCTCACCGCCAACGCGTTGAGTTGGGCGCAGCAGCCTTCCAGCGCGATGGCCGGCGCGGTCATCTCCCCGGAGATTCAAGTCGCGGCCTGGACCAATGCCACGCCGGTTGCCAACGTCCTGCTCACCTTGTCCCTGACCAACGGCGCTGGAGCCTTGGCCGGAACCCTGGCCACCAATACCGATTCCAACGGCATCGCGCATTTCCCCAATTTGAGCATTGACGCCGCCGGCCTCAAACAGCTTGCCGTCGGCGACGCCTCCACGACGCTGGTCACCAACAGCGCCAACTTCACCATCAGCCCCCTGTCGGCGAACAAACTGGTGATCGCGCAGCAGCCTCCCGGCACGGCCACGGCAGGCGTGGTGATGACGCCGGCCCTGGTGGTTCAGGTGACTGACCAATATGGCAACGTGATCCCTGGCGCCACGGATGCCATCAGCGCCGTGCAAGCGCCCGGCACCGGAGGATACTTGAACGCGGGCGCAGCCAGCGAAGTGGTGACCGCCAGCAATGGCGTGGCCGCATTCTCCAGCCTCTACGTCACCAACGCGGCCACCAACGTCACCCTCATTTTCAGCGACCCCAACCTGCCGATTCCCAGCGTGATGTCCCGCGCCATCAACGTCATCCCCAACACCGCCGCCGCGCTCAACGTGACCCAGCAGCCTTCCCGTACCGCCACTGTCGGCGCGGCCTTCGCCCAGCAACCCATCCTGACGATCCTCGACGGGTATGGCAACATCCAGACCGGCTACACCAATGCGGTCACGGCGGCCGAGGCGGATGGCGGCAATTTAAATGCCGGCCTGGCCGCTCCAGCGGCGACCCCGACCGGCGGTGTTGCAGCTTTCACCGGCCTGTTTGTGACCAATGCCAGCCTGGCGGTCACCCTGGCTTTCACCTCCGGGAGCCTGCCGCCCATCAAGTCCACCGCCATCAATGTGAGCGCGGGTCCAGCCTCCCAGTTGGTTTGGACCACTCAGCCCGGCAACGCCGTGGCGGGGCTGCCTTTTGGCATCCAACCCGTCTTGCAAACCGCGGACTCCTTCGGCAATGCCTCCACCAATGGATTGCTTGCAACCCAGAACGTTGAGGTGTCCTTGACTGCCGGCGCCGGGCCTCTGCTGGGGACAGTCAATTACAATATCGGCTTTTCTGGCGGCAACGGCGTGGTTGCCTTCACCAACCTGTTGCTTGCCGTGCCAGGCGTCGGCTATGTGCTGACGGCCAGCAACACCACTCCGACCCGCTTCACGCCGCCGCTGACCAACCAACTGGGCTTGTGGCTGGACGCCTCGGATTTGAACACTCTCACCATTACAGGAGGAGGAAACGTCATCGCGTGGGACGACAAAAGCGGCGACGGGCGCACCGCCGTCCCGGGCATCGCCCCGATGTTTGCCACCAACTCGACTCTGGCGTCGGGCGCCGAGGGACAGGCTCGGACGGTGCGTTTCGACGGAACGTCCAACTATTTGAACGTGGACCTGACGTTCCTGAACGAAACGCCTTATTCGATTGCGGTCATTGAGGTGGCCTCGAACAAGGGCGGGAATACCAGCTACTTTTTGGGCGATACCGGCAAAGGAGGCGACGCCACCGACAATGCTTTGCACACCGGCTATCGCAGTTCGGGCGACTTTACCTTTGCCCACTACGGTGACGACTTGGATTACGTTCCAGGCAGCTTTCCGTATCCGGAGGTCCGCGTTTGGACGGATACGATTGACAGCAATAAGTTGAAAACGATTTACCTGAACGGCATGGCACTGGAGGCGGGGACGGCGACGGGCTTTCTGAACGCGGCGGGTTGCCAGGGGCACGTCGGTTCCGGCTTTGACACGAGCAGCAGTTGCTTCCAGGGAGACGTCGCGGAAATCCTGGTTTACAGCAACAACCTCAGCGCCACGCAGGTCGGCAGTGTCATGAACTATTTTAGCAACAAGTGGCTGTGTGCCAGTTGTGCCCCCCCGGGGTTGCTGGCCAACGCCGTCAGTTCGCCGTTTACCGTCCTCGCCGCGACCGCGCCGCCGCAAAAAATTCTCGAGGCCACGGTCACTGGCGGCGGTTCGTTCGTCCTCACTTATGCCACCACCGCCGGATTTCAGTATCAGGTTCAGTTCACGACCAATTTGGCGGCGGGTTCATGGGTCACCTTGCCGGCCAGTGCAACCAACGCCGCGGGCACACCAGTAATTTTTTCCGACACCAACGCGCCCGGCAGCACCCAGCGATTCTACCGTATTGTATCGCCGTAAACGCTGTCGCCCGCTTGCTCTGGCTGGTTATGGAAAAGAGGGGCGGGGCGGTGATATTTGAACTCACGACCTTCTGAATTCCATCAAGCGTTCAATCATCTTGCCTGTCTTCGCGCTATGGGAGCGCGAAGGCACGGTAGAATCGCCGCGGCGGAGAGGAATTGGCATTGGGGTCAAAGAGGGTGGTGAGGCCCTGCGGCGGCACGAGATTGGTGCTGAACGGGTTCCAGTTGGCGAGGTCGGTGGAGTATTCGATGACGTAATCCCGATTGGTCTCTCCCATCAGCGACAACTCAAAGCCATTGGCCTCAATGCCTTGGGCGCTTTGCGGCACCGCGCTTAGGCGAACCAAGCCGTCTTCGACCGCGCCCAGATCGACAATGGCGGAGCCGTTGCCGTCGCCGTCGGCAATGCGCGGGTAGCCGCGTTGATCGGTGGCGGGCAAGGCGGTGTTGTCGCCGGCATCGATGGCCGGGCTATTGTTCAGGAGCGCATGGGTCCATGTCGGGCCGCCGTTGTCTTGAAGGGGAGTCAAGCGAGGGTCCGCCATGGAGAGAATGCCGCCGTGGAAACCGATGTTGGATTGGATAAGGTTGTTGTTGCCAAGGTCCACGTTGGTGGCCCCGTACAAGTTGGTTGAGAGATAATCGCTTGCGTCGGAAAGGGTGTCCGCCAAAATGGTGTTGCGAAGAAAGACGCTGGACGTTTCATCATAACCCAGGTTGCATATTCCTCCGCCGCCTTGGTCGGATTGGTTGTAAGCGAAGGTGCCGTTGAGGACATCCATGGAAGCATCGAGGATGAAAATGGCGCCGCCCAAACCCATGCCGTTGGAGCCAAAGCTGCCGAACACACCGCCACCCGCCCCACCCACGGCCTGATTGCCGGAGAAGGTGCAATTGGTAACGGCGAGGACTCCGTACACACTGAACACAGCGCCACCCAGGCCGGCGCCGCCGCCGCCGGCGCTGCCGAGATTTCCGCTGTTGTCCGCGGTGGCGCCACTGGCGCCGCCGCCG
>PLGF01000180.1 GCA_003138485.1 Verrucomicrobiales bacterium | reverse complement strand
AATTTACCGTAATTTACCGTAATGTTTTAACCACGGATGGGATTGCGGCAAGCCGCAGCCCAAAAAGCCGTTAGAAAAAACCGCGCATTTCCGACAAGATTTTCCGAAACGCCTTTTCATCTTCGTTTCCTTCTGTTCAAAACCCTTTTGGTTGCGGCGTGCCGCTCTCGGAAATCCGTGGTTAAGTCCCTTTTCTTGTCCAGCGCCTCCGGGGCGGGCCGGAAACGGGGCCAGCGCTCCGCGCAAAGGCGGATAAAGAGCCGCGACAACCGGGGCATGGCGTGGTTCAAACGGCTTTACCGCCCAAACGCCCGGTCTGCGGCCTTTCAAAGAACAAACCGCCCCCAGCCACTCCCGCCACAATACCACACAACTTGCAATTTGCAATCAATATAATCTATTTATCGCGGATTTCCAGCGCGGCAAACCGCAATCAAATGGACATTTGGACAGTCCTGTCAAACCTCTTTGGTTGGTTCCTTTACTTCAGCAGGACGAATGAGCACCCACATCAACCTGCCACTCCCTGGGACACGCGTCCAAGAAACCTCTGCGAAACACCAACCGTTTGACCCGGAAGTTTCTGTCGACAAAAGTGTCCTCTTTTGCACTTTTTTGTTGGCGGACGCCGATGAGGGGGTAGTCTTTGGACAATTCCATGCGGCTGGCCTGTTGGCAGCGGAGACGACGATGAGTCTGGCTTGGATGGCCAGCCAGTTGCACGCGGGGCAGTTGCAGCAGCGTGTCGAACCTGTTGAGGAAAACAAAAGATGCAAAAAGTGAAGACTGACACTTTAACGAAGGGCTGCCGCCAAGTCGAAAGCGCGTTGTTGGGAGAGTTATCAAAACCAAGTAATTTACACGTGCAGCAACCTATGAAGCCGGATATTCGCCTGGCCGATTCTTACGTCACAAGGCGCTCATGGATGAAGATGGCCGCTGGCATGGCGGCCACAGGCCTCCTTCCGCGGCAAATGGCAGCCCAATCGGGAACTGCCGCCGGGTCTGCGACTAGCGATTCCATCGTCGCTTCGGATTCCGCCGCCATCGCCGGCACAACCCACGGCAGAGTGCGCGGATTCATGCACAAGGAGATGTTCATTTTTCGGGGAATTCCCTATGGCGCACCCACGTCCGGTACCCGGCGCTTCATGGCGCCCGCGAAGCCAGCGCCCTGGACCGGCGTTCGCTCTGCGCTTGCCTGGGGGTTCGCCAGCCCGCAGATTCCGCCCGAACACTGGGACAAGGATGAAGTGGACTTAGGCAGACACGCTGCTCAACACCGCCATCGTCTTCCTGGTTGGAAGAACGCTGGGGTTTGACTTCTATGGTTTAGAGCGTGTTTTGAAAATATCTCGGGCGGTCTTGCGGCGGGACGGGGAAGCTGGCGTCGTTGCTCCTCAGTCGAAGATCCACGAGGGATATTCTCCTTCGTCGCGCCTAGCCATCCGCCCCGCCCCGCCGCAATCCCTCTCCCGATCTATTTTCAAAACACGCTCTTAGGTTTCGAGGCGTTCGTTCTGAAACCGGGAACTCTCCCATGCGATCATCGTGCGTTTGCGAATCTGTCCCCAATGATAATCCCCAACCACGCCTGTCTCGCGAATCACGCGATGGCATGGGATGAGATACGCCAGTGGATTCTGTCCGACGGCCGCGCCCACGGCGCGCGCGGCGGAGGGTTTGCCAAGAGCGCTGGCCAAACGTCCATAGCTGGTCAAAGTGCCGGGCTGGACTTGCAACAATGCCCGCCAGACGCGCGCTTGGAACGGTGTGCCACGAACGAAAGCACGCAACGCCGGTTGCGAATGTGATTCGGCGGGCCACGCGAAAATTTTCGCGGCGAGTCGCGTTACGGCGGAATCGTCGCGTTTAAATTTTGCCTGCCGCCAGGCTTTTTGAAGTTCAGCCAGAGCCGTTTCCTCATTCTCGACGAACGCGAGACGGCAGATGCCGCGCGGGCTTTCCGCGATCAAACATTTCCCAAATGGACAGTGCGCGAAGCCGAACGAAATGGTCCAGCCCGCGCCGCCGGACTTTAATTCGCCAGGAGAAGCGGCTTGGAGGTTCACGCACAGGTCATGCAATCGGCCCGGCCCGGAAAGGCCGGATTTTAGCGTGACATCCAGAATGCTTCCGCCGTCGCGCAGCAATGCCTTGGCGTGCGCAAGTGTAAGGCACTGGAGAAAATCCTTGGGCGTGACACCCGCCCACGTCGAGAACAGGCGATGAAAATGGAATTGGCTCAGACCCGTGCGCCCAGCCAGCGTCGTCAAGTCCGGCTGCTCAAAGTGGCGCTCATCAAGAAAACGGATGACTTGAGCGATGCGTTCGTAATGATTCATAAAATCAAGCTCGATTCATAATGTTCACCTTAGTTCTGAAGCTGGAGTCCATCCACCCGATTCTTGCGGCGAATTCATCCGCCTTTCAGAACGCAAATGCAAGGACGCAAGGCAGCACGGTAGATCGGGCAGAACCGGGCACTGAGCCACCCGGACGACTTTCCTTTGTACCGGGTGGATCACAAAGGGCATTTGGAAGCGTTCAGTGACCGGTATCGTCGTGTCCTTGGCCGGAATCTGAGATTGAGCACGGCCTTTTGATGAACTTTGGCGCGCGGAAATTTGAAATCCGCAAATATGCCCTGAGCCAAATTGAGGATGCCGGCCATGCTGGTCGCGTTCCTGTTTTTCTCCTGTCCCTTTTTGCGCCTTCTGCGCTTTTTCGCGGCTGATCCTGTCTGGAGAACTGCCGGATGGCGGGGAATTCCCGAATGGCGAAGTCTATGGGGCGGACTCGTTAAAGTGTTGGGTGTCCCGCAATTGGCTAATGGAACAAAAGCCGGGGCGGTATTGGGGTGTCATTGGCCGGCAACACCTGCCGGTTGGGGAACGGGAAGTGAGCCAGCCAGTCGCGAGCAGGCAGTTGCAGCAGCGTATCGAACCTGTTGAGGAAAACAAAAAGTGCAAAAAGTGAGGACTGACACTTGCAATAAAATCCGCGTGGTCACCAGACGCGCGTATGGATTCCGCACCTATAAAGCAATGGAAATGGCCCTGTATCACAACTTGGGAAAGCTACCCGAACCTAATGAATTAACCCACAAATTCTGCTGACCAAACGATTTATGAACAGCTCCCTTTAATTGGGATTGAGCGTGTGACGACGGTGGCGCAGGTCTCCGGCGACCGCAGGATTCAGAACGGGGGCGTCAGCGGTGGTTTGCATAAAGCCTTTTGCTGGCTCAATTTTTCACCGCTGGCCAGGAAAAGCAAGTGAACAGATCAAGTTGCGAAACTCCTCACCAGGCCATTGCCAACTCGGCGGTCTGAAAAGATCAAGCGTGACGACAGAACGAGACCTTGAAAATTCAATGGGTGTAGGCCCGGTAAAAGCGCGCCGCCTGGGATTTCGTTGCGTTGGTGTCGGTAACGGAGGAGCTGACAATCGTGCTGATGAAGTTGGTCAACGGCTGCCAGTTTGGCGGAAACAAATTAGTGGTGACTTGCACCACATAGTTGGAGCCAACCGGGCCGGACACAAGCAGGTTGAACCCCTTGGCAGAAAAGGATGGATTGGCCACCTGCAAAACCACGTTGGTCGGGGCGGCTACAAAATTATTGATCGTGAGCGCGAACAAGGTCGAGCCATAGCTTGGCTGCCAGCCGACCGTGGCGGGCAGATTAAAGGATGTGAAAGTGCCGGCTTCCGATCCGTAGGAAATGAGTCCAAACGAGTCGCCCACCAGCGGGGTATAGCCATTGAATGTGACGCCCAACGCGCCGGTCAGCCCCACGGGACCGGCGATGGCGACGCTGCCAAAACTGGTCTTGTTGCTGATGCCAAAATTAAAGGTGCCGTTCGTCAGCGAGACGCCGTCATTTAAACCGAGCGTGCCGCTGCTGATGTTCAACGTGCCGGTGTTATAAAACGGATCGGTGATGAAGCCGCTCTGACCCGCGCCGGCAACATTGATCGTACCCGCGTTGTAAAACGCCGTCGC
>PLGF01000042.1:14682-14978 GCA_003138485.1 Verrucomicrobiales bacterium | reverse complement strand
TATTGCTTCGGTTCCACCATCATGAACTGGTCCAAGAGGGTGGGTGATCCTTTCGACATCACCCTCGCCGAGGTCAAACGGGCCATCCCGCGCATGCAGCGCCTGGGCGCCAAATACGTCCGCATCATGAGCTTCAAGCCGGGCGACGAGGAATACAAGATACCGACCGAAGTGTTCCGTCGCGTGAAGGAGGTGACCGACCGGTTCCTCGATGCCGGCCTCCAACCCGTCCACGAGAATTGCATGAACTACGGCGGCATGAGCTGGCAGCACGCCCTCGAATTGCTCGACAAGTG
>PLGF01000042.1:0-14639 GCA_003138485.1 Verrucomicrobiales bacterium | reverse complement strand
CAGGAACGACGCGGACTATAATTGGCCCGGTGAAGGGCAGGGGAGGGTGCGCGACATTCTCAAAGACGCCTTGGCGCGCGGCTACGACGCCGGCCTCTCGATCGAACCCCACATGGTCGTCGTCTTCCATGATACCCAATCCAAGGCTGGCAGTGGCGACGCCATGCGCAAGAACTACGTCGAATACGGCCAGCGGCTGGAGAAGATGATTGGCGAGATCAAGCAGGAATTGACAACGGCCGCGACCGCGCCCTGCCCCTGAACCTGTCTTCGGGAATGGTAAGGACGCGTTCCACCGCGTCCGTGAATTCGTCCGGAATGAATGGGACGCGGTGAAACGCGTCCTTACCAGGTTCAAGGGGCTGAGCTTGCTTAAGGCGCGGGCTCATCCGTGCCGCGGGAGACCTTCGCGTGCAGGACGCCTTGCTCGTCGAACCAGAGGGGGTCAATCGCCAGGAACCGGTGGAAGCTTTGCTTCTCCTCCCACTTCTGGTGATAGACCAGCCAAAGCTTGCCGTCGGGGCCTTCCACCACGCAGTGGTGGCCTGGCCCTATCACGTTACCGCCGCGGTGGACAATTGGGTTGCCCGCATACTTCTCAAATGGCCCGGTGGGTGATTTCGACGTGGCGTAGCCGATGGCGTAGTTGGGCGAGTCGGCGCCCGAGCCGGAGAACATCAGGTAATAGGTCCCCTTGTGCTTCAACATGAACGGCCCTTCCGTCACGTGCCCGCTGCGCGTCTCCCATTCCTCGGTCGGGTGGATGACGACCTTTGGCTCGCCCTTCTTCGTCAACGGGTCGGCCATCGGCTGCACGACAATCTTGAACCCGCCGGTCAAATCAACGTAGGAGAGATACAAACTGCCATCGTCGTCCTGGAAGAGGTCCGCATCAATCGCGTGCGTCGCCAGCACGCCTTTGTCGGTGAAGGGCCCGAGCGGGTTGGCGGCCACGGCCACTCCAATCTGCTTTTCCAGCGAGCGGCGATCCCGCCGTGACATATTGTCCGTGTAGTAAAGGTAGAACTTCCCGTCGCCGCGCTGGTTGCAGAACACCTCCGGCGCCCAGTCGCCGCCGCGCGGGTCGCGGAACGCGCGGGCCTTGCGCTCCCAATGCACCAGGTCGTCGGAGACGAACACTTCAATCCCCCGGGTGTCTGATGTCGGATAAAGATAATACTTCCCCGCCACGCGCAGGACAAACGGATCGGCGATCTCACGCTCGGGCAGCAGGGGGTTGCGATAGGTCTTGGCGGGAGCGTGGGCCGGGGCAGTTATCTGAGCCGCGCGGGCAGAGGGGCAGATCGCCAGCGCGGCTAGAATCAAAACACATATCTTTGCTGTCATGCAGGCGGGAAAATAGACGAGGACGCCCGGCCAAGGAAAGCATTTCAACGAAACGCCGCTGCTTCTGGAAGTTGACCTCCGCCACGATTCTGGCCACCTTCACGTCATGCAGAACAATGGATCACTGAAGGGATTCCTGCAAAGCCAGATGCCCGCCGCCTTGGAGATGCTGCGGCAGATGGTCGGCATCAACAGTTTCACCGGGAACCGCGACGGGGTGAACCGGCTCAGCCGATTTACCGCGGAATGCTTTGCGCCACTGGGGTTTACCGCCGAATTCGTTCCCTCGACCAACAAGGCCTGGGGCGAGCATTTGGTGCTGACGCGGCGCGGGCGGTCGGGCCGGAACATTGCGCTAATCTCCCATTTGGATACCGTCTTTCCGCCGGAGGAAGAGGCGCGCAACAACTTCCGGTGGCAGGTGGAAGGTGACCGCATCTTCGGCCCCGGCACGCATGACATCAAGGGTGGCTCCGTGATGATGTGGCTCGTGTTAAGCGCGCTCCGGACCCACGCCCCCAAGCTCTTCGAGGACATCACATGGAAGCTGATCTGGAACTCGTCCGAGGAGTGCTATTCGCCGGACTTCAGCGTCCTCTGCCGCGCCCATTTCGACCGCCAGACGCTGGCGGCGCTGATCTTCGAGTCCGAGGGCCGCGTGGGCAAGGTGAGCCAGATGGTCGTGGCGCGCAAGGGCCGGGGCACGTGGCGGGTGACGGTCAGCGGCCGCGGCTCGCACGCGGGCGGGAAGCACCCGCACGGCGCAAACGCCATCGTCCAGCTCGGCCAGACCGTGCAGCGCATCGCGGCGCTTACGGACTATGCGCGCGGCCTCACCGTCAATGTCGCCACTATATGCGGTGGCACCGTCCTGAATCGTGTCCCGCACGAAGCGGTGGCGGAAGGCGAGTTTCGCACGTTTACGCCCGAGGCGTTCGCGCACGCCAAGGCCAGCCTGCTCGCCCTGGCGGGCCGGGGCGAAGTGCGCAGCCCCGCGGACGGCTACGCCTGCGAGGTCAAGGTCGAGATGCTCGTCGAGTCCCGGCCCTGGCCGCGCAACCCGGGCACCGACGGACTCTTCCAGCTCTGGAAGCAATCCGCCGACGAACTCGGCCTGGCGGTCAACGGCGAGGAGCGCGGCGGCCTGAGCGACGGCAATCTCATCTGGGACGCGGTGCCGACGCTCGACGGCCTCGGCTCCTTCGGCGATAATGACCATTGCTCCGAGCGCAGCGCCGACGGCGCCAAGCTGCCCGAGTTCGTCGAAGCGAGCGGCTTCGTTCCCAAGGCCATGATGAACGTCGTCGCCATCCGGAAGCTGTGCGGCTCCTGAGGGCGTAGGCTTGCCCGGCGGTGGCAGGTGGGCTACTCTGTAGCCGCATGGAAGTGAAGAATCGAATAATAAGGACACAACTATGATCAAGACCCGCGGCTATGCCGCCCAAACTGCTACTTCACCGCTGACGCCCTTCAACTTCGAGCGGCGCGAGCCCGGTCCGCATGACGTGCAGATCGAAATCCTCTATTGCGGCATCTGCCATACCGATCTCCATCAGGTCCGCAATGATTGGGGCGGCTCAATGTACCCGATGGTGCCGGGCCATGAGATTGTCGGTCGCGTGACCCGGGTCGGCGCGCAGGTGACGAAGGTCAAAGCCGGCGACTACGCCGGTGTCGGCTGCATGGTGGATTCGTGCCGTCGTTGCCCGGCCTGCAACGAGGGCCTCGAGCAATACTGCGAGGAAAGCCCCACCTGGACCTACAACTCCAAGGAACGCGGCACCGAGCAGTTGACCTTTGGGGGCTATTCCGAGCGGGTCGTGGTGGAGGAGCGGTTCGTGGTGAAGGTGCCCGGCAGCCTCGACTTGAAGGCGGTGGCCCCGCTGCTCTGCGCCGGCATTACGACTTACTCGCCGCTGCGCCACTGGAAGGTCGGCAAAGGCCAGAAGGTCGGCGTGATTGGCCTCGGTGGTCTCGGCCACATGGGCGTCAAACTCGCCAAAGCCCTCGGCGCGCAGGTGGTGATGATCACCACCTCCCCGGCCAAGGGCAAGGACGCGGTCCGCCTCGGCGCCGATGAAGTGCTGGTATCGAAAGATACGGCGGCCATGGCCAAACAGGCGAACAGCTTCCATTTCCTGCTCAATACCATCCCCAACCCGCATGACGTGAACCCCTACCTGGCGCTGCTGAAACGCGACGCCACCATGGTGCTGGTCGGGGCGCTGACCGCGCTGGAACCGCCGCTCCAGGGCAGCAGCTTGATCATCGGCCGCCGTCAGCTCGCCGGCTCGGTCATTGGCGGCATGCCGGAGACCCAGGAGATGATAGACTTCTGCGCCGCGCATAAGATCGTCAGCGACGTCGAGATGGTCCCGATCCAATCCGTCAACGAGGCCTATGAGCGGTTGATCAAGAACGATGTCCGCTACCGCTTCGTCATCGACATGGCCTCGCTGAAATAGGAGAGCCGTGAGGCTGGCGCCGGAGAACCGTGGCGCGTGGGGGAAAGGCCTTCTATTTGGCGGGCGGGGCCGCGGCTTTGGCGGCCAACTGCTTGACCTGGTCGGCCACCTCGCTGACGATTTTCTTCTGGGGCTCGGTGAGGTCGGGGGCACTGTCGAGCTTGGCCAGCGCAGTGAAGGCACGGGAGTAATCGTTGTAACGGACGCCCATGCCCACCTCGGACACGCTGGCTTTAAGCTCAGGACTGGCCGTGGCGAAGGCCTCCTTCAGCTTCGGCAAATCAACCGTTACGCCCTCCATGACCAGCGCCGCAGGCTTTTCTTTGCCGCAGCCGGCCAAGGCGAGCACACCGGCGAGCAGCAACATCATCATCCAATTTGCAGTCTTCATAAGTCTGATGTCATTGAACCATAAGTCGTGAGATCACGGAGCCAGAGCCAAGTGGCGTTGTCGTGGGTTTGCCTGCAAGCCTCAGCTTGGGGAAGGGGCTCCGCCGGCAATACCCCCGATAGCAGTGTCCGAGAGTTCATCCCCGTCCTTCCTACAGCGGATGGGTGACAAAATTCGTAAACGTCATCCAGTCCGCGTGCCCTACCGCAGAGCCAGGAACCCAGCTTGCGATGGCACCGTCCACGTACCTAACAATTTGGGCATGGCCGTCGTTAAAATTAATGCCATAGGCGAGCCCGTGAGCGCGGGAGGGCAAATCATAAAATCGTTGCGGTTCCGTCACACCCATGCTCGTAAAAAGCATGCCGTCATTAATGCTCGCCGGATCTTCATCCACGACCAGAAAGGTCGTTACCGGTGACCGCATTTGGGTTTGTTTGGTATAGACCGGCAGGTTTTGGTCCATGCCACCTCCCGGACTGGTTACCACCCAATCCTGTTTCGTGCCAAAACTGGTGCCATCCATGTAGGCATTCATCGAAATGCTTCGCAGAATCGGCTGTCCGGCGAAGGGCTCACCGGGATCGGCAATACGATTATCGGCGGGACAGTGGTAGATACCCAGTTGTTTGGTATAAGGCCAAATAGATCCATACTGAATGCCGGCCGGGTCGGCTCCGCCCCAACCGTAGGCGCCCGCGGTGCCGCCGGTTTCTGCATCGCCTCCGCACCAAGTGTTTGTGAATCCACCATAGACGGGATACGCCGAAGCCACCTTGGAGCTGTTATCGTCAGCGTAGAGTTGGCAGGCCAACGCCTGCTGCTTGAGGTTGTTGAGGCAGTAAATGCGTTGCGCTTTCTGTTTCGCTTTCGCCAGCGCGGGCAGCAGCAGAGCGGCCAGGATGGCGATGATGGCGATGACCACCAGCAACTCGATGAGCGTGAAGGCGCCACGAACGAGTTTTCGCGCCCGCCGAGTATTGTCGTTGATTGAGACGGACTGTTTCATAATGCAATCTGTGCTGCGGTTATATTTGAACTTTACGTCCAAACCGCATTAAGTGTCAAGCGCGTCCTGGTAAGATTTTCCTTAACCCGGCGACGGGCATGTCAGCGGAATCAGCAGCAATTATGATGCCTGAGCTTGAACCTGGGCCCAGACCTGCGGCAAGCCGCGCCAAAGATATGAGGATTATACGAACCGGGGGCTTGCCCAGCAGCCCGCCTGACGGATATATTCTATGGAAAGTGCTAGTTGTGGCAGAACGTATTATGAATCAACCCGCATCACACGAGGCCAGGAACCAAACCGCCGTACGACCCAGTTTTCGCGGCTTCACCCTCATCGAATTGCTGGTGGTCATCGCGATCATCGCCATCCTGGCGTCGATGCTGCTGCCCGCGCTGGCCAGCGCCAAGAAGAGCGCCCAGGAAACCGCCTGCATCAACAATCTAAAACAGCAGAGTTTGGGTTATTTATTGTATCAGGACGATTATCGCGGCTCTTTTTTGCCGTTTGTCAACGGCTCGGTAACGTACCAGGCGGGTGGTTTTTACGTGCCGCCCACCCTTGATTCTGGCAATAACAGCTTTCAGGGCGCTTCGTATTCAGCAGCGCTGGAAAATGCCCAGGCAGCCCTGACAAACTCTCTCGTTTATACTTACGTCAGGAATGTGGGCAGCTTCCATTGCCCTGGCGATCCGCGTATTAACTTCCCTACTGGCAGCGGTTTTGCCTATTGCGGTTATTCCAAAGCACAGAACTTTGCCGGGGACCCTTATGACAATTATTGGGGGATGGGGAACACTTGCGCGAAGATTAGCGATGCCACCGCGGCGTCCCTGACATTCATGATTGTCGAAGACGTGGATTACCGCGGCTATGACGACGGCACTTGGGTGGTGCAATGGACTCTTGATGGGGCGGAACCCGGTTCGTTTACCTGGGTGGATCCGGTCGCCCAGTACCATAACCACGCGAATACTTGGTCTTTCATTGATGGCCATGCAGAGGTTCATAAATGGACAGATCAGGCTGTTATTGCCGCCGGGGTAGCCGAGGCCATGCCAGGAGATAATGGTTCACAGGAGTATTTTGGCGATTCCACCATTCCTGTGAGCAATGATTACCAATGGGCAAGGGCTCGCTTGCGGTTTCCCGGTTGGCATTAGTGAAATAAATAAAACGTCCTGCCGGGGCCGGAGCCGTCGGCAGGACGCGTGTGAGCAAACTAAAAACTGTTTGACTAGAACCGCTTGGTGAGCGTGAGGGTCACGGTGTGGCCTTGGAAGCGGTTGTCCGCCATGAACTCATAGTAATACCGGAGCGAGGCCGTCACGATCGGGAACTCGACGTTGACTTCGGGGCCGACGCCCGCCACCCGGCTGTAGGGAAATTCCTGCTGCGCCAACATTACCGCTCCTCCGCCCATCGGATAGTCTCCCTTGCTGGCCGTGACCCGCTGCTGATAGTAACCCACGAGACCGCAGTCAATGGTCTTGGTGACCGCCTTGCTGACGCCCCATTCCAGAGTCCAAGCCTGTCCGGGGGTGATGTGTGTGTCGCGGTCCTCGCTATTGAATTCATAGCGGTTGAGCGCCGAAATCGCCCAAGTCTTTGCCTCGTCGGGGTACCAAGTGACGCCCAGGGTCAGTTCTGGCGTCCAAAAGCCTTGTCCGACGCGCGTGGAGGGCGGAGCCGCTGAAGCGCCCGTGGGCAGCCAGAGGCCGACCGCCGAGCCGATGTCGAATTGCCCGGGGTGCCATGAGAGTGTGTTTTCGGCGTACATGTCGGCGAGTCCGAATGTGCTGCTTTTGAAGGGACCACCCGGTGTTGGGATGTTTTTCACGCTTTGGAATTCAACCGGGACCACGACATCTCCGCCGTAGTACCCGCCGAGCAGTTTTTTGTCGGTGATCCAGATCACGCGGGGCACGTTGGCATAGACAACCGCCTGCGGATCCCCTCCTGTACTCTTGCCCGCGCCGTTGTTGATCTGATCGGCGTAGTAGAACACATTATAGTCCCGGAAGTAAAAGCCGGGCGGTGGGAGCGTGGCGCATTTGATGCCTTCAACGCCGGGAACGTAATGGGCGTCCGCCTGGGCCTGGAGGGCGCTGGGAAGGGCCGCCAGCGCAACGGCGATGAGACAACGAACTGTTTGGGGTTTCATTTGATTTTGTTTTTTGTTGACTGTGACTTAAACATCCTGGATTTTGCCCTGGAGGTAAGTTTCGTAGGCGCTGAGGTCGAGCAACCCGTGCCCCGAAAGGTTGAAAAGGATGACGCGCTTCTTGCCCGCCTCGCGCGCCTGTTCCGCCTCCGTGATGACCGCCGCGATGGCGTGGGCCGATTCCGGCGCGGGCACGATTCCTTCCGTGCGCGCGAAGAGAGTCCCGGCCTCGAACACCCTGGTCTGGTGAATGGCCTGGGCTTCGATCAAACCGAGCTTGAGGGCGTGGCTGACCATGGGCGACATGCCGTGATAGCGCAGCCCGCCGGCATGGATGGACGGGGGCATGAACTTGTGCCCCAGCGTGTACATCATCACCAGCGGTGTCGTCTCCGCCGTGTCGCCAAAATCGTAGCGCAACTCTCCTTGCGTCAGGGATGGGCAGGCGGAAGGTTCGACGGCCACGATGCGATAATTCTTCTTTTTCTTGATCTTGAGTTGCAGGAACGGGAAGGCGATGCCGGCGAAATTGCTCCCGCCGCCCGCGCAGGCATAAATGGAATCCGGCTCCTCGCCCGCCATTTCCATCTGGCGGATGGCTTCCTGCCCGATAACCGTCTGGTGCAGGCAAACGTGGTTCAGCACGCTGCCCAGGGAGTACTTGGTGTTGGGATGGGTAACGGTGTCCTCGACGGCTTCGCTGATGGCGATGCCCAGGCTTCCGGGGCAATTGGGGTCCTCGGCCAGGAGCTTGCGTCCGAAGTTGGTCTGATCGCTGGGGCTGGCGTGAACGGTCGCCCCCCAGGTGTGCATGAGCATCCGGCGATAGGGCTTCTGCTGGTAGCTGACCTTGACCATATAGACGTTGCACTCCATGCCAAACAACTGGCAGGCCAGGGCGAGGGAGGAACCCCATTGGCCCGCGCCGGTCTCCGTCGCCAGGCGCTTGGTGCCGGCGGCCTTGTTAAAATAGGCCTGGGGAACGGAGGTGTTGACTTTGTGGCTGCCGGCAGGGCTGGCGCCTTCATACTTGTAATAGATGTGGGCGGGGGTATTGAGGGCGCGCTCCAGCCGCACCGCGCGCAGCAGCGGCGTCGGCCGCCAGAGCGAATAGACCTCGCGCACGGGTTCGGGTATCTCCACGTACTGATCGGGGCACATTTCCTGCCGGACGAGGTTTTCGGGGAAAATCTGGGTCAGCATCTCCGGCGGCACGGGCTGGCGCGTGCCTGGATGCAGGGGCGGGGGCAGCGGTTCGGGGAAATCGGCCAGCAAGTTGTACCATTGCTTGGGGATATCCGCTTGCGGCAAAGTGAATCGGATGTTCTGGCTCATAGGATCATGGACGGGCATTGGTTCTGATAGATCGCAATAAAAACATTGGTTTTGATAAATCGCAATGAAAACATTTTGAAATTCGTGCGAGATTGTCATTACGCGGACAATGCTGACTTCTCATAATTTGCTAATTCCTTTGCGGAAATTGCGATAAGACCGCAACCGGCTGGCCTGGCGACATTTCCCTATTGAACCTTGGCGCGCGATGCGTTACATATTAGTCAATGATACTTGTTGGCGTCATGCCAATAATTGGCGGCGAGGGTGTTTATTGTGGCAGAGAGATGGAGACGGGGGCGGAGCAAACAAAGGGAGATCGACATCTTGCGGGGCAGTGCCATGCCTGCGAAAGTTCACCCGCCGTCGCAAAGCTCGGAAGGTCAGACACGCTGGAATTGAGACGCACCGCCACCCCCACCCCATGAAGATCGACCTGGCCGAGCGACGCGTCGTGATTACTGGAATGGGAGTCATTGCTCCAAGCGGCAAGGATTTGTCGGGCTTTTGGTCCAATGTCCGCGACGGCATAAGCGCCGCCGCGCCGGTGAGCCGCTTTGACACCAGCCGCCTGCCGGTCAAGATCGCCGCGGAGGTCAAG
Organism: Verrucomicrobiales bacterium; assembly: GCA_003138485.1. Taxonomy (GTDB): domain Bacteria; phylum Verrucomicrobiota; class Verrucomicrobiia; order Limisphaerales; family Palsa-1400; genus PLGF01. The sequence goes on along the minus strand of PLGF01000042.1, from coordinate 5,327 downwards.
GACTTCGATGTCACCGATTACATCGCCAGCCGCAAGCCCGACCGGTTTGATTTGACAATTCAATATGGGTTGGCGGCCGCCTCCCTGGCGGTCAAGGACTCAGGCCTGGACGTGCGGGAGATCGAACCGGATCGCGTCGGCGTGGTCGAAGGCACGACCGTTAGCGGCGCGGAAAGCATGATCAAGTCGCGCGACAGCTATGTGGAGAGCGATGGAAATTTCCGCGCCTTGCATCCCTACAACTTGACGGCGTGCTATTGCGGGGAGGGCAGCAGCACGATCAGCCACCACTTGGGCATCCGCGGCCACGCTGTGACGTTTTGTTCGGGCTGCGCCTCCGGCAACGACGCCATCGGCTACGCCATGCGGATGATCGAATGCGACGACGTGGACGTGGTGTTGGCGGGGGGCGCCGAAGCAACGATAGAAATGTTGCATATCGGGTTTTGCCGGTTGCGCGTGATGACCGAGCAAAGCTGTGAGCCGGGCGAATCGATGAGGCCCTTCGACCGGACGCGGGACGGTTTTTTGCTGGGTGAAGGCTCGGCATTTTTTGTTCTCGAAGAGCTTTCGCACGCCTTGGGACGCGGTGCGCGCATCTACGCGGAAATCGCCGGGCACGGGCGCAGTTGCGAAGCCTATCACGCGACCGACCCGCATCCCGATGGTGTCGGTTACGCGCGTGCGCTGGAAAAGGCGCTGCGCGACGCGCGGGTGAATCCGACGGAGGTGGACTACATCAACGCCCACGGGTCCGCCACGCCGCTGAACGATCCGATTGAGACCAAGGCCATCAAGAAGGTGTTTCGGGAGCACGCCCGGCGTCTGGCGGTCAGCGCGACCAAGCCGGTGACGGGGCACCTGATGGGAGCGGCCGGGGCGATTGAAACCTTGATATGCGCGCTGGCCATCTCGCGGCAGGAGATACCGCCGACGATCAATTTGAACAAACCCGATCCCGGTTGCGACCTGGATTATGTCTCCGGCGCGGCCCGCTCCTACCCGGTGCGCGTGGCGGTCAACTTGAGCGCGGGATTCGGCGGGCGTTACGCCTGCCTGGTGTTGCGCAAGTATTGAGGCGCCATGAACACCCTGGAAGTCATTCAAATCACGGCGCTGGCGGCGACGTTTTTCAATATAGTTTTGACCCTGTTGGTGATGTCGCGGGATTACCGCTCGACCCTGCACCGGGTGTATCTGGCCTGGGGCGTGGCGGTGACGCTCTGGAATCTGGGTGTGTACCATTTGAGCCAGCCCATCGCCCCGGGCGAGGCCTTCGTCTGGGCCAAAGTCCTGCAGTTGGGGGTGATCTTCATGCCGGCGATTATGTTTCACTTGTTCACGGTCATGGCGCCGCTGAGGAGCAGGTGGTTCATGCCGACGTTGTATCTCATCCACACAGGCTTTGCCATCAGCCTGCTCCGCGACAAATTCATCGTCGGGGTGCGGCTGCTGGACGTGGGTTATTGGTCGGTGCCCGGTCCTGGATTCGTGGTTTTCAGTTATTATTACGCGTTCATCACCTCGGCGCAGGTGTGGATGTTATATCGCAAGCAGAAACTGGTGCCGCCGATGCAGCGGACGCGGTTAAGGGCGCTGTTGCTGGCCATTGTGGGGCTGTGGGTGTTCGGAACCAATGATTTGTTGCCGATCCTGGGTCACGACACCTATCCGCTTACGCACATCAAATTCTATCCGCTGGGGAGCTTGGCGGCGATTTTTTACGTGCTGGTGATCGGTTACAGCGTGCTGCAACACCGGCTGCTGGACATCCATGTGACACTCAGCCGGCTGGCGGCGCAACTGGTGAGGATGGTGTTTATGCTGGTGGTGGGTTTCGTGCTCTTGTTGCTGGTCTCGCGCCTGGGGCCGGAGAAGTCGTTCAGCAACTTCGCTTTTTGGGCGGACATGGCGGTGCTGCTGGCCAGCGGGCTGGTGGCGGGACTGTTCTTTCCCCAATTCTTTGGGCGCGGGAGCGACAAACTGGAGCGGAAGATACTGGGCGACCGATTTGAATACCACGCCCGCGTGCAGGCCCTGATCCAGACCATGCGCTCCTATCCCGAACCGGAGTACTTGATGCATGAACTGGAGGAGCTGCTGGTCAGCACAATGAAGGTGCGCAGCTACCAGATCATTTTGCGCGACGACACGACGCACGAGTTCCGGCTTTTCCACGCCCGGCCCGAACCGGCCGAGACCGCGCTGCCGGACATGCAGATGGATTCGCCCGTCTTCCGCTATTTTCAACAGACACGCGCCAAGTTCCTGTCGTGCAACCTGCTTTATGAAACGGACCGTGAGTCGCCGTTGCAGCGGCAGGCGCGGCAGCAACTGCGCTCGTTCGAGCCGGAATTCTGCTTCCCGTTTTTTGTGGGCGACGATCTCATCGGCTTGATGCTGCTGGGGTCCAAGGCCAGCGGGGACCTTTTCACCCCGCACGACCTTCGGCTGCTGGTGGAATTGTCCTCGAACCTGGGATTGTTGCTCAACCAAATCCGGCTGCGCCAGCAGTTGCAGGTGGTCCACGAGCAGGACCTGCTGGGGCGGATGTCGCGCGGCTTGGCGCACGATTTGAACAATTTGCTCACACCCGTCCAGACGTTGTTGCAGTTGTTTCGGGAATCAAACCTCAACCAGGAAACCATCGACGAATTGCTCCCGATGTGCCTGAACAACCTGGATACCGTCCGCTCCTACGTCAACGAGGCCCTCTTTTTCTCCCGCTCCGCCACCTTGCACGGGAAACCCGGCCTGCTGGATTCCACCGTGCTCGAGGCGATGTCGCTGGTGCAGCCCAACGCGGAAAACAAAGGCGTCAAGATCATTTTCCGCGGCCAAACTCAGGTGGAGATAGAAATGGACGCGGTTTTGATTAAAAGGCTGATATGCAACCTGCTCTCCAACGCGATTGACGCCTCCCCCGCCGGGGCGCGGATCGAAGTGGATCTGGCCGCGCTGCCGAACGGGGATTTGAGCCGCGAGTGGCACCGGCTTCGAGTGATCGATTTTGGGGAAGGCATCAGCGCCGAGAATTTGCAGCGCGTCTTCACACCCTACTTTACGACCAAGAACACGGGCGACGGCAAGCGCGGCTTTGGGCTGGGTTTGGCCATCGCTCGCAACATTGTCCACCTCCACGGCGGCAGCCTCAGCATTACGAGCAAAGAGAAGAAGGGGACCACGGTACAGGTTGATCTACCTAGTAAATTGAGCACTAACAAAGCCACGGCGCCCCCAGGCCCGGACCCGAGGCTGAAGATGGTGCTTGCATGAGAACATTGCTGGTTATCGCCCCCAACCCCGCCCTGGCGTCCGCCGTGCGCGCGGCCCTGGATTTGACGCGCTATCGCGTCGTCGAACACGGCGAGTTGCGCGAGGATGAATTGCGCCTGACGGCCGGATCGATAGACGCCTGCGTGTTCGACGTGGACCTCACGACGGTGGAGCCCATCCGCGAAATCGAACGGTTGCGCCGCGTGCTCCCGCTCTGCCCGATCATTCTCTACGCCTCGGAATCGAGTTGGACGTGGGAGGAGGACGCCTACCTCCTGGGAGTCAATTATATCCTTGGAAAACCGGTGCGGGGGCGGCTGCTCAATTCGTTGCTCGACCGGCTCTTCGCGGGCCGGTCGCCGGAGGCGGCTCCGCCCGCTGCGGCCCGGCGGCCGCGGATGGAACCGGCGCGGGCCCCCGAAGCGGGGCTGCTGGCCGGGCGGATGCTCGAATTGTTGCGCAATTATTCGTCGATCCTTTGCCACAGCCTGTGCGCGGAGGCGCTGCTCAAGGAGTTTCTCCTGCTGTTGCGCGAAATCCTCGGAATCAACCGCGCGGCGATTTTTCTGCGGCAGCCGCTGTCCTCCGGCGGCGATGCGGGAACCGCGGGCCGATCGGAGAAATTGTATCCGGGGTGCGCCATTGGGCTGTCGGCCGGAGTGGTGGAACATTTGGAATTGTCGTTGGACACGGGGCTGGGCGGCCATCTATTTCGCACGGGCCGGGTGTTGAGGAGGGAGAGCGATGAGGTGGAGCGGGACCCGCTCCTTCAACGCGAATTTGATTTGCTGGGCGCGCGCGTCGCCATCCCGGTGCTGGACCGGGAGTCGCTTGTGGGCGTGGCGGTGTTCGACGAGCGGCTGACGGGAGAGGCGATGACCAACGATGAATTGGCGCTGGTCTTCCATTTGCTCGAACAGTTGGGCCTGGCCGTCAAGAACATCTGGTGGCACGACCAGGTTTCGGCCCGGCACGAAATGATGTTTGACATATTGCGGCACATCAAGACCGGGTGCGTCGTCATAGGGCGGGACTTGAACGTGCTCCATGCCAACGACATGGCGCGGGGCTGTTTCCCGCGGCCCAACCGCCCGGCCGGCGCCTTCGATTTCAATGATTTCCCCCAGGTCGTTGGCAGCAAGGTTTTCGAGGTCCTCAAGACCGGCAAGCCGGTGTCCGATTACAAATTTCACCCCGTCGGGGAGCCGGACCGCTCCTATCAGATCGCCATCACCCCCTTCCACCGCGAAAAGGAGCCGGCCCCCACGGCTGTGCTCGTCCTGGTCGAAGACTGCACGGTCGCCGACCGCCTGCGCCATTTGGAGATCGAGACCGCCAATCTCCGACTGGTGCAGCAAATGGCCGAACGCCTCGCCCATGAGATCGGCAACGCCGTCGTCCCCATTTCAACGCATCAGCAGCTCTTGCCGGAAAGAGGCGCCGACCCGGACTTCCAACGCTCGCTGGCGGCGGCAATGGAAGACAGCGTCAAACGCGTCAGCCGGCTGGTCGATCAGATGCGGTTTCTGGCGCGCGACCACGTCAGCGAGGTCGAATCCGTTCCTGTCAAAGAGCTGATTGAAGAGGCCTTCCAGGAGGCGCGGGCCTGCCATCCCTCAGCCACCGTGCTCTTGCAGTATGAGTCTGCGGGGGAGCCGCTGAGCATCTCCTGCGACCGGCAGGGCCTTCAGCATGCTTTCGCCGAAATCATCCTCAACGCGCTTCAGGCCAACGTGTCTTCCTGCCAAGTGCAGGTGCGGACGCGGACCGAGACGGATTCCAGCGGCACACGCTGGGCGCAGATCGAGGTGCAGGACAGCGGGGCGGGATTCAGCGCCGAGGCGGCGGACAANNGGAGCCGTTCTTTACCACGCGCAAAGTGGGACTGGGCTTGGGGCTGGCCGTGACCAGCAAGATTATCCAGACCCATTTGGGCAAGCTGGAAATTCCCCCGCCGCGCAGCGGCCACCCGGGCTTGGTGCGCGTCTCCATTCCTTTGGACCGCCGCCCGGCGGCCCCCTAGCCCCATATTTCGCAGCGCGGCGAAAGCC